>DATCGG010000106.1:0-11162 GCA_036509075.1 Gemmatimonadaceae bacterium
ACGCCATGGAAGCTGTGAGCGCCCGAAGTCCGTGTCGGAACCGCAAGGACCAAGCGGCCGAAGGCGAGCGCAGTGACTGGGGCGAAGTCGTAACAAGGTAGCCGTAGGGGAACCTGCGGCTGGATCACCTCCTTAACGGAGTCGGCGAGTAAGCGACCCCCGGGTCGCGGAAAACCACTCACGTGTCGCGCCATCCACGAGTCACATTCGATTGTTAGGCATACAAAAGCCCCGGCGCTCCGCTTTGGAGCGCCGGGGCTTTGCCATCCCCACCAGCCAGCTCGACGCCCCTATCGCGCTCGAAATCGGAACACGACCTCACCCATCTCGATCCGGTCGCCGTCCTCGAGCGTCACCGAGCACTGCTCGCCCTCGTCTGCCCCGAGAGGCCTCCCGTTCACCACCACCGGGTTCGTCGCCGACAGATTCTCGAGCCGCCATTGGGGGGTGCTCGTCGACGCGTCCGCGCCATTCCGCGGGATGACCTCCAACGTCATTCGCGCATGTGTGCGGCTTACCGTTGGCTCACGGAGTTGGATGTGACGATAGGGCGCTCCCTCCGCGCGCCCGAATGTCACTCGTGTGCCATCCGGGCCCGGTGTGCGAACGAACCGAATCTCATGGCCGGCGTCGCGACCGGCCATCACCTCGAGTCGGCCAGGCAGGAACTGCAATGTCCCATCCGCCGGTCGCCAGTACCGCACCGACGCGCCCTCGACAGCGTCACCAGCCACGGCATCGTTAGGCTCCGCGGTGTTCGCGAGCGGTGTGGCACCGGCCGCGTGCGCCGCGATGTTCCCGGCTGGTGGGCCACTGCGTGGCGGAGGCGCATATGACCCGCGACGCGGTCCGGTATCGACGACCGGCGGCGACCAGGCGGGTGTCGGGGCGGTCGGGCGATCGAACGAAGTCGACGCCGGGGCGCGAAACGCCCGATCAGGCCTCGGCGGTCCGAATACCCGATCATGGCCGGCGGAGAAGGGAATGAGCGGCAGCGGCCCCGCGTTCGCGCGCGCTCGGCGGCGGCGGCGGATCACGGCCACCACGATCGCGGACACGACGATCAAAAGGATCGCCGCGCCGGACGCGAACAAGACCGTCTGGTATTCCTCCACCCGGATCGGGATCGTGGGAGACGACGTGTAAGCCTGCGGGTCCGGCCCTGATCGGCTCGGCGAGCCGGACGTGCCAGGACGTGACTCCTATCACGCGGGGAGGCCCCGCGGCTGGCAACGAATCCGCTCGTCCAACAGGAAAGCTAGGGGTGGCAAACCCATGCGCCAGGTGGTTTGTACACCAACGCACCGCCGCCGCGACGAACGGTCAGTTGCCTGCCTGTGGCAAGGCGATCCGCCCCGCCCAACGAACGCCGAGCCCGCGGCGCGTCGGGATCACGTCCGGCGAAAACAACTCGAGCGATCCAACACGTGCGGCCGGCCGGATGTCAGGCTTGACGACGGGGGCATGAGACCGGCGTGCATAACGAGCGGCCTCGAATGCGGCCCCCAGCGTGAGCGTTGCAAACACGGCGATGCCTGCGGCATAGTACGGGTGCTTCGTTACCGTGATCGTGTCCTTGTAGCTCGGCTCGGGGAAGCCGGGTGGGAATGGGAACTCCCGCACCACGTCTTCTTCCGTGGAGTGCAGCGCGAGCGCCAGCGACGTTCCCGCGACCGCGGCGACCCCGAGGCCGATCCACGGACGCGACGTGTAGACCTGGCCAAGCCCCGGCACCAGAATGCCGGTGAGCAGCGCAGTGCTCGCGCTCCACGTTGGCTTGCGCAACGCGTCGATCTGCGCGCGCACATGCACCTGGTCCTCCGCGGAAGGGCGAATCGCAAGATACTGCTCGAGATCGCGTACGGCGTCGTCGCGTTGATCGAGCGCCACGAAAGCGAGCCCGCGATCGTAGTACGCTTCGGCCGCACGCGGGAGCGTCTGAATGACCCGGCCGAACGCGTCTGCTGCTTCGCGCCAGCGACGCTGGTCCAGATGACCCACGCCTGCCTTGAACGCCGCACCTGCCGGGTCGGCCGCCGCACTCGATCCCGCGGGCGCGGCCAGGGCGGCGATCCGCGCCCGCACATCCGCGGCGTCGCTGCTCTGCGGCGCGAGAGCCAGGAACCGACAATATTCACGAACCGCGTTAGGCCGTTCGCCGAGCTCCTCGTAGGCGCGGCCGAGTTGGTATGCGATCCGTTCATCGCCGGGCGAGAGTTTGGCGGCGTCCACGAACGCATCGCGCGCCTGTCGACTGTCCCCGACGATTGCCGCTTCGTGGCCAAGTGCCATGAGCCGCCTCACGTCTGGCGAGTCATTGCGGGAGGCGGTGAGTCCGGGGGCTGGAGCCTGGCATGGCAGCGTGCTCGCCGCGGAGAGCGTTCGTTTCACCGGCAGCTGCTGCGCGTTGGCGCGCGTGCCAATGGCAACGAACAGACCGACAAATGCGGGCCAGACGGAACGACGACCGAACCGCGTCATATGCGTCGATTATGCATCAACGGGGCGGAGCGGACACGCGGGCCGGGCGCGATCGATGATTCCTGGAGCCATCACCCAACTGTCCCTCGACGTTGTAACCCCAACAATAGGTCTCGCCAGCAGCGGTCGCGGCGCAGGTGTGGGAGCCCGTCGCCTGAACCACCGCGACCGGCGGGATCCCCACGACATAGACCGGAACGACCCGGTCGATCGTGGTCCCGTCGCCCAGCTGTCCGAATGTGTTTCTCCCCCAGCAAAAGACCTGCCCGGACGTTGTTTTCGCGCAGCTGTGTACCGCCCCCGCTGTCACGGTCGTGAACGTACCGCCGACGTACACACGGGTGGGCTGGGGTTTATCGCCCTGACCCGTCGCGAGCTGGCCGTAATTGTTTCGCCCCCAACAATAGAGCTCGCCGCCGGTCGATACCGCGCACGTGTGCTGGTTTCCTGCGGCGACCGAAATGAACCGGATGTCCGCGCCCACCCGCGTGGGCGTGCGACGGTCATCCCGAGTCCCGTCGCCAATCTGGCCGGCGCTGTTCGACCCCCAGCAATACAGGTCGCCCCCGGTCGTGATCGCGCACGTGTGATTCCAGCCGACCGCCACGGCGCCGAATCGAAGATCGCCGCCGAGGAGAGAGGCTCGCGGGCTCGTTAGGCCCGCACCGGTACCGAGCTGCCCGTAGGCATTGGAACCCCAACAGAAGACTGCGCCGCTTCGGGCGAGACCGCACGAGTGGCTGAACCCCGCCCGCACGGACTTGAATGGCTCCGGCGCTCCGACCCGGACAGGGGTGTCACGCTCCAGCGTGGTGGCGTCGCCGAGCTGACCGCGATCGTTGTTGCCCCAGCAGTATGCGTCGCCGTCGCGCGAGACCGCGCATGTGTGAGTCGCGCCGGCGCTGAGCTGCGAGAAGCTCAGGTCACCCGCGACCAGCGCCGGCTCGCCGTGGTCGTCGCGGGTCCCGTCGCCGAGCTGACCCTGATCGTTGGCGCCCCAGCAATAGGCCGCGCCGTTGTTCTCGAGCGCGCAGGAATGTCGTCCACCGGCCGCGACGATGCCGTGATCGGCGGGGAACGCCACGGTGGCGACGCTGCTGGTTACCGTGCTTTTCGGCCCGCTATCGCCCGCGCTCGAGGGCGGTGCGCCCGCCTTTGCAACGCTCGGTGCGGGCACCGCGAGCACCGGCGTTGGTGGCAACGGGGCCCGGTCGGGCGCGGCGCGAGTGACATCGCCGCCGCTGGCTGTCGGACGCTGTGCTGGTCGCTCGGTCGATTTGCCAACCGCCGCGGCCGCGGCGGCACTGTCGCGCGACGCCACGAGCTTGGGCGACGACGTCGCGCTGTCTCGTGGCTGAACGGAATCTGCCCCGGCGCCGGTGGCCGTCGTGTCGGCGGAGGTCGACTGCGATGCCGCGTTAGGTGGCGCCGTGTCCGGGAGTGTCGCGGCTCCAAGGGACGTGTCGGGTGCTCCCGGCTGGCGCGCCACCGGTACCTCGACGCCACCATTGTCCGCGAACGTCGTCGAAACCCGCGCGTCGGAAGTCGCGGCGGTTCTCCCGCGCATGACCTGGAGGGTTCCGACGATGACTGCCGCGACGAGCGCCGTGACGATGAAGACTTTCAGCACCGGCCGCCGCGGGCGCTCCTCCATGGATGCCGCTACCGCGTCGTCATACACCGACGGCGCGAGCGGCGCGGGCGTATCATCGCGCTCCGTTGGCCTTCGGGCAGCGCGCGGTGCAGGCGGTGGAACAACGGGAATCGAGCCATCGCGGCGAAACCGGATCGTCTCGAGTGCGGCGGAGAGGATCGAGTCTCCGCGTTCGCGTGCAGCGCTATACACCAGCGTTCGCCGCCGCTTGCGCCGCTCCGAATGCCACCGCGCCCAACCGCCCTCCGGGACGATCGTCGACGCCTGCTCGACCATCTCCGCGGCGTTCGCCCAGCGTTCAGCCGGATCCTTCCGCGTAGCGCCCTCGACGAGATAGATCAGACGATCGGGTGTATCGCGGCGGAGCTCGTCGATCGCCGGAAGCTCCTCGTGCTTTTGCTTGTAGATGACGCTGTACAGCCCCTCGCCATCCCAGGGCCGTTGACCCGTGAGCATCTCCCATCCGACCAGACCGAGGCTGTACAAGTCGCTGCGGCCGTCGAGATCCGTTCCGTCGATCTGCTCCGGCGACATATACGACGGCGTTCCGATCGCCGTTCCAGTTGCCGTCAGGTCCGAATCAGGCTCCAGCGACCGTGCGACGCCGAAGTCGGAGAGCATGGCCTGGCCCGTGGTTTCGTCGATGAAGATGTTCTCGGGTTTCACATCGCGATGGACGAACCCACGCGCATGGGCATGCGACAGAGCGGAGGCGATGTCGCGAAGCACGCGATCGGTGCGTTCGAAGGTGCAGGCGCCGCGACTGTTGAGGACCTCGCGCAGCGTGCGGCCCGGCACGAGCTGCATAACGAGGGCGAGACTGCCGTCGCGGGTCCGACGGACCGCGTACAGGGTGACGATGTTCGGATGCTGCAGTTGCGCGACCGTTCGCGCTTCACGCGCGAGCCGCGCTACGGTCTCGTCATCGTCGGCGTACTTCGGGCGAATGACCTTGATCGCGACTTCACGTCCGAGCTCACGGTCGCGCGCGCGATACACGACCGCGGTCGCACCGCGGCCAAGCTCGCCGAGTATCTCGTATTCGGTCTCGAGATCGGTTGTCGCGACATTCGCTTCGGTATCGCCAAGCATCAGCCAGCTCGAAGTGTCAACACCATTGCAGCACCATCCAATCCACGCGGGACGGTCTCACGTTCAGAACACTAGCGTTCGCGAAAGACGAAGGCGACCTCGCCCATCTCGATGCGATCGCCTTCGGATAGCATGACCGACGCCGTCGCCCCGCCGTTCGCATCGAGCGATCGACCGTTGACGACGACCGGGTTGGTCGATGACAGATTCTCCAGGCGCCACCGCGCCTGGCTCGGACTTCCATCGCGCGAACCGCTGCCCGCTTGCTCGAGCGCCATGCGCGCGTGAGACCGGCTCACGGTTGGCTCACGGAGTTGAACGTGACGATACGGTGGACCATCGGCGCGGCCAAACGTTATGCAGGTTCCGTCGGGCCCACCGGTGCGGACGAATCGAATCTCCTGGCCCGCGTCGCGACCGGCGGCGATTTCCAGGCGACCGGGAAGGAACTGCAGCGTTCCGTCGGCCGGACGCCAGAAGCGCACCGACGCACCATCGACCGCCTCGCCCATCTCGTCGTCGATCGAGAGCGGCTCGGCATGAGCTGGTCGAGCGACGGCGGACACCGCCCCGTCACGAGTACGGACGGTCGCGCTGGACGGTGCGAATCGGCCATCGCGATCGACCGCGCCGGATCTCGCCGGCGCCATGGGGGCCGCGTGCGCCCCGGTCGGCGTTCCAAGATGAGCTGCTGCGGTGCTTGGCCGCGGCAATCCAGGGAGCTGGGACGCCGGAATCGTGAACAGCGGAATTTCCTCGCGGTTCCGCATCGCTGCCACTCGTCGTCTGTGCGCGATGACCCACCCAACGACAATGGAAATAGTGAGCAGCGCCAGGATGATGATTGTGATCACGACGCCGCCTCCGAATCGGTCCACCATGAAATACCAAGCTCTCGAGACGTGTGTTAATTACGGCAAAATCTGTCGCGAGCGCGTATGGGCCGGAGGTCGGCGTCTGGGAACCGCCGAGGGATCGGTCGCGGGCGCGAAGTTCATTACTACCAGGCGGGCAATTTCTGTTCCCTGTATGGCTGGGCTCACTTGGTTACCGACATCGGATCGGTTGACTTAACTCCCACGCACAGCTAGCTTTCGGCCCTCTTTCCAGGGCCTGTAGCTCAGGTGGTTAGAGCGCACGCCTGATAAGCGTGAGGTCGGTAGTTCAACTCTACCCAGGCCCACTGTCCCGCAAACAAAGCAGTCGACCAACCCATGGCGCCACGCGAGCTTCGGCTCACGTGGCGCCACGTACATCCGGGAGGCGCGGTCGCAACGCTGCCTCCGAAACCCGCTCGAGGCCTTCCCGGCATTGTAACGTCGATCAAGCAAAGCCTGGCCCACCGCGGCGCCGAACACCGGCAAGAAGCGATCAGGCGCGCACTCGCCAATGTATGGCTGAGGCGCTCCAGCGAGCCAGCCCTTTGCCGTCATACTATCACTCGTGCCGGAACAACTGGCTTGAGTAAGCCGGGACGACCGCTGCGCCGCCCTTCAGTCGAATATGAAGCCGTCAGTCCGCTGCGCGGCGCGACTGAACGTCATACAGGTCGCGGAGTGCGTTGCGATCGCCGGCGGAGATGTCGGTCACCCACACCTGCGGGTACATGATGGAGTCCCGGTGGCTCACATGCTCCAGGCCGAGCAGGTGCCCGATCTCATGCAGGGCCGCGCCGCGCTGCATCTCGGCGGTCAGGACCCGACCACGGCTGTCGTGAAGCGCCAGGGTGATGCGGGCAGTAGTGATCTCGAACCCCTCATCCTCCCGCCACGTCTTGCCGATACAGTTTCCGGGAAGGCCGGCCACCCATTCTACCACGACGTCGGCGTTCGACGCCGAGTTCACGCGCGTGAAGCGGACAGGAACACCGTTGGTCGACCATTGGCCGAAGCTGGACCACACCGCGTCCACGAGGTCCGGCTGCCATCCGGACACGGAGCGGCCGGACTGGATAAACACGCGAACGGGTCGCGTGGCTCCACGCTCCCAGCGCGCGCGCGACGGCCGAGCAACGGTGGTCATGTCGGCGGCCGCGGCGACCGGCACGATCGAACGCGGTGTACGGCTGGCGCCGATGAGTGTGGCGCCAAGATATAGCGGGATCAACAGCGAAACCGAGCGGCGCATGGCCGTAGCGAGAGCGGTCAGTGAGTCGGTTGAGATAACACGTCTCGCGTGGCGTGACCGAAAACGGTCGAGGCCGCGGGACGAGGGACGTTAGGCATCGTGCAGCACCGAGTGCTCATGTTCTCGTACGCCACGGTCAACCGGTCGGTGTCAACGAGGGCATGCGCGGCGTTCGCGACGGCTGCCGAGGTTCCGGCCGAGCTTTGATCTCGGTCGCGCGCTTGGGGCGCCGACGACCCGGCAGAATACCACCGAGCGCGTCGAGCAGCGCGAGAAATCCTGCCCACGTCAGCAGCAGCACGCCGCGCACGAGCGGCAAGCGCGACTTGGGCAACGCCGGATACGGATGGGCTCCGGTAAAGCGCCGTCGGCGCCCCGTGATGGAGGGCGGTGTGGTCGCCCGATTTCTTGGCTCGCTCATTGACCCTGGCCGGCAGCAACGGGCGGCCCGCGACTCGATCGGTTGTTGATGCGGGCCATCGCGATGACGACCCGAGGGGAGGGAAGGGCACGGCGGTCGCCGCGCCCGAATCAGTCGTACGCCGCGGCGGCCAGCATGGCGCTCATCTCGCGCGCGTTCGTCGTGCCGTAGTTGGCATAGCAGTTGTTGAAGACGACGTGTGTCTCCTCTGCCGTTTCCGCCACGTCCAGGACGCGAGGAATCCAGCTCGCCAACTCGTCTCGGTCGTAGAGGTAGCGATACTTGTCGGCGACGCTCACGCCGCGCCTGTTCCACATGTCGTCGCGGCGGCCATGAAACCGCACGATTGCGAGGGTGGGAGCGGTAACGGCCGCGACCGGCGGAACGCTGTTAGGCAGTCCCTGCGGCTCGTCGACGATCACATACGGGAGTGAGTGATCGGAGAGAAACTGGAGCGTGCGGTCCCGACTGCGCGACTCGAACCACCCGCGGTTTCGAAACTCGACCGTGCATGAGATATCACCGAGCCGATCGCGCGCCTCGAGGAGTGCGTTTCGGGCAGCCGTCCCGGGCATGAACCACTGCGGGTATTGCAGCAGTACCGACCCAAGCTTTCCCGCGTCGACGAGTGGCTGGATCGCGTCGCGAAAGATTCCCCAGACCTCGTCGTAGATCTCCGGCGGGAGGTCTCGTGGGTAGACACGCCGTTGCGCCGCGATCGACGCCGGCAACGACTCGCGCAGCGTTCGCGGAAGGCGGGCCACCTCGGTGGGATGGCCAGTCATCAGCGCATAGGCCTTGATGTCGAAGCGAAACCCGTCCGGCGTGCGAGCCGCCCACAGCTCCGAGTTCCGCCGGACCGGGAGCCCGTAGTACGACGAGTCGATCTCGACGAGCGGGAATCGACTCGCGTAGTACCGAAGTCGGTCCTCCGGTGTGTCCACCCCTTCGGGGTAAAAGAGTCCTGCGGGCAGCAGTGTTTTATCAGTCCAGCCCGCGGTTCCGATGCGAATCCGGTGGCCGTTGCGGAGCGAGATGGCCTCAGCGGGGGCGTCGGTTATCGCCTCGGCTCGTTCGGTTGCGGATTGTGCGCCCGGATCGTGGTGAGCGGATCCCGATCCGGTCACACCCACCCCCGACGGGATTTCATGAAACCGGGGCCGAGGCCCGTGCCGTAGGGTGACGCATCTACCATCCTGACACGAGGTACGCTGATGTGGACTTTGATCAAGAGCCTGCTGCTCAAATGGGCGCTCCTCAAGTGGCTGCTCAAGAGCCTGGGCTCGCTCGGGATTCTGGTCCCAATCGCATTCGTGTTGAAGATGGTCGGGCTGCCCGTGCTGATGGTGTTGGCGGTGCTCGCGCTGCCGATCCTTCTCATGCTGGCGCTCTTTGGAATGCCCTTCATACTGGTGTTTCTGATTGGTGGGGCGCTACTGTCGATCCTCTCGGCGGTTCTGTCGTTCGGGCTCATGGCGCTCAAGATCGTTCTGCCCATCGTGCTCGTGGTGTGGCTGCTCCGGTGGCTACTGGGTTGGAACGGGTCGAAGCCCGATGCACCACCGCCGCCGCCGCCGCCCCCACCGCCATCACCGCCGCCGGCGACGGGGCCGATCAGCGATCTGTAGGGAATCGGGACTAGCGAATCGGGAATCGGCGGCGCGCCGAAGGCGCGCGCCATGGGAACAGGGAACCGGGAACAGATGCTCAGTTGAGCCTCGGTTCCCGGTTCCCGGTTCCCACTATTCCCTATTCCCGATTCCCTATTCCCGATGGCTGCGGCATCCTTCGCCCAATGGCGAGCCTCACTGAGCGCGCGGTTGGCCGGAACGTCGCGCGGAAGGACGGGATGGGGAAGGCAACCGGCAAGGCGCTCTATGCCGACGACCTCGCGTTCCCCGGCATGTTGTATGGGCGCACGATCCGGTCGACGATCCCACGCGGACGCGTGCGCGCGATCCGCCGGAACTTCGACGCCGACGGTTTCACGGTCGTCGACTTTCGCGACATCCCCGGCAAGAACGTCATCGCGCTGATCGAGGACGACCAACCGTGCCTCGTGGAGAGCGAGGTCCGGCACTTCGCCGAGCCGATCCTCCTGCTCGCGCACGCGGATCGTGAGCGGCTGCTGGCGGCGGACGTGGACATCGACTACGAGGCCGACGTTCCGCTGCTCGATCCCGCCATATCCCACGTCGTGTTCAAGCAGCTCCTCATCCAGAAGGGCGACGTGGACGCCAACCTGGCGAGGGCCGAGCGGGTGATCGAAGGCACCTACCGGACAGGCGCGCAGGAGCACGTTTACATCGAGCCTAACGGGGTGATTGCCGTTCCAGAGGAGGGTGGCCTCGCCGTGTATGGCTCAATTCAGTGCCCATATTACGTGCACAAGGCGCTCGTCACGTTGTTAGGCAACGCCGTCAAACACGTCCGCGTCGTCCAGACCGAAACGGGTGGCGGCTTCGGGGGGAAGGAAGAGTTTCCGTCGGGCGTTGCGGCGCACGCCGCGCTGCTGGCACTCAAGTCCGGGCGCCCGGTCAAGATCATCTACGACCGGACTGAAGACATGGTCGCCACGACCAAGCGTCATCCGTCGGTCGTGCGGCATCGCACCGGCGTCACGCGCGACGGACGTCTCGTGGCCATGGACGTCGACGTGCTCATGGATGGAGGCGCGTATGTGACCCTGAGCCCGGTCGTCCTGTCTCGCGGGGCGATCCATGCGGCCGGTCCGTACCGATGCGATCATACGCGGATCGCCGGGCGCGCCGTGATGACGAACACGCCGCCTAACGGCGCCTTCCGAGGCTTCGGGGCACCGCAGACGCAGTTCGCGATGGAGGTCCACATGGACCGCATTGCCGAAGCGTTAGGTCTGGACCCGGTGCATCTGCGCGAGATCAACGCGCTACGCCCCGGTGACACGACCGCGACAGGCCAGACGCTCGGCCGCGACTGCAGCGCGGTCGAGACGCTGCAGCAGGCCGTCGCGATATCCGGGTATGCCGAGAAGCGCGCCGCGACCGATGGCGGCCGGCGCGGTGTCGGGGTTTCGCTCTTTTACCATGGCTCCGGATTCACCGGCAGCGGCGAGCTGCGCCTCGCGTCGCGGGCTGCGATCGAGCTCACGGAGCGCGGGGTGCGAGTGCTGACGTCGAGCACGGAGATCGGCCAGGGGACTCGCACGATGCACGCGCAGATCGTTGCTGACGCGCTCGGAGTTCCTTACGAGTCGGTGGAAGTAGCACAGCCCGACACGTCGCGCGTGCCCGATAGCGGGCCGACCGTTGCGTCGCGCACCTGTATGGTGGTGGGCGGGATACTGCAGCGCGCGGCGACCGAGATGCGGCGACGCATCGGGGACGCATCCCCGGCCGAGTACTTTCG
>DATCGG010000107.1:0-13712 GCA_036509075.1 Gemmatimonadaceae bacterium
AGAGCACCGCCCGCCGCATCTATCAGCGAGCCCTCGCCGGCGCGTACTCGCCGCGGCCTGCACGAGAGTGCGAGCGGCCGTAGCCGAAGTAGATAAGCAAACCGAGCACGAGCCAGATGATCAGACGCAGCCACGTGTCGACCGGCAGACCGTACATCATGTAGCCGCAAATCAGGATCGCGAGAATCGGAACGATCGGAACGAACGGAGTACGGAACGGTCGGTGCAGGTCCGGCGAACGGTAGCGCAGCACGAGAATGCCCGCACTCACGATCACGAATGCCAGCAGCGTTCCGATAGAGACGAGCTCACCGAGGAGCCCGATCGGGAACAGCCCCGCGATCACCATGGCCACGGTCCCCGTGATGATCGTCGCGAGGTACGGCGTACGGAACCGCGGATGCACCTTGGAGAACACCGGCGGGAGCAGGCCATCCCGCGCCATCGAGTAGAAGATACGCGGCTGGCCGAGGAGCATAACGAGTACGACCGACGCCAGTCCGGCGATGGCGCCGATGTTGATCAGGTACGTGAGCCAGCGCAGCGGGGGGCCCGCCTTCTCGATCGCGACGAACACCGGATGCGGTACGTTCAGCTCCGGATAGGGCGCGAGACCGGTCATGACCAGTGCCATCAGGATGTACAGCACGGTACAGATCGCGAGCGAACCGAGAATGCCTATGGGCAAGTCTCGTTGCGGGTTTTTGGCTTCCTGCGCCGCAGTGGATACGGCGTCGAATCCGATGTAGGCGAAGAAGATCACGGCCGCGCCGCGAACGATGCCGCTCCACCCGTAGTGTCCGAACTCGCCCGTGTTTGCCGGAATGAACGGCGTCCAGTTGGCGGAGTTCACGTACATGAAGCCGAACGTGATGACGAGAATGACGATCGCGATCTTGATGAGGACGACGGCGTTGTTGAAGCGGGCGGACTCCTGAATGCCGACCACGAGCAGCGCCGTGAGAATTGCGACGAGCGCCATCGCGGGAATGTTCAGGACGCCGTGAAGCTGCTGATACTTCGTCAGGTCGCAGGTGCCCGCGGTGATGAGCTCGTTGTTCAACGGGTTCACGCACAGGACCGACGGCACGAGCGTGTGGGTGCCCTCCACGCCAAACGGCGCGGACGTGAACTGCCGCGGAATGTGAATGCCTATCTGACCCATGAACTCGGCGAAGTAACCCGACCACCCCACCGCGACCGTGGATGCCGCGAACAGGTACTCGAGGATCAGGTCCCAGCCGATGATCCAGGCGATGAACTCACCGAGCGTCGCGTAGCCGTAGGTATAGGCGCTGCCGGCGATCGGGATCATCGACGCGAACTCGGCGTAGCACAGGCCCGCGAACAGGCACCCCAACCCCGCCAGGACGAACGACAGGACGATGGCAGGGCCCGCGTACTGCGCGGCCGCCGTCCCGGTCAGGACGAAAATGCCGGCGCCGATGATCGCGCCGATGCCCAGGAGGGTGAGGTTGAGAGCCCCGAGCGACCGTTTGAGGGAATGTTCACCCTCGAGCGACGCTTCGCTCTGGAGGTGCTCTACGCTCTTCTTGGACCATAAGCCCATGCGCTGTCTCCGCGATCGGTGATTCGGTGAGCCGGCTATCTCGATTCGTAATACGCCGGATGATGATCCCAAAACCGCGCGGGAAGGTGGGAGGGGGCTCAGAGCCTTGTCAAGGCGACGTCAAGTGCTCGCACATGTGTCAGAACTAACGGGGGACGGGCGACTGGCGGCTGGCGACAGAAGAACGGGAACAGGGAACCGGGAACCGAAGCTCCATGGAGGCTCGGTTCCCGGTTCCTGTTCCCGTTTCGATTCCCGATTCCCTATTCCCGACTGTAGTTAGGCGCTTCCCGTGTGATCACCACGTCGTGCGGGTGGGATTCGCGAAGACCGGCCGTCGTGATTCGCACGAATTGGCTGCAGGTGCGAAGCTCGTCGATCGACCCACACCCGACGTATCCCATGCCGCTCCGAAGGCCCCCAACCATCTGGAATAGCACATCGGCGACGGGGCCCTTGTACGGCACCCGACCCTCGATCCCCTCGGGGACGAGCTTCTTCGGCGACATCTCGCCTTCCTGGAAGTACCGATCGGCGCTGCCGTCCTGCATCGCGCTCAGGCTCCCCATGCCTCGGATCATCTTGAAGCGGCGGCCCTCGAGAAGAATCGACTCGCCGGGACTCTCCTCCGTGCCCGCAAGCATCGACCCCATCATCACGCTCGACGCGCCAGCCGCCAGCGCTTTCACGATGTCGCCCGAGTACTTGATCCCGCCATCGGCAATGACGGGAATGTCACCGGCGCCATCGACGGCATCGAAGATCGCGGTCAATTGCGGAACACCGACTCCCGTGACAACGCGCGTGGTGCAGATCGAGCCGGGCCCGACGCCGACCTTCACTGCATCGACGCCGCGGTCCACGAGTGCCTGTGCGCCCTCGCGCGACGCGACGTTGCCGACGACGAGCTGGATATCCGGGAATGCCTCGCGCACGAGGGCCGTTGCCTGCAACACGCCATCGCTGTGACCGTGCGCGGTATCGATGACCAGGACATCGGCGCCGGCATCGATGAGCGCTTTCGCGCGATCCATGTCGCGGCGTGACGCGCCGATTGCCGCGGCGACCCGGAGTCGCCCGTGATGGTCTTTGTTCGCGTTAGGGTACTGACGCCGTTTGTGAATGTCCTTGACCGTCACCAGGCCCTTGAGCTTCCCGTTGGCGTCCACCACCGGGAGCTTCTCGATGCGATGCTCGCCGAGGATGCGCTCTGCTTCGTCGAGTGTCGTCCCGACGGGCGCGGTGATCAGGCCGGAGGATGTCATCGCCTCACGCACGGGCCGGTCGAGACTCCGCTCGAACTGCAGGTCGCGGTTAGTGATGATCCCCACGAGGTGCTCATCGCCGTCGACGATCGGGAGCCCCGAGATCTTGAAGCGACTCATCAGGCTCACCGCTTCGCGCAGGGTCGCGTCGGGCGAGAGCTTGATCGGGTTGAGAATCATCCCGCTCTCGGAGCGCTTCACCCGGTCGACTTCAGCGGCCTGACGATCGACAGACATGTTCTTGTGCAGCACGCCGATGCCGCCCGCACGCGCCATGGCGATCGCCATGTCCGATTCCGTGACCGTATCCATGGCTGCCGCGATCAGAGGGACGTTCAGCTCGATGCCGCGGGTGAAGCGCGACTTCGTGCTGACATCGCTCGGATGAACGACCGAATGCCGGGGAACGAGCAGGACGTCGTCGAAGGTAAGGGCGATGTCGGTGCGAACCCGTGCGCCGCCGTTGGGACGCGGGTCATCAAAACGCACCGGCCCGCTGTCCGACTTGGTCGGGCGAGCGGGCCGTGAATTGGATCGAGTCGAGGTTGCCATAGCGAAACGTAGAAGCGTCGCTGGGACATGTCCAGCGGCGCCGAAGCGGGGGCAGTGCTAGGCGCGTCCGATCGTCCTCAGGCGTCGACGCACGCGGCGCGGAAGGAAGAATGCCGCGGCCGTGAGGACGTTCCGAAGGTTCATCGCGCCAAGCTCGGCAGGATCGCCGATCCAGTATTGCGTCACTACTGTGCGACCGGCGTTCGAGATCAGACGCTGCAGCGCGGTCACGAGTAGAAACACATCGTCGACTTCGCCGAGAAACGGGATCCAGTCCGGAATGAGATCGACGGGGGCGATGATGTACGCGATCGCCGCACCGACGAGCAGCTTGTCGACCGTCGCGACCCGCCGGTCGCTCAGCAGCCCGAAGAGCAGCCGCACGTAGTTGGGCAGCTGACGAATGGTATCCATGATGGTGCGCTTGGCCCCCGTGCGTGGCCGTTCACCGGCCTCGAGTCGGGCGGCCGAACGCACCTCGCGCCGTGAACGACCGCGACGATGCTCTGCTCGGCCTTCCGCTGCTCTCGTCACGGTACCTCCCCTGCTGGCGGTGGAGACGTCCCCGGCGGCCGTTCTGAGTCCGCGGGAGTCGCCGGCGCAGCGCCATCGGTCACCTGTGCCGACGGAGTCGTCAGGCTGCTCGCCGCGCCAACAATATCGTTCGCAACAGACTTGCCAGCCGCGGCAACGCCGCTCAAGACGCCCATCGCCTTGTTCATGAGGCTCATCGTCTCGGAGATCGTTGCCGCCGAGACTCGTCCCGCACGCAGCTTGTCCTCTACCGTCTCCGCGAATCGCTGGAAGACGTTCGCCGAGGGATTCTGGCGCTCGGCGTACTTCGATTCCAGGAACTCGACGTAGTCGAGCACCTGGTACGCGCGCTCATCCGAGAGCGTGTCGAGCTTTCGGAGGATGCGGTCGCGCAGGAACTGGTTCATGAGTCAGCCTCGCCATCGGACCCGCCGCCCGCGGGCATCGATGTGAACATACGAGGCGCTGCCGCGGTTGTAGAGCCCCATGCCCCCAACCAGATCGGGGTGTTCGTCTTCCACAACCTCTACGGCTCGGGCGATGAGCCGGGTGTCAGCAAACGTGATTCGGCCGTCGCCGTTGCTGTCGATCGCGATGTCGGCGGCATCGCCGTACTGGTGGCGGCTGTCGCGCGCTGCCCGTTTCACTCGGCGGTTGTGCAGCGGCGTTCGGAAGCCTGAGTGTACGTCCAGCTCGAACGAGGCGTCATCCCCTTTGCCGCTCAACTTGCCGATCTCGGCGACGACGAGCTCGATCTTGTCGAGCAGCCGCGCATCGAGCGCTGCATAACGCGGCCAGCTCTCCTGGTTGTCGTGCGTCACGAAGTCGGAGAGCCGAAGGTGCTTCGTGAGCGGAAGATCGAGCTGGTCCTCGTCGATCTGGACGAACCCGGGCGGCGCTGGCTCGTCCGTCCTGCGGCCGAGGCGCTCGGCCAAATAGGTGCCGATGCGATAGCCGTTGAGCGTGTTACCAAGCTTGGCCGCGAACGGCACCATGACCGAGAGCGCAGGGCCGTCGACGACAACCCGCTCCGACCCTCTCACGAGCGCG
The DNA here is from genome assembly GCA_036509075.1 of Gemmatimonadaceae bacterium. Classification (GTDB taxonomy): domain Bacteria; phylum Gemmatimonadota; class Gemmatimonadetes; order Gemmatimonadales; family Gemmatimonadaceae; genus JAJKIV01. Next base: position 4,972 of record DATCGG010000107.1, read on the forward strand.
AGGCGATAGAACCCGGGCTTGTTGGGTGCCTCGAAGCGAGGCTCCAAGGGGCGGGTGGAATCCGCCGGGAGCGCCTGTATCGAGCCGGTGTCGGCGAACGGGACCCACGCGTACATCATCTCGGCCGGGTCGGTCCGCAGCTCCATCGGGTACACGACAGGGTCACCCGGCAGCGCGAACAGGACCCGGACCTCGCCGCTTCTCCCGAACGCGTTGCGCGATGCCAGAGCGAGCGGACCACCGGTGCTATCGGCTACGGCCACTTCCCCGCGACTCTCGATGAACTGGCGCGGCGGGTGATAAAACTGAATGACGCCTAACGCGGCGGAGCCGAAGACGCCGAGCGATGCCAGCTGCGATGCCAGGCGGGGCGCGCGGCGGACGGACTGTGCCCGTGGTTGTTGCTCTGCCGTCACGACCGGCCCCACCTCGCCCGCTCGCCGCGGGTATCGACGTGCGCGAACGGGCCGTGCGCCTTCGTCGCGCGGTACAAGCCGGCACCGCCCGCCAGCTCCGGGTGGGCGCGCTCGACGCGCTCGACGGCCTGCAGAATGACGCGGGCGTCGCGCGAATCGATGCGGTGGTCGTGATTGAGGTCGTCCATCCGACCGTTCTCGTCGTTGTCGACGAACACGTCCGCCGCGTCGCCGAACTGATGGCGGCTATCACGCGCCCGGCCGCCGCGCTTCCCGACGCCCTGCGCATTGTACTGCGGCGTTCTGAAGCCGGACATGACGACCATATGCTCGACGCGGACGCCGTGGGCCGCGAGATCCTCGATCACGAGCTCCAGCTTGTCGACGAGCGACTCGCGAAGCACCAGGTACTTCGGCCAGACGTCTTCCTGATCGTGCGTGAGGAAGTCGCGCAGCCGGAAATGCTCGGACACGTACGTGTCCTGATTTTCCGGCGTCACCTCGATGAAGCCGTCGGGATTCTCGTAGGATTCCTGCGTGGTGCGGCGATGCCGCTCGTTAGGCCAGAACCCCACGCGGTAGTCGCCGACCTTCCCGCCTGTCTTCTGTGTGAACGGGATGATCGAGATGAACGCGAACGGGCGGCCCATGATGTCTTCGGCGGCATGATAGACGCCCGGCCCGGACTGGGTCGCGGGGTCGCCGAAGAGCCGTTCGAGGATCGGAAGGGCAAAGAGCCGCGACGCGCTGAACAGCTTGAACCGGAGCTTGCCGCTTCTGCCGAAGAGCGAGTCCGAAACGACGGCGACGCTGGCCGCGGCGGCGGCTGGAGAGACCGTCACCGTCTCGGGACGCACCGGAGCAGGCAGGCGCGGATGCGCTGATGCCGTGCCGGAGAGCGTCACGGCAGCGATCAGCGATGTCGCGATCGTGCGCCATCTGAGCGCACGGCTATTTGTGTGGTGCATCGGTGACCTCCCTGGCAACCAGACTGACGGCTTGGCGAACGCCGTCTCACGGCTTTGCGTGCCGGCCTCGAACGTGGCCGGCGTGCCCTTTACAAGGAGCCTCCGCCAACGCGACGGAGGAGTGGGTAATGTGGCGTAGTCTATAGGCTTGCCCTGGGTCGCTGCACCCCCGAACGACCCGAAGCCGGGATGTGATCTAACTCACCGGTCAGTATATGTACACCGGCGTGCCTACCGGCACCATCTGGTACAGGGTCTCGATATCTTCGTTCCGCAACCGAACGCATCCATGGCTGACGGACGTGCCGATGCTGAGCGGCTCATCGGTTCCATGCAGCGCGTAGCCGTCCCCCATGTTCAACCGATTCGTTCCCAACACCCCGCTGTACTTCCTCTGCGTCGTGCCGAACGGCGGGATGACGATGTTCTTGTTGACCACGATTTCCCGGCCCTCGGCGACATCGAACGGGATCAGCTGACCTTCGGCCGTTCGTCTCACGACCTCGCTTCCATCCACCGTGATCACCGAGCCATCAGCGAGCTTGATCGACTGTCCGCGAACGAGGTGAACGACGCCAAGCGACTTCTTCTTTGCCATCTCCACGTAGTGCCAATCGGGCGGCACCCAGATCGGATCGGTCTCCTTACTTTCGACGACCAACCTGCCCCGCGGGGTTTCGAACTTCCATTTGTTTCCGCCCCCTTTTGCCAGAACCTTTCCGCTGCCTGTCGCAACTCTGGTCGTGAAAAGAATCTGGTCACCGCGTTTGTACCAAAGCCTGTGATCCGTGATACTCACGACGATGTATGGGAGACTGTCGGGCACCTCTGCCTCGGTGCTGTCGACGAGAATCTGTTTCAACGTGTCGGCCGACGCGCCGATCTTCCGCTTGATCCCGTCGAGCACGTCGAGGTTGTCGTTGAACACCATCCGTGAGACATCGCGCTCGTAGCGAGCGTTTACCGTCGACGAGAGGAGCATCACGCTCGCCGCCGCGACGGCCACGACGGCGCCGATGAGGCCCCAGGCTGCTCGGCCGCCGCTCACGAAGAATCCCGCGCCCCTCCCCGCCATCCTCGTCGCTCCTTTTCCGTTCAATAGAGGTATACCGACATCCCGGGGGTCAGGTTCGGCGCGATCGCGCGCAGATCCTGCACCCGCGCCCGTATCGCCCCCGGGAGCACGTACGTCGAATCACGCAACGGGCCGTCCGTCGGGTGGGTGTAGATCACGGCACCGCCGGACAGCACGATCGCTCCCGGACCCAGCGCACCGGCCACCATCCTGTCCTCCGGTACTGGCAGGCCTCTGTCGACGTACACCCACCTCGGGATCTCCCATCGATCCTTCGCGCCCAACACGCGTTCGACGGTCCGCGCCCCCCGAGGCGCGACGATCTTCAACGTGTCGGGCGCAGCGCCCACTCGCTTCTCCGACCCCACATCCACCGGCATCTCCCGCAGCAAAGCGCCATCGCGCTCGAGGTACATGACGCCGCTGTCGACGGCGACCGAGAGGTGCAGATCCTTATCGATGTTCGCCTGGCGCCGCATGAGCTCCAGCGCCACGCGCGTGCGGTTCTGTTCCGCCGCGATGACCATGTCGGCCTTCCGCCGCTCCTGGTCAGTCATGCTGGCGCGAAGGCGCGCGATCTCCCGCGCATAACGAACGCGCTGGTACACGAGCCACCCGTCAATGGCGACCATCGAGACGAGCGCCACGAACAGGACGGTAATGATGCCCGGGTAGGCGAGTCGGAATTCGCGCCAGCTCTGCCGGCGGCGTTCAACCGGCTGGTTCGCTTGCGGGGGGCGTTCAACCGCCTCGCTCACCTGCGAGGGGCGTTCAACCGGCTGGTTCACTTGCGGGGAGTGATGGTCAACAGATCCAGGATGGGGACCCCAACGAGATCGCTTCGGCCAGTCCTGACGCGCGCGGTGATCATCGCCTGCGACAACTCCGGGATCGACTTCGTCATCACCAGGAGCGACGGCGGCACCACGAGATAGAGCAGCGCGTTCTCCTCGTACGGCCCGCGTGCAAGCAGATACGTCTCGTCGGGCGCGAGATCCTTGCGAAGCACGTCGGCTTTCTGCCTCGCGAGGATCTGCACACTCCACCGCACGAGCTTTCCGCGGTTGCCAACTGGGTCGGCACGGAGGTCGGCGGCGCTCACTCCCGTGCGAATGGACGTATCCGCCGGAGCAACATCACGCTCTGGCACCCATCCCTCGAGGCGAACGCGCACCCAGCCGCGATCCCGCGCGAGCGGCGTGAGCGTCGCGCCCTGCACCACGGTAGCGAGCGCCTTCGCGTCGGGCGCGGCCCGCAACGCGATGTTGCCCGTCGGCGTCAGGGCACTGTCGGCGACTGGGCCACGCGCCACCGGTGCTGTAGACGTCGCGCCGGCGTGTACCGGTCCCGATGGCGTGCTCCCCTGGGGGGGCCGTGCCGAAGCGGCGACCTCGCCACCGCTCGCCTTCCGCGCTGCGCCGCTCGACTTGGCGGAAGCCGTGGTCCGTCCACCGCTGTTCGAGGAACGGGCAGTCTCGCTGGATGCCCGATCGAGCGACGACTTCAGGATCCACCCATCGCGCGAGACCTTCGCCCATCCCGTGGGCGCGTTGCCCGAGGCCACCGCGACCGTGGTACCGGCGTCGAGCGAGGCGACGCTCTTCGCCGTTGTCGCTCCACGCGCGCGGACGACCGCGGCTCGATTACCCACGCGCGGCGACGCGTTGCCGCGCTGCGCGGACAAGCGCGCTCGCTCCACGAAACCGTCGATCGTGACCTTGGCATACGCGCCACGGGTCTCGATGACGCGAACCGTTGTCCCCGGATGAATGCTGCCGACGGCCTTTCCACTCGGAGACGAAAGAACGGCAGCGGGGGTCGTGACTACGCGTGACTGCGCCCGACCCGGCAGCGCGACCGCGAGCGACAACGCGATGACTGAAATTCGCAGCACGAACTGATGCACTGGGGTAGAAGGGCCCATCGCTGGTTGGTCCATGTGTGCCCGAATACATTCCACCGGACGTGCCCACCGCCGTACTTCAGCGGATCCTGGGAAATCTTCCGGCAAACGTAATTCAGAACAAGCCAAGCACCGCCGAATGTCGAATGACCAGCACCGACCCGTCGTCCTCGTAGTCCTCGATGGGTGGGGCTACCGCGAGGAGCGAGAGGGCAACGCGATTCGGATGGCCCGCGTGCCCACCTGGGACCGCCTGTGGTCGCGCGCGCCACGTACGTTGCTCGACGCCTCGGGGCTAGCCGTTGGACTGCCCGAGGGGCAGATGGGAAACAGCGAGGTTGGCCACCTCAACCTTGGCGCCGGCCGGGTGGTGATGCAGGACATCGTCCGCATCGATCTCGCGATCCGCGACGGGTCGTTCTTCCGGCTTCCGGCATTCACCGCAGCCGCCACGCACGTTCGCAAGACCGGCGGGACGCTGCACCTCATGGGCCTCGTTGGCGATGGCGGCGTTCACGCCGTCGATCGTCACCTCTTCGCCCTGTTCGATCTGGCGGAGCGGGAGCGAGTCCCGCGGACGGCGCTGCACGCGCTGCTCGACGGCCGCGACACCCTGCCGAAATCCGCGCTCGGGTTCATGGAGGCGACGATCGCGCGCGCCGCCGGCCGCGTGGTCGTGGCGAGCGTCGGTGGGCGGTATTTCGGCATGGACCGGGACAAGCGATGGGACCGCACGAAGTTGTGGTACGACGCGGCGGTGCTCGGCGTCGGCCCGCAGGCCACCGATCCCGTCGCGGCCATTCGCCAGGCGTACGAGCGCGGCGAGTCCGACGAATTCATCAAGCCGATGGTCATCGCCGAGGACGGCAAGCCGGTCGCTCCGTTCCGGGACGGTGATGCGCTCATCTGCTTCAACTTTCGGTCGGACCGCATGCGTCAGATGGTGCGGGCGTTGACCGACCCCGCGTTCGACGGCTTCCCAACGTCCCACGCCAGGGTACCCGTCGCGACGATGACGTCGTACGACCAGACGTTCACGGTGCCCGTGGCCTTCGCGCCGCAATCGATGGCGCGCATCGTCGCGGAAACGCTCGCCGACCATGGCCTAACGTCACTGCGGACGGCGGAGACCGAGAAGTACGCACACGTCACGTACTTCTTCAACGGCGGCATCGAGGTTCCGTACGCGGGCGAGGAACGGATTCTCGTACCCAGCCAGAAAGTCGCGACCTACGATCTCATGCCGGAGATGAGCGCGCCGGGCATCACCGATGTTCTGTGCAAGGCGATCGAGACGAAGTCCCACCACTTCGTGTTGTGCAACTACGCGAACGGCGACATGGTGGGGCACACGGGGTCGATTCCCGCCACGCTCAAAGCCGTCGAAACCGTGGACGCGTGCCTAACGCGCGTCGTCGCCTCGGCCGAACGCGTCGGTGCGCGCCTGCTGATCACCGCCGACCACGGCAACTGCGAGCAGATGATCGATCCGGCGACCGGTGGGCCCCACACCGCCCACACGACGAACCCGGTTCCCTTCCTCATCGTCGATCCCGCCGGGGGCGACGAAGAGCTGCGCGCCGGCGGCGCGTTATGCGACGTTGGCCCAACCATCCTTCGGATGCTCGGGATCGAGCAGCCCGAGGAGATGACCGGAACAGACCTCAGACTCTCTGGAGTAAGCGCGTGAACGTTAGGATGTGGGTGGTAACGCTGGCGTCGATGACCGTCGTGCCAGCGCTTTCGGCGCAGATCGGGCACGTTCCCCAGAGCAGCCCGTACATCGACCTGGAGTACAAACAGGAATTCACGATCTACGGCGGTTTCTACAACGCCGGCAGTGAAAAGGCAGGCGTCGCACCCGGCAACGGACCGATGTTGGGCGCACGCTATGACCTTCGGCTTGGCGGCCCGGCGTCGCTGACGACGAGATTCCAGTACGTGCAGTCGACCCGGACGATCATCGACCCGCGTCGACCGGAGGAGACTCGCGTGGTCGAAGCGGACGCGTCGTGGCCAGTCTACCTCTGGGACGTCGGCATGTCGGTGAACCTCACCGGACAGCGGAGCTATAAGCGGATCGTGCCGTTCGTGAACGGGGGTGTCGGCGTCGCCACCGACTTCAAGAGTGGAGCGGATGTCGGGGCGTGGAAATTCGGCACCCCGTTTGCGTTCAACTTCGGTGGAGGGGTAAAGTGGGTCTCATCGGGGAATCTGCAGGTTCGCGCTGACTTCTCCGATCATCTGTACCAGATCAAGTACCCGAGCTCGTATTACTTCGTCGCCAGTGACGGATCGAGCGTGCTGACCCAGCGCCAGAGTGATAGCGACTGGACGAACAACCTCGGGTTCTCGTTCGGCATTTCCTATCTGTTCTTTCGGTAACGGCGCCGCCCTGCCGGGCGCGCCGAGTCGGGCGACCGCGAAGAGGTGACACATGGCGCGTGATTTCGAGAACATGGACGACGTCGACGATCTGGATGACAACGAGTTGAGGCAGCTCGTTCGGGATCGTCTCGCGGAACATCGCGGTCTGGATCTCGCCGACATCACCGTGACGGTCCACGATCATGTCGTCGCGCTCGATGGACGCGTCGGGACGGACGGCGAGCGGCGCGTGGCCGAGCGAATCATCACCGACCTCGTTGGCGTAAGCGACGTGCAGAACAATCTCGTCGTCGACCAGCTGCGACGCGCCGAGAGCCCGGAAGCGGTGGATGACCACCTCGCGGACGAAGACGAGCACTCGGGACTCCTGCTCGGGGATCGCCCGGTGCCGCTGAGCCCCGAAGCGGAGCATCTCCAGGAGGATCTGGATTCCCGCCTGTTCGGCACGAGCGATGTGGGGAATGCGATCCAGAACGGGACTGCGTGGATTCCGCCGACCGCGCCGACGCAGGAAGGCATCGAGGGCGAGGAAGACAACCCGATCGACGACGCGGACAGGGATTCGTACTGAATCCGCCGTGTACGTCGCGTGAGCACATCCCTGACGCGTCGAGTCACCTTCGACGCCGCGCACCGCTATTGGCGCGCTGACTGGAGCGACGACGAGAACCGCCGCGTATTCGGCTCGTGGGCGACACCGAAGTTTCACGGCCACGAGTACGTGTGCGACGTGACGGTGACGGGCGAATTGGACCGCGCGACCGGAATGCTCGTCGATCTCGGGTTGCTCGATCGCATTCTCCAAACGGAAGTGCGCGACCGGTTCGATCATCGCGAGATCAACCTCGACGTGCCGGAGTTCGCTGACGGCGAGCTCGTGCCCACGTGCGAGAACCTGTCTCGATTCATCGCGGCGTGCGTTCAGCGGGCACTCGGGCGCGATGCCTGGGTGACGGCAGTCCGCGTCGCGGAGGACGAGACGATCAGCGCCACGCATCAGCCGGACGGCGATGGCGCGCACGGACGGTGACACGCAGACACTTGCCGTCGCTCGATCCGCGGAAAGATTTCCCGTATGAGCGAAGTGAACGACACGAACGGCAAGGCCGGTGGCGCGCCTGACGTTCGACTCGACGCGGTGGATGAGGCGGCGGTCTGGCTGGATCTGAACGGCTCACCGGCGGTGACGTGGATGTGCACGCCGGAGCGGCTCGACGAGCTGGTCGTCGGCTGGCTCTTCGGCGAAGGCTACATCGACAACCAGGCCGAGATCGTGCGCATGCGGCCGTGCACGTCAGAACTCGGATTCTGGGTCGAAGTCCCCGTCGACAAATACGACGCCGTGGAGCGCGCGGAACGTCGGCGCGTCCTCGCATCGGGCTGCGGCGCGGTGACGACCATCCTCGGGTCGATGAGCGACGTCCCACGCCGTCGCGCGCCGAGTCCGGAGCTGGATACCCCGACGCTGCGGAAGCTGTTCAAGGAGCTGTTCGCGCGCGGTGAACGGTACAAGGACACCGGCGGCATCCACGCAGCCGCGTTGACCGATGGCCAGACGCTGCTCTACCACGCCGAGGACATCGGCCGGCACAACGCGGTGGACAAGGTGCTTGGCGCCGCGGTGCTCGACGATCGATCGCCTGAAGACCTGATCCTACTCGTGACGGGTCGAATCTCCGGCGAGCTGGCGTTCAAGGCCGCGCGAGCGAGAATCTCGGCGGTGGCGACGCCCTCCATCCCGTCAACGATCGCGGTGGACATCGCGAAAGCCGCGCGGATGGTGTTGATCGGGCGTGCGGTGAGCGGAAATCCACAACTACATCGGGAATCGGAAGGGCGGGAACCGGGAACGGAACCGAACCGCCCGGAACCGGGATCCGCGACCCGGGAACCGGAAATCAGGTGACCGTTACGGGTGTGGTGCTCGCGGGTGGGCTCTCCACTCGTTATGCAGGAAGACCGAAGGGGCTCGAGCTCGTTCACGGCGTGCG
>DATCGG010000108.1:0-10564 GCA_036509075.1 Gemmatimonadaceae bacterium
TGGCTCGCGGCCGTGGAGGGCCCGCCGCACCTCAAGGCGATGGTCCCGGCCATGACGTTCGCGACCGCGAACATGTTCTTCTACGCCGGCGGCGTGTGGGACAACTCGTGGGCCGGCTGGGTGTGGGAAGACGTCGGCGGAGAGTTGCATCGCCGCCATGGCGTGGCCGGACCGACGACCGATGAAGAGGCCGAGCGAACCTGGGATGAGGCGCGCCAGCGGATTCTCTGGCAGCTGCCGCTCGCTGCCGTTCCGGACTTCAAGCCGATCGCGCCGTGGTACTACGAGTGGATGCGCCACCCGCCGTGGGATTCATGGTGGGATTGGGCGGATCTTCGCGCCCGATATGGACGCACCGGCGCGGCGGTGCTGGGCATGTCCGGATGGTACGACGAGGCGTACGGCCCCGATGGGGCGACGACGAACTTCATGGGCCTAACGACTGCGCGAGCAGGCGGCCAATCGCGGGCCGCCTTCGTGATCGGACCGTGGCCACATGGCGTCGGCGGCACGGGGCGGACGAAAGCGGGCGATCGCGAGAACGGTCCCGATGCGACCATCGACTACGACGAGACCGTGCTTCGTTGGATGGATCGCTACGTGCGCGATCTGGACAACGGAGTGGACCGCGAGCCACCGGTGCGCGTGTTCGTCATGGGAGACAATCGCTGGCGCGAAGCCGACCGCTGGCCGATTCCCGGGACGCGCTCGGACACGCTTTACTTGTCGGCGCCCGCCGAAGGGTCGCGCATCGGCGAACTGTCCGCGCGCCGACCAGACTCGCGCCGACCGACGAGCGCCTACGTCGCCAATCCGGCAAAGCCTGTTACCGACCCATACGCCGATCGGAGCGGCGCGCACGACTACCGCGAGCTCGCCTCGCGTTCCGACGTCCTCACCTTCGAGACACCTCCGCTCGCCAACGACGTGGAAGTGGTGGGTGCAATCGCGGCGGAAGTGTACCTCGCGGCGGACGCACCCGACGCGGACCTGTGGGTCAAGGTGCTCGATGTCGCGCCGGACGGGACGGCGTACAACCTCATGGCCCCGGGATCCGACGTGATCCGCGCGAGCTACCGCGACCGCACGGCACGTCGTTCGCTGCTCGAGCCGCGCCGCGTGTATCTACTGCGACTGCCGGGACTGTTGACAGGGAACACGTTCAAGCAAGGCCACCGCATTCGCGTTCACGTCATGTCCTCGTTCGCGCCGAACTACGCACGCAACCTCCAGACCGGCGCGTCGGAGACTCAGTCCGCCCGCACACGCTCGGCCCGCATAACGATTCATCACGACGCGCGACATCCGTCGCGGATCATTCTACCGGTCGTTAGTCGATAGTCGATAGTCGTTAGCTAAAGACTAAAGACTAACGACTAAGGACTATCAACAGAGCTCCTCCTATGGCTACCGAGATTCTGCAGACACCGGCTACCGCTACCACCAAGCGTGACTACCCTCGCATCGTCGTCCCGCCACCGGGGCCTAACGGGCAGGCGGTGATCGATCGGGACGTAGCGGCCGCTTCCACGTCGTACATCAAGGAGTATCCGCTCGTCGTCTCGCATGGTAAAGGCGCGATGATCGAAGACGTGGACGGGAACCGCTATCTCGACTTCATGGCGGGCATCGCGGTCGCGGCAACCGGGCACGCGCACCCGCAGGTGGTCGCCGCGATTCAGGCGGCGGCGTCGCGGTTCCTGCACATCTGCGGCACGGACTTCTACTACGAGGACATGACTGCGCTCTGCGAGCGACTCGCGCGGATCGCGCCGGGGCCGAGCAAAAAGCGCGTGTTTCTCACGAACTCGGGGGCCGAGGCGGTGGAAGGCGCCATCAAGTTGGCCCGAAACTCGACACGACGGCCGGCGCTCATCGCGTTCGACGGCGCGTTTCATGGGCGCACCTATGGCGCGATGAGCCTGACATCGAGCAAGGTGACGCAGCGCGCAGGGTTCGGGCCAATGCTCCCGGAGGTTTACCACGTCCCGTACGCGAATCGCTATCGCTGCCAGCATTGCCGCGACCGGTCGGAGTGCACGCTCGACTGTGTGCGCTCGATCGAGACTGAGCTGTTCGCTCGCCGACTGCATCCGAAAGACGTCGCGGCGATCTTCGTCGAGCCGATTCAGGGTGAGGGTGGATACGTCGTACCGCCGCGCGGGTTTCTGACCGCCCTGCGTGAGCTGTGCGACCGCCACGGGATCCTGCTCGTGATGGACGAAGTGCAGAGCGGCATTGGACGCACGGGGAAGATGTTCGCCTGCGAACACGAAGGCGTCGAGCCCGACGTGCTACTCACGGCGAAGGGACTGGGCTCCGGGATGCCGATCGGCGCGATCATCGCGCGCGATGACGTGATGAAGTGGGGGCAGGGGGCGCACGGCTCGACGTTTGGCGGGAACCCGGTGTGTTGCGCGGCCGCGCTGGCCACGCTGGACCTCGTGGAGGGCGGCCTAACGACGAACGCGCGAGCGATGGGCGAGCGTCTCGTGGCCGGTCTGCGCCGGCTTGCCGAGCGTCACGAAGCGATCGGCGACGTGCGTGGCGTCGGCCTCATGATCGGTGTGGAGTTCGTGAAGGATCGCGCAACGCGGGAGCCGGCGTCCGAGCTCGTGCACGAGCTGGTGCAGCGGGCGTTCCGCCGTGGCCTCCTGCTGCTGGGGGCTGGCAAGAGCGCGCTGCGCCTGGCGCCGCCGCTCGTTATCGATACCTACGACGTCGATACGGCGCTCGGGATGATGGACGAGCTGCTCGGCGAGCTGCGCACGTGATGTCATCCCGAGCCGCCAGGCGAGGGATCGCGAGTCTCCAGGTAGAGGGCCCTCTGTCGGGACGACCGCGATCCCTCGCTCCGCTCGGGATGACAACGAGCGCCCTGCTCCTGACGCTGGTGGTGACCGCAGCCGCGAGCGCTCAGGCGCCACAGCGCGAGCAAGTGCTGCCACAGGTCAAGGTCCCGCACGCGTACTACTGGCGCGAGATGTACGTCCCACAGGCCACGAGCGGCCCGAGCGCCGTGACGTGGTCGCCCGATGGAAAGGACGTCATCTACTCCATGCAGGGCTCCCTGTGGCGCCAGCGACTCGGCACGACCGAGGCGCGCCAGCTCACCAGCGGAGCGCGCTACGACTATCAGCCTGACTGGTCGCCGGACGGGCGGTACGTGGTGTTCTCGTCGTATGATGGCAATGCGATCGATCTTCGCGTGCTCGACCTCGAGCGCGGCACCACGCAGACGCTCCTGGCCAACGGCGGCGTCAACCTCGAGCCGCGATGGTCTCCCGATGGCAAGCGCCTTGCCTTCGTGTCGACGGCATTCAACGCCCGCTGGCACATCTTCGTGGCTGCCGTCAGACGCGACGACGCACAACCGCCCGACAGCCGAACGGATGGAACCGGGACGTCGGGCCCGCGGACCAGTGACGTTAGGCTCGACAGTATGGAGCGAATCACCGAAGACCGGGACAGCGGTCTCCCCCGCTACTACTACAGCGTCTTCGACCACTACATCTCACCATCATGGTCGCCGGACGGCCGCGAGCTGATTCTCGTGTCGAATCGCGGGCGCATCTACGGCACCGGCGGCATCTGGCGAATGGAAGCCCGCGCAGGCGCACCTCTACGCGAGCTGCACTTCGAGGAGACGACATGGAAGGCGCGCCCCGACTGGGCGCGCGATGGGACGCGCGTCGTCTACAGCGGCTACCATGGTCGGCAATGGAATCAGCTGTGGCTCCTCCCGGCAGCAGGCGGTGACCCGATGCAGCTCACCTACGGTGAGTTCGACGCCACCGCCCCGCGCTGGTCGCCGGACGCTCGGCGCATTGCGTACATCTCCAATGAAGGCGGCAACACGTCGCTCTGGATCGTCGATGTTCCAGGCGGCAAGCGCACGCGAGTGGACGTTCGAACTCGCACGTACGCCGAACCAGTGGGACGGCTCGTGGTCACGGTCGTGGATTCAACGACACGACGCGCGATGCCGGCACGCGTATCGGTTGCCAGCGCTGCCACGGGATCGAGCGCGAGCAAGTTCTTCGCGCCAGATGGTGCGTGGCGACACGCCGATGAAGCGCGCGTGCGAGGCGAGCAGCCGTTCGAGTACGGGTATTTCCACACGGCGGGCACCGACACCATCACGGTGCCGGCCGGGCGTGCGATCGTGGAGGTCTGGCACGGGCCAGAGTATCGAACGACGCGCCGCGAGGTGACGGTCGGCACGGGTGAGTCTCGCACCGTCCGCATCCCGCTCACGCGACTGAGTGATCTGCCGAGCAAGGGATGGTGGGGCGGTGATCTTCACGTGCACATGAACTACGGCGGTGTCTACCGCAATACGCCGCCGCACCTTTCGCTCCAGGCCCGCGCGGAAGGGCTCAACGTCGTGGAGAACCTGATCGTCAACAAGGAGCAGCGCATCCCCGACATCGCCTATTGGCGCCCCGACCCCGATCCGCTCTCGACGCGCGACTTCGTGCTCGCCTACGGGCAGGAGTTCCACACGGGTTTCTGGGGCCATGCAGGCCTGCTCGGGCTTACCGATCATTATCTGCTGCCGGACTACGCGGGCTATCCCGGCACCGCGCTCGCGAGCCTCGTTCCCACGAATGCCGACGTCGCTGACCTGGCGCACGCACAGGCAGGGCTCATGGGCTACGTGCATCCGTTCGACTTTCGTCCCGACCTCTCGCGGGTGGAAGGCGGAGTGCCGTACGAGCTGCCCGTCGATGTGGCGTTAGGCAAGGTGGACTACATCGAGGTGATGGGCTACAGCGATCACCTCATCACGTCGGAGGTCTGGTACCGCCTGCTGAACTGTGGCTTTCGCCTTCCTGCGGGCGCCGGGACCGACGCCTTCCCCAACTTCGCAGCGCTACGTGGGCCTCCGGGCCTCGTGCGCGTGTATGCGCGTACGGACTCGGCTGACCGTGCGCTCGATCACCGGCGCTGGCTCGCGGCAATCCGGGCCGGCCGAACGTTCGTCACGAACGCACCGGTGCTGGAGTTCACGCTTGGCCGGAGCCAGATCGGCGACGAGATCCGTCTCGCGAGCGGAGGAACGCTGTCGGCACACGTTAGGCTTCGGTCGCCGGTGCCGGTCGACCACCTCGAGCTCATCGGAAACGGCCGAGTCGTGGCGAGCATCCCACTCTCCGGCGACCGCACCGCGGCCGACACGACCATCGTCGTTCCGGTGGACGCGAGCGGCTGGTTCGTGCTCCGCGCCTGGTCCGATCGGCCGCAGCTACCGGTGCTCGACCTGTATCCGTTTGCCAGCACGAGCCCGATTTACGTCACGGTCGGCGCGACGCCCGTGCGATCGAAGCAGGACGCCGAGTATTTCCTCGGCTGGCTCGATCGAGTGGATCAGGCGCTGGGCTCGCAGACCGGGTGGAACACGCCGGCCGAGCGCGAGCAAGTTGTGCGGATGATGGCGGCTGCGCGGGCCGAGTTCACGCGCCGGCAAACGACCCAATAGTGCTTGCAGCGTTGGTTACGCGGCCGACTCGCATCGTTGCTGGTGCGCTCATTGTGGTCGCCTGCTCGCGCGAATCGCAGGCGCCGGCCGAGTTCGTCGGCTCTGCGCGATGCGCGAGCTGTCACGCACCCGAGCACGCCGCGTGGAAGACATCCCAGCACGCGGTCGCCATGCAGGACGCGACGCCCGCGACTGTGCTCGGCCGCTTCGACAGCACGCGATTCGAGGCCGGCGGCGTCACGTCGATGTTCCTTCGCCGTGGCAGCCAGTTCGTCGTGAACACGGAGGGCGCCGACGGCCAGCATCATGACTACGTGATCCGCTACACGTTCGGCGTCTATCCGCTTCAGCAATACCTCGTGGATTTTCCCGACGGCCGTGTTCAAACGATGACCACCGCGTGGGACGCGCGCCCCGTGACACAGGGTGGCCAGCGCTGGTTCACTCTCTACCCAGGCGTCACGGTCGCGCACACCGACGAGTTTCATTGGACCGGCGCGCAGAACAACTGGAACTTCATGTGCGCCGACTGTCACTCGACCGGCGTGCGGAAGGGCTATGACGCCGCGACCGGCGAGTTCCACACGACGCGCGCGGAGATCAGCGTAGCGTGCGAGGCATGTCACGGCCCAGGCTCGCAACACGCGCGTTGGGGCTCGTACCCAGGATTCCTCCGCAAGGTCGTCTGGCGTGACGATGGACTGCCAGCGCAACTCACCGAGCGGCGCGGGATAGAGTGGGTGAGGGATTCGAGCGCCCCGACTGCGCATCGAAGTACGGCGCGCACGACCGATCGAGAGATCGAGACGTGCGCCCAGTGCCACGCATCGCGCGCGCACATCGCCGATGGCTACACGGCCGGCGCACCGCTGCTCGACTATTACATCCCGTCGCTGCTCCTGCCGGGTCTCTACTTCCCGGATGGACAGCAGCGGGACGAAGTGTACGACTACGGCTCGTTCCTCCAGAGCAGGATGTACCACGCGGGCGTGACGTGCGCGGACTGTCATGACCCGCATACGCAGAAGCTCCGCGTGCCCGGCAACGGAACGTGCACGCGGTGTCATCAGCCAACCACGTTCGACACGCCGGCCCACTACTTTCACCCGGCCGGAAGCCCTGGTGCGCAGTGCGCGTCGTGTCACATGCCCGACACGGCGTACATGCAGATCGACCCGCGACACGACCACAGCATTCGCATCCCGCGACCCGACCTGTCGATGACGCTGGGCATGCCTAACGCGTGCAACCGCTGCCACGCGAACCGCGAGCCGCGGTGGGCGGACAGCGCGGTCCGTGCGTGGTACAGCAAGCCGAACGCAGGCTTTCAGCGCTTCGCCGGCGCGTTCGCCGCCGAGGAGCGAGACGCGCCAGGGGCAGCGGACTCGCTGGTCGGCGTTTTCGCGGATACGGCACAGCCGACGATCGTGCGCGCGTCGGCACTTGCGCGTCTCGCGCGGTATCCCGTGCAGGAGGCATTCGAGGCGGCACGACGAGGAGCCGATGACCCACACCCATTGGTTCGACTTGCAGCACTTCAAGTACTCGAAGCGTTCCCTCCGCGCCAGCGTGTTACGACGTCCGTGCCATTGCTTGGGGATCCCACGCGGGCGGTTCGCCAGGGTGCGGCGTGGTCCCTCGCGCCAATGGCCGATTCGCTCCGCACGCCGCTCCAGCGGAAAGCATTTGCGGCCGCTTCCGCGGAGTTCGTCGAGAGCCAGCGGTACAATGCGGACCGCGCCGGGAATCGTCTGTCGCTGGCGGCGTTCTACGCGCAATCCGGCAAGCTGGATTCGGCGACCACCGAGTATCGGGCGGCGCTCCGGCTCGCGCCGCAGCTCCGGGAGGCGCGCCTCGGGCTGGCGGTGGTGTTGAACGCACAGGGCCGCACCGCCGACGCGATGCGAGCGCTCGACTCGGCCCGCGCGCAGTATCCGCGCGACCGCGACGTGTTGTTAGGTCTGGCGCTCCTGAGCCGCGATGCGGGCGACACGGCAGCCGCCCGGCGGTACGCGCGCCTGCTCGTCGACGCGCATCCTCAGGATGCGCAGGGACGAGCGCTGCTGCAGTCGTTAGGCGCCAACCGCTGAGGACGAGGCGGCGTCAGGCCCCAGCCGCGCCCGCACCTTTTCGACGACCGCCCGGGCCGACGGGAGCAGCCCGAGGACGACCGTCGCCCCTCCATCGACAATGATGTCGCCATCCACCAGGACCTTGTACTCGCCGTAGCTACCTCGGATCGAGTCCACCTCGATACCGAGCTCACGACGGAGCCGTGCCGCCACCCGGACGGCATGCATGCCCGAGACTCAGAACGGACAATAACGAACGACTACTCTAGCCATAGTCTCTTCCTCGGCAATTGCCGGTGAGTAATCATGGTCGCGACCGGGAGAGGCCGCGAGGGGTGCGCTCGCCCACTCGATGAGGCTGGCAAACGACCAGACACTCTACCGGAACCGTATACATACGGGGCTCGGCAGCTGAACCTTTTCGCCGGTCGGCGTTAGGCGCCCCGACTCGCCATCCACCCGGAAGCTCAGGATCGAATCCGAACGCTGGTTCGCCACGAGCAGGAAACCCCCGGTCGGATCGAACGCAAAGTTCCGCGGCCAATCGCCCCCTGTGGATACCTGCTGCATCGCCGTGAGCTGCCCGGACGCCGGGTCGATCGCGAACATCGCGATCGTGTTGTCCCCGCGATTGGAGCCGTACAGGAACCGCCCCGACGACGCCACGTGAAGGTCCGCGGGATAATTCTTCGCCGTCCCTCCAGGTGACGCCGCCGTCACCTGGACCTGCTCGAGCGCGCCTCGGTCCCCATCGTACTTGTACACGACGAGCGTCGAATCCAGCTCGTTGATCACGTACAGGAACCGGCCCGTTGAATGGAACGCGAGGTGACGAGGTCCGGCGCCCCGATTCGTCGCCACCGCGTTGGCAGGGGTCGAGATCGCGCCGGTCTTCTCGTTGAACCTGTAGGTCAGCACGCCATCGACGCCGAGGTCCGCCGCGATGGCATAGCGATTGGCGGGGTCCGTGATGATGCAGTGCGCGTGCGGGCCTTCCTGACGCTCCGGATCGGGGCCCTTGCCCTCGTGGTGCACGATCGTCCGCGCCTCGCCAAGCCCGCCGTCCTGCCTAACGGTGAACGTGGCGATCGTGCCGCTCACGTAGTTCGCGACGAGTACCGTGTGACCAGTGCGATCGACCGACACGTAGCATGGCGCCTTGCCGTGCGAGGGCAGCTGATTGAGCGGCGTCAGCGCACCGGACTCCCGCGCGATGGCGAAGGCGCTGACCGCGCCGGTCGGCTTCCCGTCGAACGACTCCAGCTCGTTCACGACGTACAGCACGCGCCCGTTCGGATGCAGGGCGAGGAACGACGGATCGGCCGACTTCGCGGCCACGCCGTCGACCCGCATGGCACCCGTCGTCGTGTTCAGGAACAGCCGGTAGATCCCGTCGCTGTGCCCGGTGTTCGTGTAGGTGCCGATGTACGCGAACCGCTCGTCGGCGCCTACCGAAGAACCGCTAATGCCCATGCCAATAATGCCGAGTGCTGTGGTCGAGAGAAAATCACGTCGAGTCCAACGCGAATCGGCGGTCATAGCATGAGCGCGCAGCCGTCCGCGCGCCGGTCACTGCCACCACGAAGCGATCCGTCAGGTTCCCGCAGAATAACCTCGCCCCGACCGAACGTAGACCGCCCGCGGGTGTCGGGGTCGACGAGGATATCGTGCCCGCGCCCGCGCAAAGCCTCTGCCACAGCCCACGGCACCCCGTGCTCGAGATACACTCGGCCTCCATCGATATCGGGTTCAATGAAGAATCGCGGTCGGTCCAGCGCTTCCTGCGGCGACACGCCATCATCGACGAGCGACATGACGACCTGCAGATGGCCCTGCGGCTGCATCGGTCCGCCCATCACGCCGAACGGTCCCCATAGGGTACCATCGCGGCGCGTGAGCATGCCCGGGATGATCGTATGATACGGGCGCTTGCCAGGAGCATACGCGTTAGGGTGAAGCGGATCCAGCACAAAGCCGCATCCGCGGTTCTGAAGTGTGAAACCGAGACCCGCCGGGACGATGCCGGTACCGAAGCTCCCGAACGTCGAGCTCACGACCGAGCAGGCGTTGCCCGCCGCATCCACCGCGCAATGGTATACGGTGCCAGGAATTCCAGCGAGTGAGCCGCGCGCCACGCTGGTCGACGCGCGCTCGGGATCGATCTGTGCTCGCCGAGCCGCGATGTAATCGGCGGAGAGCAGCTCCTCCAGCGGCGCAGGAGCGACTGCGGAATCTGCTACATGCCAGCGCGCATCCGCGAAACCGAGCCGCAGCGCCTCGATCTGCAAGTGCATCCGCTCGGCGCTGCCGGCCCGAGGCACCTCGCAGCCATCCAGCATCGCGAGCGCTAGAAGTGCGGCCAGGCCCTGCCCGTTAGGCGGGCACTCCCAGACGCGGACGCCTCGATAGCTCGCCGAGATCGGCTCGTCCCAGGCCGACGCGTGTCTCGCCAGATCTTCCGTGGTCATCGCTCCGCCAGCTGCGCGAACTGCACCGACGATGCGCTCCGCGATCTCGCCTCGATAGAATGCTTCCGGCCCACTGTCGGCGATCGTGCGAAGGACACGAGCCAGCGCGGGATTGCGAAACCGCTCGCCCTCCCGGGGTGCACGACCTTCGATCGTGAGCTCGCCAGACCGGAGCTTCGGGAGGTTTCGCTCCCAGACGGCAGCCGCGATGCGCGCGACCTCGAACCCTGATGACGCGACGTCGATCGCCGGCTCGAGCAGTCGCGCCACGCTCATGCGCCCGTGCCGCGCGTTGAGGTCGAACCACGCGGCGCACACGCCGGGGACCGTCACCGCATCGCCATGGAGCTCAGGGATCCGGCCGCGGTCGTCGCACGCGACGTCGTCGAGCAGGCGCGT
The DNA here is from genome assembly GCA_036509075.1 of Gemmatimonadaceae bacterium. Lineage (GTDB taxonomy): Bacteria > Gemmatimonadota > Gemmatimonadetes > Gemmatimonadales > Gemmatimonadaceae > JAJKIV01. The sequence continues at coordinate 10,422 of DATCGG010000108.1, forward strand.
CCGCGGCGAACGACCCGACCCATTGAGCGCCGAAACTTGTGAAGTCCGCGCATCGAAATGCAGCGCGAACATGTCGCCACCGAGACTGGTCGATGCCGGCTCCGTCACGTGCATCATGGCGTCCATCGCGACACAGGCGTCGG
>DATCGG010000109.1:0-10143 GCA_036509075.1 Gemmatimonadaceae bacterium
AGTCCCGGCTGTTCCGCCCACTCCCCAGAACCGTGAACCATCCCGACCCACGACATGTCCAAGGGTGAGGCCTCCCCTCCTTCCCGGCTCCCATGGACACGCTGATCAGCGACATCCGCTTCGCCCTGCGAAGCCTCGTTCGCAGCCCGAGCTTCGCCATCACCGCCGTCCTTGCCCTCGGACTCGGCATCGGCTCGACCGCCGGTGTGTTCAGCCTCCTCGAAGGCGTCGTGCTCCGGCCACTGCCCTATCGCGATCCAAGCCGACTGGTCACGATCTGGGACTCGAACCGGGAAAAGGGACTGAAGCACGAGCCCATCTCGCCCGTGACGTTCCACGACTACCGCGCGCTCTCGTCCGTCTTCGCCGACGCCGCGGCGTGGTGGCGTCCGCAGCTCAATCTCGCCGACGAAACCGGTGATCCCGTTCGAGTTTCTGCGGTCGAGACCACGGAGAACCTGTTCGACGTGCTCGGAGTGCAGCCCGCAATGGGTCGTGGGTTCACCGTTCACACCGGTCTGTTTGGCGGGGAGCACGAGGCCATCATCAGCCACCGTCTGTGGAATACGCGCTTCGGCGGCGACCCGGGAGTCATCGGGCGAGCGATTCGGTTGAACGGCTTCACCTACACCGTCGTGGGCATCATGCCACCAGGCTTCGGCTTCCCGGGCGAAACCGACCTCTGGCAGCAGCTGCAGTGGGACCTGCACTTCCACAGCCGCGGCGCGCATTTCATGGAGTCGGTCGCGAGGCTCGCGCCTGGCGTGACCGCCGACCGCGCCAATCGCGAGCTCGCTGCGCTCGGTGTCAGGCTCGGGAACGAGTTCCGGGGCACGAACGCGGGTTGGACGCCGAAGGTGATCGAGCTCGATCGCGAGACCGCTGGTGTCTTTCGTCCCGGTCTGTTCGCGCTGTTCGGCGCGTCGGCCCTGCTGCTGACACTCGCCTGCATCAACGTCGCGAACCTGCTGCTCGCGCGCGCGAGCGGCCGGCGTCGCGAGGTCGCGCTGCGCTCCGCCATCGGAGCGAGCCGGGGGCGGCTCGTTAGGCTCTTTCTCACGGAGAGCATCGTGCTGGTGGTCGCGGGCGCTGCGGTCGGACTCGCGGTTGCGGTGTTGAGCATCAAGGCCTTGATGGCGGCGTCGCCGGTTCGGATCCCTCGCGCCGACAGCATCGGGATCGACGCGCCTGTGCTCGTCTTCGCGACCGTCGTGGCCGCGCTCACCGCCCTCGCGTTCGGGCTCGTGCCGGCGTTTATCCTGTCCCGCTCGGAGCTCCAGGATGCGCTCAAGGATGGCAGCAAAGGCAGTGGCACGCAGGGACGCGCGTTGCGGAGCGCGCTCGTGGTCATCGAAGTGGCCCTGGCGGTCATCCTGCTGTCGGGCGCAGGACTCCTCGTGCGCAGCGTGACGCGGATGCTCGCGGTGAACACGGGCGTCGATCCGGCACTCACCATCACGGTCGACATGCAACTGCCTGACGCGGCGTATCGGGAGTGGCCGAAGGTCGAACAGTTCTACGCGTCGCTGGTCCGTGCGATCCAGCAGCGCCCCGGGGTCGTGGCAGCCGGCACGAGCACGTTCCTGCCGCTGCAGAGCGGGTGGCGCCTCCCGTATGTCCCGGTCGGCGCCGGCCCGTTCCCGGTCGGAGAGGAACCCATGGCGCAGTTCCACTCCGCCGATGCCGGCTACTTCGCGGCGATCCGTGCGCCAATCGTCCGCGGCCGCGCGTTTGACGCCCACGATGACGTCGCGTCGACACCAGTGGTGATCGTGAACGAGACGCTCGCCAGACGCCTTTGGCCTAACGAGGACCCGATCGGTAAGCGCATCACGACGACGACTCGGAACATCGGACCACTCGCCAACCGGACCGTTTCCGGCGACCAACATCAGGTGGTAGGCGTGGTGCGCGATATTCGCAACACGGCACTCCGCAATGAAACCGAGCCGGCGATGTACTTCGCGACGGGACAGTTCCCCGCGCGGAAGACGTATCTCGTCGTTCGCGGCCGCGGCGACCCAGCACAGCTCACGGCGATCATCCGCGAGGAGGTCCGCCACCTCGATCCGACGCTCCCGCTCGGCGACGTGAAGCCGATGAGCCGAGTGCTCGCGGCGGTCGTCGATCCGCCGCGGTTCGTAATGATGCTCATGAGCGCGTTCGCCGTGCTGGCGCTCACTCTGGCGGCGGTCGGGATCTACGGGATGTTGAGCTACGCGGTGAGCTACCGTCGGCGTGAGTTCGGCATTCGCCTCGCGCTCGGCGCGCGGCCGTCGGGCGTGGTGCGGCTGATCGTGCGAGAAGGGCTGACGCTCGTGCTGGCCGGGTGCGCAGCGGGGATTGCGGGGATGTTCCTCGCGGGTCGCTCGCTGTCCGGCTTCCTGTTCGAGGTGAAGCCGTGGGACGCGACGACGCTCGGGGCGGTTCTCGCAGTCGTGGTTGCCGTGGCGACGCTGGCGTGCCTGATCCCGGGGCGGCGCGCCGCGGCGGAGGATCCGGCGGGGGCGTTGAGGGCGGACTAACAGACCATGTCAAATCGCTGCCGAGGCATGATGGCCGGTCGCGACATGGCTCGACGGGCGATCTCGCGCGATTCCGCTCGCTTATCGGGGGGCTCCTCTCCGGCCGGCCATCGTGATGACGCTTGCAGCGCCGTTGAGGTCCTTCGCGGTGTCGTCAGCCTTCCGGAGCACGCCGGAGAAGCGTCTCCAGGACGACGGGATCACCCGGTTTGATGAGGCACGCGTCGAATCCAGCCTCCTGAGACATCTCCCGCACACTGGAGTCACCGCTTCCGGTGAACGCAATGAGGAGCAACTGACGGTTCGGCGAAGCTTCGCGCAGCTGCCGGGCGAGGTCGTAACCCGTTACAAGCGGCAGACCCAGGTCCACAATAGCGCAGTCGGGCTGAAATGCCGCCGCGACCGTCAGCGCAGTCGCGGCGTCCCTGGCAATCGCGACTTCATGCCCGAAGGCTCCGACCAGCCTGGCGAGGGACCTTGTGATTTCTTCGCGATCGTCGACGAGGAGCACCTTCCTCCGCTGGGACGCCGCACTCGGTGCCGTTTGGCCGAGGCTCGCCGGTGGCAAGGCAGGTCGCGCGTTCCGGGAAGCTATCGGCAGCCAGACGACGAACTGACTCCCCGCACCGGGGCCGCCGCTGCGTGCCTCGACGCGACCGCCGTGCAGTTTCACCACGCGCCGCACGACACTGAGGCCCAGACCCAATCCACCCCCGTCTCGATCGGTTCCGGCGCCACCCTGCGTGAACGGTTCAAAGATCGCTCCGAGGAGCGCCGGCGGAATACCTACTCCGTTGTCGCGCACGGTCAGCACGGCTTCATCCCCTAGCTGCTCAAGTGACAGAGTAATCTGGCCACCCGGTTCGGTGTACTTCACGGCATTCTCCAGCAGGTTCGTCACGACCTGATTCAGACGGCCCGCATCGCCATTGACGATGATGGGGCCGTTGCCTAACGCGAGTGTCAGCGAATGCCGATGCTGCTGGACAGATGGTCGCATCGCGCCCGCGGCCTGCGTCACGACGTGGACAAGGTCCAGACGTTCCGGCCTGATCTCGAGGAGTCCCCGGTTGATGCGCACGATGTCGAGCAGCTCGTTCACGAAACGCTCGAGCCGGCGTGTCTCCGCATCGATGGTCTCCACCAGCTCGGCGGTCGCCGGGTCGGCGCCGGCGCGGCGCAACAAATGAAGCGCGTGCGTGATCGGCGTGAGCGGGTGTCGGAGCTCATGAGCGAGCATCGCGAGAAACTCATCCTTCCGCTGGTTGTTCGCCTGGAGATCCGCGGCGATGCTGGCGCGGTCGGTGACATCATCGACTGCGAGTAGCACGAGATTCTCGTGCTCCGGGCTTCCGGGAATCCTCCTCGCGGTCAACGTCACGACACGGCGGCCGCGAACGGGGAGATTCAGGATCACCTCCAGGTGATCCAGCACCTCACCGTCGCGGAACACCGCGTCCAGTTTCTTGCGAAAGCCCGGAATGTTCCACGGGTCGTCATCCGCCTCGTCAACCAGACGCTGACCGACGCTCCCGCGCGCGAACTCCAGGTCCGAGACGAATGCCTGATTCAGGCGCTTGATCCTCATCTCCGCGTCGATGACCGCGAGAGGGGAGCTCACCGTCTCGATGATGACGTCGGCGTACGCCTTGGCGCGCTCAGAGCTCAGGCGCGCTTGCTCCAGTTGGTCATTGAGGACGCCGAGGTCGCGGTTGCGGCTTCGCAACTCCTCGATCGCGGTCGTGAGCTCCTCGTTGGTCGACTGCAACTCTTCCTTGGAGGTTTCCAGCTCTTCGTTCGTGCTCTGATACTCCTCGTTCGCCGAAAGCATCTCCTCATGCGCGGACTTGAGCTCCTCCTGTACCGCTCCGTGTTCCTCGCTCGCAACGCGCAGGTAGTCGCGCAGGGCTTCAATCTCATGCTGTAATTGGGCAAGGCGACGGTCCTTCTCTGATTCGGGCAATCGCTCCGGCAGGGTCCGCAGCCGATCGGCACCTCGAAGGCGGGACCCGTCGTCGAGCGCGATCAGAAAGCCATTCGTGCCACTCGGGCCCGACACAAGCGGGACAACCTCGATGCTCACCTCACGGTCGTCGTCGACACGCAGCGGGTCTCGACGCACCGTCAGGCCGGTTTCGCGCGCCTGTCGAATCGCCGGCAATAGCTCGACAAGCACCTCCGGGCGGACGACGCGCTGCAAGTCGTGGCTCGGTGGCCCGGACGCGGGTTCGAGGTAGGGACCGGTTCGTCCGCGAAACTGCCGGATGGTCAGCGCGTCGTCGACGACCATGCTTGCCGGCGCGTACTGCGCCAGCAACCACAGGTCGGCCTGTCTCGCGAGGGATTCTTCCGTTGCGTTAGGCGGAAGGCCGCCTTCCGGCGTCTCGAGCGAGACGGACCGGCGTCCGCCCCTGTGCAGCCCGGCCGTGCCCGCACCCGAGCCAGGACGCCTCCGGAATATTCGAAAGCGCTTGTCCACCCGATCGAAGAGCTCGGACGAGCCGATGCTCTCCGCGGGACCGATGATGAGCACACCGTGCGGCTGCAGTGCGAAATGGAAGGACTGTAGTGTCCGTCGTTGCGCCACGTCATCGAGGTAGATCAGGAGGTTTCGGCAGCTGATGAGATCGAGGCGCGAAAACGGCGGGTCGTACGTCACATCCTGCCGCGCGAAGATGCACAGGTCGCGGATCTCCTGCACGACGCGGAAGTCGTCGTCGTGCTTCTCGAAGAACCGTTCACGGCGCTCACTCGAGACATCCCGCAAGGCATTGGCGTGGTAGATGCCCGCCCGAGCCCTCTCGAGCGCCGCCTCGCTGACATCGGTGCCGAAAATCTGCACCTCGGAGGGCAAGACGCGATTGCCGATCCACTCCAGGAGCTCGATCGCGATCGAGTACACCTCTTCGCCGGTCGCGCAACCAGGTACCCAGATCCTGATCGGCTGTCGCGGGTCCCGTCCTTCGCGCAGTGCCGGGAAGACCTGACGACGCAGCACGTCGAAGGAAGCCGGGTCGCGAAAGAATTCCGTGACCCGGATGAGAAAGTCCTGGTAGAGCGCGGCCGACTCCCCCGTGTCACGTTCGATCCGCTCGGCGTATTCCGGGAGGCTCTCGATTCCCTGCAGCGTCATGCGTCGATCGAGGCGTCGCCGCAGCGTGCTGCGTTTGTAGTGTGTGAAGTCCACTCCATGCGCGGCGCGGAGTCGCTGAAGGATCCGCTTGAGGAACATCTCCTCTTCGGCGGAGACGGATCTGGATGCAGCGTCAGAAGAGGATTGCCGGCTCAGTCGCACGAGCTCACCGGCAATTTCCTTCGGACTCAGCACCCGATCGACAAATCCCGTTTCGATGGCGTGGCGGGGCATGTCGCCAAACCGTGCGGAATCGGGATTCTGGGCGAAGACGATACCGCCTTCGTGTTTTATCGCCTGTATCCCGAGGGAGCCGTCGGAGTCGCCGCCCGAGAGTATTACTCCAATTGCGTCCCCGGCATAGTCGACAGCGAGTGACTTGAGCAACGCATCGACCGGAAGGTGGCGCTCGAATGCAGGCCGCTTCTCCAGATGAAAGCGTTTGTCGGCTACCGTCAGTGTCACGTTTGGCGGGATGACGTAGACGTGATCGGCCTGCAGCAGTTCGCCAGCAACCGGTGCGGCTACCGGGACACTTACCGTCCGGGCCAGAATCTCCGGCAGCCGGCTCTCGTGGTGCGGATCGAGATGTTGAACGACGATACACGCCAGGCCAGTGCGCGGCGGAAGCGCGCCGAGCAACTCGCTGATGGCATCAAGACCACCGGCTGACGCGCCGATGCCCACTACGCGGAACGTCACCCTGGATTAACCTCGGCGTGCCGTCATGAACCACCGGCGCTCGCTCACGATGAGCGCTAACCCGCCTCATGAAGGCGTCAGCGAAAATATTGAGCAGGCGAAGCGTTGGCGAGTAGCTCCGCCCCCGGCAACGAAACCGCGATGTGACCCGCAGACCCCCTCAAACCGCGTTACGCGAGTCGATGTCCAAGCAACATCGACTCGCTCCAATCCTTATTAGAGGATGCGGTTCATGCCTGGTCCCGCCTTCGTCACCGAGCTGCTCGCCGCCGTTCGTTCACTTCGGCGAGCTCCACTCGTTTCCGGATCCGCCATCGTGTGCATTGCCCTTGGCATCGGCTCGACGGCCGCCATCTCGAGTGCGATCAGCCGCGCGCTGCTGCAGCCGCTGCCGTTCCGCGATCCCGAGCGCCTCGTCACGGTTTATAGAGCGACCCCGCATTTCAACACTGGGCCGTTCTCGCCGCCGAACTACACGGACCTCGCCCGTGAGACGCATCAGCTCGAAGGGCTGGCGGCGATCGCGCATACCACAGCGCTGCTTCAACTGACCGACGAGGCCGCGCAAGTCAGCGTGAAGCGCGTGACCGGCAACCTGTTCCCTCTCCTCGGCGTCCGGGCGCTTCGTGGACGCATGCTGACGGCCGACGACGACCGGGCCGACGCTTCCCAGGTCGTCGTCATCGGAGAGGAGCTGTGGCGCGAACGGTTCGGTGGCGACGCGAGCCTCGTCGGCAAAACCATTCGGCTCGACGGTCAGGCGTATATGGTGGTGGGGATCGCACCGCGCGGCATGGGCATCCCGCACGGCTCGCAGGTGTTTCGCTCACAGGTGTGGAAACCGATGCGGTTCACTCCGGATGAGCTGTCGCAGCGCCGGAGCAGCTTCCTGTCGGTGTTAGGCCGGCTCGCTCCCGGCGCGACCGCTCAGTCCGCGCATGCGGAGCTCGTTCGCATCTTCGATGGAGTCGTCGCGGCCAATCCGGTGCTGCGTGGCGAGCAGGTGCGGGCCCTGGCGCTCGTCGGCGAGGGCGTGCGCAGCGTCCGGACGCCGCTCCTTCTCCTGTTCGGAGCGGTGTGCATGGTGTTGCTCATCGCCGCGACCAACGTGGCGAGCCTCCTGCTCGCGCGCTCGGTGCAGCGGCGGCGTGAGCTGGCAATCCGATCAGCGTTAGGCGGGACGCGCGGCCAGCTGATGCGACCCGTGCTGAGTGAAAGCCTCGTCATGACCGCCATCGGGTTCCTCGCGGGACTGACGCTCGCCTGGATCGGTGTGCGGACGATCGGTTCGGTTGCCGCCGTGCGCCTCCCCCAGCTCGCGGGGCTCTCCGTCGACTACCGCGTAGTCGCTTTCGCGCTCGCGCTCGCGGTCATCGTCGCCGTCGCGTGTGGCGGGTTGCCTGCGTGGCGGAGCTCGGCGGTCGATCCACAGGACTCACTGCGCGACGGCCGCGGAGGCGGAACGAGCCGCGCGCATCACCGCGTGCTGCGATCACTGGTCGTCGCCGAGGTGTCGCTGTCGCTCGTGCTTCTGCTCGGCGCGGGGCTCGTGATCAAGGGGTTCGCGTCGTTGATCGGCAGGGACCCCGGCTTCGACCCCAACCCGATTCTCACGCTGCAAACGACCATCTCTCCGCAGCGGTACCCTGACGGCAACACGGTGGAGCGGTTCCTCGAGCCGGCCCTCGAGAAGATCCGCGCTATTCCCGGAGTCGACGCGGCCGCCTCCATCTCGCTCATCCCGTACGACAATTGGGGTTGGAACTTCAACATCCGATACGAAGGGCAACCGGGCGACGACCCGACCCGCCTTCCCATGGCCGAAAACCGGGTCGCATCGCCGGAGTTCTTCAACGTGACGAAGCAGAAGCTCGTAGCCGGCCGGCTCCTCGGGCCACAGGACGACGGCCGTCCGGAGTCACCAACAGTTGTCGTGGTGAATCAGGCGCTCGTACGGCGCGACTTCCCCGGAAAGGATCCGATAGGCCGACGCTTCTACTACACGAGCGACACCAGCTTCGCCACGATCGTCGGCGTCGTGACGGATATCCGGAACTTCGGCCCGGTGGAAGCGCCTCACGCGGAGGTCTACAGCCCGTACCGCCAGACAGGCCAGGGATCGTCCAACTTCCCGATCATGGTTCGTGTACGGCGTGGCAACCCGGCCGACATGGTAGCTCAAGTCCGCGCGGCCATTCGGTCGGTGGATCAGCAGGCCGCGATCACGGACGTCCGTTCAATGCCGGAGGTCATGGCACTCAGCACCGGACGCGCACGATTCTACCTGATGCTCCTGTCCGTATTCGCCGTGGTCGCGCTGGTGCTTGCCGTCTCCGGGATCTACGGGGTGCTGAGCTACGCGGTTGCCCAGCGGACCCGCGAATTCGGTATCCGGAGCGCGCTCGGGAGTACGCCCGGAACAATGCTGCGGCTCGTAGCAGGCGAGGGACTTCGCCTTATAGGTCTCGGCGTTGCGATTGGCCTGATCGGAAGCGTCGCGGTCACGCGACTGCTCACAGCGATGCTCTACGGCGTCAGCCCACTCGACCGCGCTACCTGGGCGGTGACCACGGCGGTGCTCGTGACAATTGCCCTGCTCGCCACGCTGATGCCGGCCTTCCGGGCAGCACGGGCGGATCCGCTGCTCGCGATTCGATCCGATTGAGGCTGGGTTCAGGGGCTCGGGGTCAGAATTGGGGTCAGAATGCGGCTTTGAGCCAAACTGTAGAGGCAGGTCACCCCCGGGATGTTGCGTGGGTCACAGAGCGCGGGCCCAACTGCATCGCATCGTGGATGTCAGAACGCACCAGAGTTCTGCCATGACCGAGCTCAATTCTGAACGTATAGCCCGCGAAGTCGGCGCCGACGAGTCGTTGGTGGCTGACGTGATCGCGCGTCTCAGCCCCGTCCGTGGAGATCTCACGGACTCGGGGTTCTTCAGCCTCGTGCGAGACGTCGTCCGCACTAAGGTCAGATTCGCACAGCGAGACGCCGACGAGGATTTGTCTGCCGCGGTTCCAGTTCGGCGGCAGGATGACTGAGTAACGGTCTGGAGTCGGTGGCGAAACCACTCGTGATTGCGGACCAGTCCTTGCTCTTCTGCTGAGCAATTCCCACCCGCGGAACTATGGACCAGCCCAATCGCCGAGGGTTTGTAGCCACGTATACGGAGCCGAGTGGGAGACGGTGGACAGCCGAGGAGGTTGCCCGGCTCGAGACTGTGGTGCCGTCGTTCGACGGACCGTCCCCACGACTGGTGCTTCGGTTCACCAGCGAGGACTCGATCCGCGAGCAGCGGTTCACGCGCTGCGGTCCGGTCAACTGGACCGTCCCCGAGCTTGTCGAAGCGCTGTTTCTGAGCGCCCGACCAGTCCGCGCCGTGCGCGAGCCTACACCGCCCGGATCGCCGACGCGCCGCGCCACCCGCCGGAACTGGAAGCGCGGATCGCGCTAGCGAGGAAACAGCCTGGGCGCTCGAGGAGATCGCCGCAGTGATGGCGAGGAGAAATCGCATGGTCATGGAACTTAGGCGATCGAGAGCAATGTGTCCCGAGGGCGTCCACCCAAGAACTCGGCTCGTTGCTCTACCATGCTCGAAAGGCCCGGGAGCGATCCGGCTGATCCGTCCGATCCCGAAGCATCCGAACACCCCTTCGTCGTAGATGCGAGCCCTGAGAAGGCCGGCCTCACAGGCGAAAGGGGAAGCGGATGCATCAGGATGACTCGGATCCTCCGGATCGCTCCGCGGCCATGACACCTCCTCGCAACGAGCGGGTTTTTGAA
>DATCGG010000110.1:0-3929 GCA_036509075.1 Gemmatimonadaceae bacterium
AGGTCGAACGTCGGAAGCTCGCTCGCCGCGCACGCGGCTGCGTGCACGCCGAATACCGACACCCCGTGCGCGCGTTCGACCAGCTCCATCGAGGCAGACCAGCGAGGGTTGATCTCGATAGGCATCGCGATGCCGTCGCGGGCAATGAAGTCGATGCAGTTGACGCCAACGAGATCGAATTCAGTCACGACGCCGCGAGCGACGTGCAGTGCGGAGTCGAATAGCTGCGACAGCCCTCTATCGGGAGGATCGCGATCCCTCGCTGCGCTCGGGATGACTCCCAAGCGATCCCTCGCTACGCTCGGAATGACATGGAGGATGCTACCGCAATATCGAAATCCGGTCGCGCCGAACGCCGCGTCACCGACCAGCTGTCTCGTTAGGCCGAGCGGGACGATGGCTCGCCCGGCGGCAACGAACACGATGGAGCCGGGCTCACCGTCGATGAAGGGTTCGACATGCGAGCCTGCCGGTACTGGATTACCGGGAGACCACCACTCGATTCCGTGTCCGCCTCCCGAGGCACGCGGTTTGACGAGCCACCGATCGGGACTGGAGACGCCCGCCGGGCGCGAGACTACGCCTGGCCGGCGCACGCGCCGCAACACCGATGCGCCGTTGCCCCACAACGTCCGTCCGCGCGCAAGCCGTTCGACGGCCCCCGGATGATTCTCGAACGGCGACAGGTAAGCGACGACATCGGTCTCGATGCGCCCCGCCGCACGGACCACGGCGTCTACCGTGAACGGCACGCCAACGTCTCGTGGCAGAGACACCGCTCGAACAGCCGGGTGCTGATCGAGGTCGCCGAACGCGTCGAGCGAGCACACCGCGTAGCCGGCCACCGCGGCCGACTCGGCCATCGCGCGGGTGGACACGCCCGCCAGGAGCACTCGTCGATCGCGATCCACGTCAGGCACGCGCGACGCCCAGGCGGTCGTACGCGACGCTCGCCGGGAAGAACACGATGTGGTCCAACACCGTTCCTCGTGACTGCTCGATCCCGAGCCGCTTTACGAGATCGGCGTTCTCCCCGCCGGCGAGCCCGTTGGCGATGAGCGCCGCTCCCTGAGCGCCTTGCTTTGCGCGGGTCGCGAACCCGGTCAGGCGGTGCAACGCGAGCTGTGGGGCGACCGCTGTGAGGCGACGCGCCAACTCGCTGCGCACACGGTCGAACGTCGCGACCCGACCCGAGATCACAACGTCCAGCGCGCCAGGCGCCGAGACGAGGAGTGTGGCGACGGCTTTGACCGCGCCCTCTACGTAGGCGAGCCAGGCGGCTTTCTCTGCGCGCGTGCTCGGCGCCGCGATCCAGTCGACGGTGGCACGGTCTCCTCCGGCGAGTGTTCCAGCGCCTCCCTCGAACAGCATGGCTTTCGTGATGGTACCGGCGAGATATGCCACCTCGCCATCGAGCGCACCGGGCGACCACAGGCCTAACGGTCCCGACGACCCACCGAGGCCATCGACGATCTGACCCTGCTCGACCGCAATGGCGGCCGAGAACGCGCCTCCGAGCTCGAGGTGGATGAGCGAGACATCGGCGATATCGCATTTCCGGCGAGTCGCAGAGTCGCGGACGGCCAACGCCGTGGCGCATAGCTTGTCCGCCGTCCCCATGTCGACGCGATTCACCTTGCGGTGCTCGGGCACGGTGCCGAGATGAATGACGCCGGGGGTGAACACGACCGGCAGCTCCGACGCCGCGAGTGCGCGGGCGAGTGACCGGAGGCCGCCGATCCCTCCGGCTTCACCATCCACGGCGAGGTAGGCGAGGCGGAGGTCCGTCTCCGTGAGGTCGCGCGCGCGACGCAGCGGTAACCCATATCCCGACGGACCGGCGACGAGGTCGAGTGGGGCATGCGACTCGAGCATCGCAACGAACTGCGACGCATCGGCCAGTGTGTCACGCGTGGGGTAGGATTCGTCGAGGAACAGCCGGCCGTCGTCCAGTCCGCACACGTCGATGCTGACGGTACCGGGATCGATCCCGATGACGCGCGGCACGTCGTCACACCGGTGGTGGAACCGACGACGGCTGCGGCACGGAGTGTACGAGCTCACGCGCGACGTCTCCGATCGACTGGGCGTCGAGCACGAGGTCATTTCGCTCGAACAGCTTCGCGATGCAGCGCTTGTGCACCTTCATCTTGAAGTTGCCGACGCCGAGCGCGCCGAAGACCTTCGCGCCGCCGCGATCGGTGCCGGCGTCGGTCACATCGACGCCATCGATGCCTAACGGCGGAACGGCGTTCAGGTCGGCGACGACGCGCAGTTTCGGCCGATTCAGCCACGCGTCCCGGGGAACGAGTTGGACGCCGGCCGGTCCGGCGTTGAGCAACAGCTCGGCGTCACCTAACGCGGCGGCGACGTGCGACGGGTCGGGTACCACGATCGATTCGACCGCGCCGCCGAAGCGGGCCTTGATGGCGTCGGTTACGTGTTTGGCTTCGTCGGCGTGCCGTGTGGTGATCGTGACGTGCGCGCCGTCGCGCGCCAGTAGTCCCGCCGCGCGAGTCCCTACCGGGCCAGTGCCGGCGACGACCACGGCTCGGCGCCCTTTCACGTTGCCGATCGTTTGTGCGAGCTTCGCGACGGCCGCGACGGCGGTGGTGTTGGAGCCGTTCGAGTCGAGCATTACCGATACGCGGAGTGGGCCGAACATCGTCTTCTGCACTGCCGCGAGCAGCCGCTCGCCGGCGGCCATGTCGGCGCCGCCGATGAAGATGGCGGTGTTGTGCAGGTCCTTGGGTCCGCGTGTGAACATCGCGCCGTGCACGAGATCACGAGCGGAGTCGGCCGTCACGCCGCCGTAGCTCATCACCTCGTCCGCACCGGCATCGTACGCGACGACGCGATCGAACACGCTCGGTGCCGGCGAGGTGTCGAGGTGAAGGAGGAGACGTTTCATAGGGACTGGGACTGGGGACTCGGCCGACTGCGGGAACCGGGAACGGGGAACCGGGAACAGTGACTCCTATCGGAGCTACAGTTCCCTGTTCCCAGTTCCCAGTTCCCCGCTATTCCCGATTCCCTATTCCCGATTCCCGACTTACATGTTGGCTCCTGCCATCTGCTTCGACCCGTGCTTCGCCTCGGCGTTGCTGGCGAACGGGTGCTTGGCGGTGCGGGCGCGGGCGATGACATCGTCGACCTTGGGCTCGCCGGCCAGCGCACGCTGGATCGACTCACGCACGGCCTGGTAGTTGTAGTCGTAGATCTTCTGGTCGTCGGCCGCGTCCCAGTGGATGAACACACCCACCATGATGCAGTAGTCGTCGACCTTGTTCTTCGGGATCACTCCGGCCTCGACCGAGTCGACCACCGCGCGGGCCACCGCCGCCTGCGCCGGGCCGAACATCTGCACGGCCTGTTTGGCGCCCTTGATGGTGACCTTGTTGAACATGATGGTGTCGGGCTTGGCGGGCAGGTTCGGCGTGACGACCGCGGTCAGGGTGGTGAAGCCATCCTTGTTGTTGGAGAGCGCGTTGCAGAACGCGGTGCCGGCGGGCCCGGACTTCGAGCCGATGATCAGGTCGATGTGGGCGACCTCGTTGCCGTCGCCGACGAGCGACTCGCCGAGAAAGAAATCCGCTGCCATGTGGAACTCCTCCGTAATTGGAAAGGTGAGCCGGCGCTGCGATACCTGTCTTTCCAGTCGACGGAGCGGCGCGCGGTCGCAAGTGCGGCGCTAGCGCAGTCCCACTCGAGCGAGAGCCCCGCGTGGGTAGCCCGTGATCGTTCGGTTTTGGCGGCGCCGGTGCACGCCGCTTGGGATACCGATGATGCCCAGACGGCGGGGAGGGTGTCAAGCAGACTGACCACTGGCGGCTGGCGACAGGCGGCAGGCGGCAGGCGGCAGCTAAAAGCGGAGAACCTCGGGATGCCTCTAGCGCGGCGGAGGCATCCCGAGGTCTTTTGTCGTCGCC
>DATCGG010000111.1:0-5034 GCA_036509075.1 Gemmatimonadaceae bacterium
CGTGGCCGGCGGCGCATCCAGCAACGTCGTACACGTAGCCCTCGGACCACCATCGTTCCGTCCCGACACCAGCAAAACGAGTGCGGCGAGGGGTGGCCGTCGCGCCGGCTACCTAACGAGTGAACAGCTTCGGGTCGAGCATGGCGCCGGTCCATGGACGCAGCCACACCGTGCCGTTCCACGCGTGCGCGAGATAGCGATTGACCGAGTCCATCTCCGCGCTCGAGTATTGGCTCTTGTGACACGCGAACTCCTCGCGTCCCGCTGCGAGGTCGCGATCCTCGAACGGAACGCGCACGGTCAGCAGCGCCTCCGTCATGCCGTTCACCGTGGGTGACGCTTTCGGCGCGGTCCTCAGGCGCTCCGCGGGGAGCGACGCGTACAGCAGGTCGACCTTCGCATAGCGCGCGTCGCCCTGGATGATCTGCGTGACGACGTCGCCCACGAGGCGATGGTCGGGATGGCCGGTTCCTCCCTCTGGCCCGAAGGTGATGATCGCGGCAGGCTTGATGGAGTCGATGATCGGCACGAGCGCCGACCGCAACCTGCCCAGCTCGTCGAATGATGCGAGGCCGCCATCCGGTAGTCCGAGCAGGTGGAGCTTCTTCACGCCGAGACGATTGGCCGCGCAGGTTGCTTCCTTCGTTCGGGCCGCGGCGAGCGCTGCGCCGGCCGGAATCTTCGCGAAGTCGCGCGTACCCTTCGAGCCATCAGTCGCGATCACGAGATGCGTCTCACGTCCTTCGCGCGCGAGCCGCGACAGCAGTGGACCGATCACGCGTTCGTCATCGGGGTGGGCGAAGATGGCGACGATGGGCCGGCTTCCCTGAGCCGGCACCGAACGTGGGAGTGCCTGCACGACAAGGGCAAGCGCGGCGTAGACAAGCGTGCAAGATCGCATCATCAGCTAAGCACCCCTCGGCCATTGAGCTCCTCGAACGCGCGACGTGAGGCGGCATGTCTCGATGCGCACCGCTCGAGCAACTCGGTAAACCCTGGCTTGGGCCGCAGCGCGTCGAGCCACGGATCCCGCTCGAACACCGGGTAACACGAGAAGCCGTCGGCGACGACGCCCTCCAATTGCGTCAGCGCCTCGTCGGCGTCGCCATAGCGAGCGACATGCCGCGCCACGTAGAAACGACCTTCGGGATCACGAAAGTCGGGCGACAGCATCGCTTTCATCTCGCTCACACTCTCAGCCGTCCGCCCTTCGATGAGCGCCCGCGCTGCCACCGCCACGTGCCGGCGGCGCGTTGGCATCCTCGCCTCGACCTCGCGCAACGGCGCCAACGCTTCATCGCCGCGTCCGAACTCCACGAGGGCCAGCGCGACGATGTAGGGAAACTCTGCTACGGGGAGCGCGGCCAGGCGCTCCCAGTCGCCCTGCATGAACCACGTGTGCATCACACTGGTGGGGATCTTCCGGTCGAGCGCGCGTGCACGCTGGTGCGCCGCGACCGACGCATCGAGCAGCCCGCAATACCGGCACGCCGTCACCAGCCCCGCCATGAGCTCGGGATCGGCGGTGCGCGCGCGTGAGACGAGTCGCACCATCGCGTCGTGCGCGCGACCAAGGTCAGCCTCGAGCTGCGCGTAGAGCTTGTGCGCGATCGGCAGATCGGGATTGATCGCCAATGCCTTCTTGAAGGCCGACTCCGCCCGCGTCAGGCATTCATCGGCGTCGCCGCCAGCCGACTCGATGTACTTGGTCTGCACGTGATACACACGCCCGAGCCGCGCCCACGCCGGTGCGAACCGGGGATCTTCCGCGACACATCGCTCGTATAACTCACGCGCGACGCTCCACTGTTTCGGGTCGGAGCTGAGCTGATTGCCCCGCAGGAAGTGGTCGTACGCCGCCTTGCTCGATGGCACATCGGTAACAAGGCGCTGTTTGTCGCGAGCCGTGAGCGGCACAGCGAGCGACTCGACGATGCGACGCGTGAGCTCGTCCTGCAGCTGAAAGAAGTCGCCCACGGTCGCCTGCGCAGTGTGCGACCAGAGCAAGGTCCCCGACGCAGCCTCCGTGAGCTGTGCGTTGACGCGTACGGCGTCCGCCGAACGAAGGAGCGTGCCCGTCACGATCATGTCGACGTCCGCCTCGGCGCCGATCGCACGCGTGTCGGCGGGAGCACCTGCATAGCGCGATGCTGCGAGACTCGAGCGGACGACCAGCGACTCGAGCCCCGAGAGCGAGCTCGTGACGGCATCCGGAAGGCTGAACGCCAGGAACGCCGTATCTGGATCGTCGCGCAGAAGCCGGAAGGGTAGCACGATGAGCCGCGTGAGCGTCAGCGGCTTCTCCGGTGTCGACGGCGCGATCGGCATGAGAAACCGATAGCCGCGGCGCGGCAGGGTCTCGATGAACCGAGGCGATGCCGCGTCATCC
Organism: Gemmatimonadaceae bacterium; assembly: GCA_036509075.1. Classification (GTDB taxonomy): domain Bacteria; phylum Gemmatimonadota; class Gemmatimonadetes; order Gemmatimonadales; family Gemmatimonadaceae; genus JAJKIV01. Next base: position 2,390 of record DATCGG010000111.1, read on the forward strand.
TCGAGGGCTTCGCGGATTTGCCTGATGGCGAAGTTGAGTCCCTGGTCGAACTCGACGTGCGTTCCGGCGCCCCAGACCTGGTCGCGGATCTCGGCGCGCGTGACTACGGCGCCGTCCTTCTGGACGAGCAGCGCCAGCACCTTGAACGGCTGTGGTGGCAACGGGATACGCTCGCCGTGCCGGAGAAGCTCGGCGGAGTCGGCGTCGAGCTCGAAGGGTCCGAAACGAAGCATGGCCTGGGTCGATCGGCCTCACTCAGCGAGCGCTCATGGAACGCTCATGCCGCGTCCAATGTCGGGAAATGCCGGACACGCACACCATAGTCGCGGCTTCACGACACGGCTAGTGCGGCACGAGTCCAGACGACTCCATACCGGAGATGGCTATGCGGCTCACGCTCGGATCACCTGCCCCCGACTTCTCCGCCGAATCGATTGGCGGCCGGGGTGTTTCACTCGAGCAGCTTCGCGGTCGCCCGTTGCTGCTCAAGTTCTATCGTTTCGCGACCTGTCCGGTGTGCAACCTCCACATGCACCGGTTCATCATGGAGCACCGGATGGTGTCGGAGGCCGGGCTCACGACCGTCGTGCTGTACCACTCGCCCGCGGACAAGCTCGCGGAAGCTCAGGACTTCGCCACTCCGTTCGACCTCATCCCCGATCCGGACAAGAGAATCTTCCGCGCGTACGGCGTCGAGCGCGGGCTGCGGGGTCTCGTCTCGCCGACGGTCATGCGCGAGTACATCAAGGCGCTGGCGGCCGGCTTTTCCCCCGGGCTCCTCACCAGCGACGGCGGCATCACCGGGAATCCCGCCGACTTCATCATCGATGCGTCGGGCCGAGTCGTGTTCGCGCATTACGGCAAGCAGTACGCGGATTCGCTCCAGGCGGCCGACGTGGTCGAGGCGTGGCGTTCCGTGCAGGGCAAGGAGCCGACACCTAACGCTCACCCTGTCATCCCGAGCGCAGCGAGGGATCGCCGACGTCCCGAAAGAGCCTCCAGCCACAAGCCTCCGAACGTCGTTAAACGCAGCACCTTGCGCGCTTCTCCGTCGCCCGAGTGATCCAGTTGAGACCGCGGTGAGATTGGTGCCCCATACTAGGCCCAATGACCCACGGACCACATCAGCTCCGCTCGGACGACACCACCAATTCCTCTGAGGATACGACCATGTCGTTACGAATCGCCGAAACGGCGCCTGACTTCACGGCTGACACGACGCAGGGCACGATCAACTTCCACGAGTGGCTGGGCAACTCCTGGGGTATCCTGTTCTCCCACCCCAAGGACTTCACGCCGGTCTGCACCACGGAGCTCGGGTACATGGCGAGTCTCAAGCCGGAGTTCGACAAGCGCAACACGAAGGTCGTCGCCCTCTCGGTCGACCCGGTCGACCAGCACGCGATGTGGTCGAAGGACATCGAGGAGACTCAGGGCTTCGCACCCAACTATCCGATGATCGGCGACCCCACGCTCGCGATCTCGAAACTCTACGACATGCTGCCGGCGTCCGCGGGCGATAGCGCAGACGGACGCACCGCCGCCGACAATCAGACCGTCCGGACCGTGTATGTCATCGGACCCGACAAGAAGATCAAGCTGTCGATCTCCTACCCCATGACCACCGGCCGCAACTTCGACGAGCTGGTGCGCGTGCTCGACTCCCTGCAGCTCACCGCGAAGCATCGCGTCTCCACGCCGGTGAACTGGCAGCAGGGCGACGACGTGATCATCGCCGGCTCCGTCAACAACGAGGAAGCGAAGAGGATCTATCCCGACGGCTGGCGGGAGCCGAAGCCGTACATCCGCATCGTGCCACAACCCGGCCGCGTACGGTACCAGAAGGAAGCGATAACGACGTTCGACGCCACCCCCGAGAAGATCTTCCGCTACATGAGCGCCGGGAACCACCCGCACAAGGCGTTCAAGAGCCACAAGCTCGTCGGCGTCGCCGGCAATGTGGTGACGGTGGACGTGGACGTCTACAATCCCGACGGCTCGACCACGAACATGATCGTCAAACACCGGCTCAACGTGCCTAACGGCGTCGAGACGACGATGATCGGCGGGCACTTCGATGGCGCGCGATTCGTTCACTCGTACACGCCGCTGGGCGAACGGACAAAGGTGGACCTGCGGGGAGACTTCCCGGCGCTGCCGGGGATGAGCGAGGCCGACGAGCTCGCGATGATCGACGGCTTCTTCACCACCGTCTTCGCCGAGGACACGGCGACACTGCGCACGTGGTCGCCCGAGACACCGCGATGAAGAAGCGTATCCTCGTACTCGGCGCAGGGTTCGGTGGGCTCGAGCTCACCACCCTGCTGTCGGAGTCGCTAGGCGATAGCGTCGAGACGACCCTCATCGACAGGAACGACGCGTTCGTCTTCGGCTTTTCCAAGCTGGACGTCATGTTCGGTCATGCGACGCCGGAATGCGTGCGAATGCCATACGAGACGGTCGTGAAGCCAGGGGTCCGGTTCGTCCGCGACACGATCACGGCGATCGATACCGAAGCCAGGCGGGTCACGACCGAAGGTGCCGTGTTCGAGGCGGACGTGATCGTGATCGCGTTAGGCGCCGACTACGACGTCGGCGCCACTCCGGGGCTCAGGGGAACGGAGTAGAACTCGTTGCCCGTCTCG
>DATCGG010000112.1:0-4484 GCA_036509075.1 Gemmatimonadaceae bacterium
CTCGGGATGACCAAGCCCTGTCATCCCGAGCGAAGCGAGGGATCGCGCGGCGCCCGGTAGAGCGCCTCTGTTCCCGGTTCCCCGTTCCCGGTTCCCGCTGTCTCCGGCCTAGATCCTTCTGCTATCGTACGCCCAATGCAACAACGCCTGCCGCTGTCGTCTCCGACACGTTAGGTCTCTGGGCCGGCAGCCGCGCTTGACCTGCGCCACGTGTCGTGCGATCTGGCGCCACCGGCGAATCTGACGGTCGTCATCCAGACAGCGGCGCCCCAGGTAATAGCGACAATACCACTGGAACCAGCCGCGCGGATCCTCCTCGTAGATCCAGCCCTTCTTACGCCACACCGCGAGCGGCTGCGAGGCACGGACGCCGAAGTAATTCAGCTTCGCGTTGTACCCCTCCGGCGAGAGCTTCGCCTTCGCGAACCAGCTCGCCGGAAATTCGTCTCGGCAATCGGTCATGTATTTGCCGCCGAACACACCTAACGCGAGCAACTCGGGCGGCGTGAGCTCGGGCTCGAACCCCTCATCGTAATTACGACCCGTCGGCTCCGTGAGCAGGTACGTGTACCCCTGCTGCATGCGGTCATTGACCACCACCACGCGTCGCCGCCTCCTCGTCATTGCGCCGGACGCACCCACTCGTCGGCGAGAATCGCGTACGTCTCGAGATCCTCGAACCGATCGTTCTTGCGCACGGCGTGTCGACTCACGCCCTCGGATCGCATGCCGAGCTTCTGCATGACACGGCCGGACGCAGGATTCCGCGTTAGGTAATGGGCCTGAATCCGGTGCAATCCAAGCCGGGTGAAGCCGAAGTCCACAATAGCGTTCGCGGCCTCGGTGCTGTACCCACGGTTCCAATACGGAACACCCAACCAGTAGCCGAGCTCCGCGCGAGCGTGCGCTGGCGTGATCGTCAACCCGACCGCGCCCATGAGCACACCAGTGCCGGCATCGGTGACCGCGTACGTCACGCCCGTACCCGCGTCCCACGCGACCGGATGGGTCGCGATCCACTGCTCTGCGCCACCAGCCGGGTACGGATGTGGGATGTGGAGCGTGGTATCGGCGACCTCCCGTGCGCCCGCGAGCACTTCGACCGCCAGAGCATCGTCGAGTACGAACGGGCGCAGAACGAGACGCTGCGTCCTGAGGATGGGCTGCTCGCTCACTGGATCCTGCTTAAGGCGAAGCGCTCGCGATGTGCAGCAGCCGCTCGCGCGCCGCTCCAGCGTAGAGTCTGCCGTTGGCCACGACCGCCGAGATCCGCCGCGTGTTCCGGATGTCCTGAAGCGGATTCGCATCGAGCAGCAACAGGTCGGCGAGCTTCCCCGGCGCGATCGTACCGAGAGAATCGAGCATGCCGAAGTATCGCGCGGGCTCGAGCGTCGCCGATCGCAGCGCCTCGAACGGCGCCATGCCGCCGCTCACGAGGAGCGCGAGCTCCTCGTGGAGGCCGAACCCCGGCGGACTGTTGCGCAGTGGCGCGTCCGTCCCGGTGAGGATGTGCACGCCGGCGCGCTGCATCGCCGCGACCTGGCGCAGCCGCTTCTCCAGCATCGCACGCCCAACCGAGTCGGCGTTAGGCGGGATGCTGTCGGGCATCGGAAAGATCTGCGCCACGTAGTCGCGCACCGCCTTCGGGAGATAGTGGGCGAGCGAGTCACCCGGCACGGCGCGGGTGGGCCAGACGGCGACTTCCACCTGGGCGGTGAACGTCGGCGTCACGTAGGTCCCGTTGCGGACGAACTTCTCGTACAGCGGGGCAAGGTCCTCGCTCGAGCACCGGCCAAGCGCGCCTTGCACCGTGTAGCGCGGCGCGAGCGCGACCGAGTCGGCGGGCGTGCATTCGGCCGGAATGCCGAGCAGGTGCTCGATGCTTTTCTGGCCGGAGTCCGATGCGGCGGCTGAACCGACCACGCGCGGCACATGTCCCGCGAACACCACACCGCGCTCCCGCGCGCGCCGCGCGATCGCGAAGTACGACTCGGCGTTGAGCTGCGAGTGGACCTTGATGAAGTCCACGCCGAGCGCGATGAGCGAGTCCACACCGGCACTCGCCTCCACGGCGTTTCGCGCGAGCAGATGAGGAATGGGAACGTCGCCGCCCTCGAGATACGGACCCGAGGCGATGATCCGCGGCCCGACCAGTTGGCCACGCCCGATCTCCGATCGCCAGCTCTTCAGCGTATCCCAATCGCCTGCCATGTCACGAACGCCCGTGACCCCATTGGCGACATAGAGCGACAACAGGTCGCGCCCGCCTGAGATCGCGGTATGCACGTGCATGTCCCAGAACCCCGGGAGGAGAAACTTCCCTCGCCCGTCGACGATGCGAGCGCCGGGCGGCACCGCCACTGAGCCGGATGCCCCGACGCGGACGATGCGGTTGCCGTCGATCACCACCGTCTGATCGGTGCGAGGACTGGGAGCGTCACCGTCGATCACGCTCACGCGCGTGATGGCGATACTGGGCTGACCTATCGCGGGGATTGGGGACGAGGCCACGATGGCCGCAGCTGCCGCCAGCCGGACGATTGCACCGCGGGAAAAGGATGGTCGCATGGCGGAGGAAGATGATGGGCGGAGGTACCGCGCACGAGAGGCGATTCCTCTATCTTCAGTCAGTGGTTGGCCCAACTCCGGACACCCCCGGACCCGGCCGCTCGTTCGATACCGACGGTGCTCGTCTTTCGTGAGCTTACGTCTGATTCCGAAGGAGTATCCATGTACAAGCAGGTGGAGACACATCGAGGCGTCGTGTACCCCTGGATGATCGATCACGTGGGGCACATGAACGTCCAGTTTTATACCGCCCGATTTGACGAGGCGACCTGGCAGTTTCTCGCACAGCTGGGACTCACGCCGTCCTTCCTCAACCGGAACCACCGCAGCGCCGTTGCCGTGGAGCAGCGCACGCAATACAAGCGTGAGCTGGTCGCCGGCTCGCTCATTCACATCACGACCGAACTGGTGTCGCTCGGGCGCTCGAGCATCCGCTTCCTACACCGGATGTACGACAGTGAGACGGGTGAGGAGGTGGCGTCGAGCGAGCTGGTTGGGGTTTACTTCGATGTCGACAATCGATCGTCGGCAACGCTTCCGCCGTCGGTACATCACCGGGCACGCGACCTCGAGGCTGGTCGGACGGACCTCCTCGAGCCGGGGAATACAACCGAGGAGATGGTGGTCGCGTCCTGACTGGGCTTGCCGCCTGAGACGCTGAACGGCGCGTGGCCAAAGGCCACGCGCCGTTCGTGTTTCGTAGAGTCGTTAGGTGGCCGGACTTACTGTGATAGCGCCTTCAGGACGTTTATGCGGCCGTACCCGTAGAAGGGATCCTTGCCCGGCGCGCCGAGGTCGTCCACGCCATTGATCAGCAGCTGCTTGATCTGCGACGGCCTTCCCTTGCCGTACTTCGCGATCAGCTGCGCGACCACACCCGTGACGTGAGGAGCCGAGGCGGACGTACCGGCGCCGCCGAGGATGAACGTGCCGGAGATGCACGGGAACGTAGGCGCGTTGTTCACCACCTGGATGAAGTGTCGCGCGCACAGCGCCGATACGAATCCGAAATTGCTGCCCCCCGGTGCGGCGACCGTGATGTTCTGCCTGCCGATGTCGCTGTAGTCGGCAGGCGCATCGACGTTCCCCCACGGACCCTGGAATGGCATACCCGAGGTCGGCCCAGTGGCCGAGACGCAGATGACGTGCGGCGCCTCGCAGAACGCGGAGAAATTCCGGCCGTCCCCGTCCATGTCGATCGCGTCGTTGCCGGCGGCGACGACCACTACCATCCCCTTGCTTTGCGCGTAATTGAAAACGCGGTTCACAATGCCCACGAACAGCCCCTCGTGCGCCTTGTCGACGCCGCCCGTTACACCGAGGCTCATGTTGGCGACGTCCGCTCCGTGGTCGGCGGCCCAGACCAGGCCGGCCAGAATTCCGCCGAGCGATCCGCTGCCGGTGAAGCCGAGCACCTTGATACCCATGAGGCGCGTACGAGAGCTCACGCCCGCGAACACGAGGGCGTTCGAGGACGCCTGCGTCGCGACCAGCGTCCCGTGACCACCGAGGTCATCGATCGGGTTGCGCGTCGGGAAGAGCGCCGCGAGGATCGCATCGTCGCTCGGCACAAACGAGGTGGATCGGGCGAGGTCCACGAGCCCGTTCATGTCGAAGTTGTCGTAGTCGATGCCGCTGTCGAGAATCGCCGCCGTGACGTTAGGCGATCCCAGGTTGCCCGCGGCCCACGCGGCAGGCGCGTTGACGGCGACCATGTTCCACTGAAGGCTGGGGAAAAAGAGCGCGGCAGCCGGGTTCGCCGGGCTCATCGCCGAGACGTCAGCCGCGACAGCGCTACCGCGCCGCACGGCGTCGACCTGGACGGTGATGTCGTCGTAGACGGCGGCGATGCCTGGGGATCGCATGAGGGTCGCGACCGCCGTCGCGCTGAGCCCGCTGACGCCCGCAAAGCCGAC
>DATCGG010000113.1:0-8984 GCA_036509075.1 Gemmatimonadaceae bacterium
TCCGCGAACCGGGGAATGGTGACTCCCGCAGGAGCTACCGTTCCCGGTTCCCTGTTCCCAGTTCCCCCGATTCCCGATTCCCGATTCCCGATTCCCTGCTCTTCCCGTGGGCCTCCGCCAGCTTCCGCGCGATACCGCGATAAAAGGCGGCATCCTCGACCTTGCCCTGGGATTCGAGCGAGAGCGCCGCGAGCTCCAGCGCGTAGAGGATGTTGCCGAGGTACAGCTCTGCGAGCGCCCCGACCGACTCGTCAGGCACCCGGATCAGCGCGCGATGGGCGTCTCTGCCGTGGTGGTGGTGTCCCCGCCGTTGTTGCCTTCGGTGGCGGTCACCTGCACCACGATCGCCGTGATGTTGTCCAGCCCTCCGCGCCCGTTCGCTTCGGAGATGAGGGCGTCCACGACGCGACCCGGCGTGGCACGCGAGAAGAGGAGCTGCTGCAGCCGGCGATCATCCACCATCCCCGTGAGGCCATCGCTGGCCACGAGGTAGACGTCGCCGGTCTTTACTTCGCCGTGGTACGTGTCCGGCTCGACGTTGTCGCTCGCCCCCACGCAGCGCGTGATCACGTTGGAGTACGGATGGTAGCGCGCCTGCTCCGGCGTCAGGAAGCCGGCGTCCACCTGCTCCTGGACGTACGAGTGATCCTTCGTGAGCTGCCGAAGCTTCCCGTCGCGCAGCAGATAGACGCGTGAGTCGCCGACCTGTCCAATGAGGTAGCGCGATCCCGTCAGAATCAGCACCGAGGCCGTCGTGCCCATGCCCTGCTTGTCCACCTCGGTGATCGTGCGTTCGTAGATCTTCGAGTTCGCTTTCTTGACCGCCTCTGCCACCTTTGCCGAGACGCTGTCGCCGTTCACCTCCGTGATCCCGGCCAGCTCCCGGGAGATGATCTGAACCGCCATCTCGCTCGCGACCTCGCCCGCCGCGTGACCGCCCATGCCGTCAGCGACGATGAACAGCCCTCGCTTGTCGTTCGCTTCAGCGAAGAAGCTGTCTTCGTTCCCAGCGCGGATCATGCCCACATCCGAGCGGGCGGCGACGTATAGGTTCACTAGCAATCCTGTATGACGAGAAGGACGGTCTCACCATCAGCATCCACGATTTCCGGCTCGGACCGGAATATCACCTTCGCGCCCCGAAAGCGCACGGCTGTGCCGAGGTTCAGAGCTTGTACGCCCGGAATGCGGTCGCCCGAGAGACGGGTCTCATTCGTCGATTCCATGTCTGCGACGAACCTATCCGATTCTCGACCCTGGATTCCGGCACGTGGGCCGCAGAAGCGCTGATCGACGACATCGTCGTCGCCATGCTTCCGATGCCCGATGTGTGCCACCGGCGCGCAAAGGCGATGGACCGACTCCTCCGCGACGCACTCGGTCACGACCTCGAGCGTTGCGAGCATCGGTGCCTCCGTAGAGACTCCTGCGCGGTTCCCGCCGATTGTGGGACATTCCCAATCCACGGGCGCAGCAGCGGTGCACAGCGCCGGAATGAGCTCAGCTCGATTCGTTTGTCGTCAAGCCGAATGTGAGCCATGCCGGGTCGGGCGGTGTTCGATGCGCGAAGCCGAAGGGGAAATGGAAAGCCCGTTGAGACGGCCTCGCCTCCACGGGTTACGGGCGGAAACTACGGGTGACCCGCATGGCTGGCAAGCAGTTGGCTCGTCGCCACCGCCAGATCGAGGCAGTCCGGTTCACGCCTGCGCTGCAGCCGCCATCTCACCCTGCTGCAGTCGATAGAGACGCTGGTAGAGACCCCCATGTGCAAGGAGCTCGCGGTGCGTCCCGCGTTCTCGGACTTCGCCGTGATGCAATACGAGAATCTCGCTCGCACTGACGATCGTGCTGAGTCGGTGCGCGATCGCGATCGTGGTCCGTCCGCGCATGAGCACCTCGAGCGCCTGCTGGATCGCCGCTTCGATCTCGCTGTCGACCGCACTGGTTGCCTCGTCGAGAACGAGAAGCGCGGGATCCGCCGCAATGGCGCGCGCGAACGACAGCAGCTGACGCTCCCCTACACTCACCGACGCGCCACGCTCGCCAAGCTCGTATCCGTAGCGACCGGGTAGGCGTGCAATGACGCGATCGGCGCCAACACGCTGCGCCGCGCGCTCCACGTCTCCATCCGTCAGCGCGGACGAGAGCCGAATGTTCGACGCAATGTCGCCGGCGAAAAGGAAGATGTCCTGCTGCACGTATCCGATCAGTCCGCGCAGCTCGTGCAACGGCATCTCGCGAATGTCCGTGCCATTCAGGAGAATGCGACCGCGCTGCGGATCGTAGAATCGCAGCAGGAGACTCACGATCGTCGTCTTCCCAGCGCCGGTGTGACCCACGAGCGCGAGCGTCTCACCAGGCCGAGCGACGAAGCTGACGCCCTTGAGCACCCACTCCGGTTCCAACGGACTCGCGTCGCCCCTGGCGAGATGGGCGAGGTCGTAGGCGAACCAGACGTCATCGAAGGTGATCGTGATCCCGCTGCGGATGGCGGGAACCGGGAACTGGGTACCCGGAACAGAGGCTCCTTGGAGGTACAGTTCCCCGTTCCCTGTTCCCAGTTCCCGTTCAGTATCGAGCAACCGAAACACTCGCTCCGAAGAGGCCATCGCCTGCTGCAGCGTGTTGTACTTGTCCGAAAGATCCTGCAGCGGTTGATAAAACCGCCGCACGAGCTGGAGAAAGGCAGCAACCGTCCCGACCGTAATCGACGCGGCGCGCACGCGCGATGAACCGGCGACGATTACCGCCGCCATGGCGGCCGTCGTCAGCACTTCGATCACCGGGAAGTAGAGCGCGTAGATCGTGATCGACCGCAGGTGTGCGTCGAGGTGGTCGCGGTTGAGCGCGTCGAAACGTCGTGCCTCGGTCGCTTCGCGACTGAACAGCTGCACCACGCGAACGCCAGAGATGCGCTCCTGGAGAAACGCGTTGATTCGCGCGAGCCGCGTTCGGATCGCGCGATACGATTCGCGAACGCGTACGCGAAACACGTTCGACGCGATCAGCACGCCGGGGATGACTGCGAATGCGGCCAGTGCCAGCCGCCAGTCGATGATCAGCATCGCCACGCTGATGGCGAGTAGCGTGAACAGGTCGCCGATCCCGGCAACCACGCCGGCGGTGAACAGCTCGTTCAGCGACTCCACGTCGGACGTCACTCGCGTCACGAGACGCCCAACCGGATTGCGGTCGAAGAATGAGATCGAGAGTCGCTGCAGGTGCGCGAAGATCTCCGTGCGCAGGTCGCGCATCACGCGCTGCCCAAGGAGGCTGGTCAGCATCGTCTCGCCATACGTGAACACGAACTGGAACACGAGCGTTGCCGCGAACAGCAATGCGCTCGTGACGACGAGTCGCGTGTCGCCGCGCGGGATGGCGATGTCGATGACGCGCTGGGTGAGCGCGGGCCCGACCAGCTGGAGCGCGCCGTCGGCGAGGAGAAGCACAAGCGAGCCGATCACGAGGGCTCGGTACGGTCGAGCGTACCGAAGCAGCCGCCTCATGAGGCGGCCGTCGTACGCCTTCCCTAACGCTTCTTCTTCGTGGACGTCGGGCGCAGTCACAGCGGGGACTGAGGGACTAAGGACTGGGGACTCGGCGGGGAACGAAGCATAACGCGCGTTGAGCTAGGAATCGGGAAACAGCAGCTCAACGAGTCTCGGTTCCCGGTTCCCGGTTCCCTCTATTCCCGATTCCCGATTCCCTATTCCCGATGCCCCTACCGCTCAGTTCCCTCCCGGATGAGCCGCTCGTGGTATGCGGGTTGCTTTACCTGAACCGTGCAAACCCACCCCTCGGGAGGAGTAGATATGACCATTCTCGCTTGGATCGTGCTTGGACTAGTGGCGGGAGCGATCGCAAAGGCACTGATGCCGGGCCGTGACCCTGGCGGGATCATCGTCACGATGTTGATCGGTATCGTCGGCGCGTTCCTCGGTGGTTTTCTTGGCAATCTGATCACCGGGTCCGGGCTGAACGGTTTCTCGCTTTGGAGCACCATCCTGGCCGTCGTCGGCGCGATGCTGCTACTTTGGATCTACCGGCTGACCACGAGAACACGCTCCACGATCTGACGCACGACGCGCGGAACCCCGAGTGCCCTCCGTGGGCGCTCGGGGCTCCGTGTTTGTAAGGGGGAAGGTTGCCGCTCTGGCTTTACTGGGTCCTGCTTGGCCTGCTGGCAGGATCACTTGCAAAATTCCTGGTACCCGGTCGCGACCCGTCGGGCTGCATCGTCACGGTCGTCCTCGGCATCCTGGGCGCATTCATCGGCGGCCTGATCGGAAGCGCGCTCGGGTGGGGTCACGTTTCCGCCGGTGATTTCGACCTGCGCTCGCTGGGCATCGCGACCCTTGGCGCGGTCGTCGTGCTCCTGGTCGGGCGACTCCTGCGTCGCCTGCGATAGAACGCGCCAAACGGGGTCAGACTCCGAGGGGATCATTCCAACGCGGCCGCGTTGGAATGATCCCCCCGGAGTCTGACCCCGTCGCTCCGGTGTTTATTCGGCCATCCCGCGGTTAGGTTTCGCGCCGTGAAGGATGCGATCGTCGTGCGCGGAGCACGCCAGCACAACCTCAAGGGGTTCGACCTCGAGATCCCGCGACGAAGCTACACCGTCGTTACCGGGCCCTCGGGCTCAGGCAAGTCCTCGCTCGCGTTCGATACGATCTACGCCGAAGGCCAGCGTCGCTATGTGGAGTCGCTCTCCGCGTATGCGCGACAGTTCCTCGAGCGGATGGAAAAGCCGGACGTCGATTCGATCGAGGGGCTCTCACCCGCGGTCGCGATCGAGCAGAAGAACCCGACCAAGACGTCTCGCTCCACGGTAGGCACGGCCACCGAGATCTACGACTACCTGCGGCTGCTCTGGGCGCGTATTGGGCGGACCTTTTGCCCGGTCTGCGGACGCGAGCTGAAGCCCGACACCGTGCAGTCGGTCGTCGATTCCATCCTGACGCTTCCGAACGGGACGCGCTTCGCCGTGACGTTTCCGCTGCGACTGTCGAGCAAGGTGACGCACGACGTCGTTGTCGAAAACCTGCGTGCGCAGGGTTTTCTTCGCGTGAGCGTCGACACTCGCATCCTCCATCTCGACGATGTCGCCGCCGAACGGCTGAACCTAACGACGGTCCGCGAGCTGCTCGTCGTCGTGGATCGCCTCACAGTCGGCCTCGACGCGGGCGGGCGGCTTGCGGACGCGGTCGGCACCGCGTTTCGCGAAGGCGATGGGGATTGTGTCGCGCTCATGGCGGCCACCGGGAAAAGGGAACCGGGAACCGTGGCTCCGCATGAAGATCCTGTTCCCGGTTCCCTGTTCCCAGTTCCCGCTGTCCTCCGATTCACCGAGCGCTTCGAATGCCCTAACGATGGCACTCGTGCGCCGTCGCCCACGCCGCAGCTCTTCTCGTTCAACAACCCACGTGGCGCTTGCCCCACGTGCAACGGCTTCGGCGCGGTACTCGAGTACGACGAGGCGCTGATCGTCCCCTATCCCGAGCGCACCCTGCGCGACGGCGCCATCGATCCGTGGACAAAGCCGCGCTACGATGGGAAGCGACGCGCGCTCGCCGAATTCGCCAAGCGCGAAGGCATCCCCATGGATGTCGCGTGGCGGAAACTCTCCAGCGCGCAGCGGGACGCCCTGCTACGCACGCGCTCGCGTGGGTTCAAGGGCATCCTTCCCTTCCTCGAGGACCTCGAGGAGAAGCGGTACAAGCAATACATCCGCGTGTTCCTCCGGCAGTACCAGAGCGCGCGCGAGTGTCCGACGTGCCACGGCACCAAGCTCAAGCCGGAAGCACTGCAGGTTCGCATCAACGGGCGCTCCATCGCCGAGGTGGCGGAGCTGCCGGTCGATCGACTGATCGAGTGGCTGAATGCCGTCTCGCTCACCGAGTTCGAGTCGCAGGTCGCCGCACATATCCTGAAGGAGGCTCGCGACCGCGTCCAGTTCATGTGCGACGTCGGCCTCAACTATCTCGCGCTGAACCGCGGCACCAGGACGCTCTCCGGCGGCGAAGCCCAGCGCATCGGGCTCGCGAACTCGTTAGGGTCGCAGCTCGTGGACACGCTCTACGTGCTCGATGAGCCATCGATCGGGTTGCACCCGCGCGACATGGACCGCCTGCTCCGTCTCCTGCTGCGCCTTCGCGACGGCGGCAACACCGTCCTCGTCGTCGAACACGACCCCGAGGCGATGCGGGTGGCGGATTACATGGTGGAGCTCGGTCCCGCGAGCGGCGAGCACGGCGGCGAGGTCGTCTTCGCGGGGCCGATGAGCCGGGCGGCCGAGAGTCCGCTGACAGGCCAGTACCTCTCCGGCGAGCGCGTCATTCCCCTGCCGGGCGAGCGCCGGCGCGTCGGGCCGCGCTGGCTCAACCTTGCCGGCGCGCGCGAGCACAATCTGGCGGGCGTTGACGTTCGCATCCCGTTAGGCGCGTTGACGGTCGTGACCGGCGTCTCCGGGTCGGGCAAGAGCACGCTGATTCACGACGTGCTGTACCGCGCGCTCGAGACGCGGCTCACGGGTGAGCATTCGGCGAAGCAGCACCTCGGCGAGCGCGTCGGCGCGTTCACATCGCTCACTGGCTTCGAGGCACTCGACGATGTCGTCCTCATCGACCAGGAGCCGATTGGTAAAACGCCGAGGTCGAACCCCGTCACGTATGTGAAAGCGTTCGACGAGATCCGGAAGCTGTTCGCGGACACACCGCTGGCGCGCCAGCGGCGCTACACGCCGAGCACGTTCAGCTTCAACGTGAGTGGCGGCCGGTGTGAGCACTGCGAGGGCGCCGGGTATCTCGAAGTCGAGATGGTGTTCATGGCCGACGTGTTCGTGCCGTGCGACCATTGTGCTGGCAAACGCTTCAAGCCGGAAGTCCTGGAGGTGCTCGTCCACGGCAAAAGCATTTACGACGTCCTCCAGATGACCGTCGATCAGGCCATTCGGTTCTTCCCCTACGAGGAGAAACTCGGTCAGGCCCTCTGGCAACTGCAGCAGGTCGGGCTGGGCTACCTGAGGCTGGGGCAGCCCGCCACGACACTGTCCGGTGGCGAGGCGCAGCGGATCAAGATCGCGCGGGAGCTCGCGCTGGCGAAGCGGACGGGCGGCAAGAAGCTCTACATCATGGACGAGCCAACGACAGGCTTGCACCTCGAGGACATCCGCAAGTTGGCTGGCGTTCTCGATCGCCTGGTCGACGCGGGTCACACACTCGTGCTCATCGAGCACAACCTCGACGTCATCAAGCTCGCCGACTGGATCATCGATCTCGGGCCCGACGCCGGTGACCGTGGCGGCCGCGTGGTCGCGATGGGTCGACCGGAAGATGTTGCGCGGGTGGAGGGTTCGTACACCGGACAGTGGCTGCGGCCCCTGCTCTCCGGACCTGCCGCTGCCAGGGCGCCGGCGCGAGCGCGACCGAAGGCACGCGCGTCCTAGCGCGTTAGGCGTCGCAGGGCCGCCCGGTCAGGTTTTCGTGAGCGCGCGCCGGGTGGCTGCGCGGCGGCGTTCCTGAAGGCGCCTGACGAGTCGCGCCATGCTCCGCCGCGAGAGCAGCCGGTTCGCGAGGACCACGATCTTGTTGCGAAAGCCGGTGACGACCACGCGCTTGCCTCGGTTCGCCGCGCGGTAGCCGGCTTCCGCCACTTCGCGCGACGTCATCGTTTGCGGGCCGCCTGCGGGCGCGTCGGCGTGAATGCCGGAGCGACCCTGAAACTCCGTTTGTGTCGGCCCCGGGCACAGCGCCGTCACCGTGACCCCTGTCCCCGCGACTTCCTCGGCCAGCGCCTCCGAGAATGATTGGACATAGGCCTTGGACGCGTAGTACACCGCCATCAGCGGCCCTGGCTGGAACGCAGCGAGCGATGACACGTTGACGATGTGGCCAGTCCGCCTCGCGAGCATGCCTGGCAGGATGAGCTTCGTCAGATGAGTCAGCGCGGCGATGTTCAGCTCGATGATCTCGAGCTCGCGCTCGAGGTCCGTTTCGTGGAAGTAGCCGTGTGTGCCGATGCCGGCGTTGTTCACCAGCGCGACGATGCGGTCGTCGATGGACCGCACGCGTGCCGCGAGATGCTCGCGATCGAGACGCCGCGCGAGATCCGCG
Organism: Gemmatimonadaceae bacterium; assembly: GCA_036509075.1. Taxonomy (GTDB): domain Bacteria; phylum Gemmatimonadota; class Gemmatimonadetes; order Gemmatimonadales; family Gemmatimonadaceae; genus JAJKIV01. The sequence continues at coordinate 8,112 of DATCGG010000113.1, forward strand.
GGGAACACGTCGCAGACAATGCCGTAGCGCTCGCCGAGTGAGCGTCCGAGCAACTCGAGCGCGTCGCGACGTCGCGCGATGAGAACGAGGTCGTGCCCATCTCGCGCGTACAGGTCGGCGAAGTCACGACCGATTCCGCTCGACGCACCGGTGATGATCGCTATTGGGCGACTCTCACCGCGGCCCGCAGTGTTGGGAGCAGATACGTGCAGTGCAGTCACGTTCGCCTCGCTTGACCCCTCTGTATACCCCGTCTACCTTTCGGGCTCATTCCCGAGTAGCTCAGGTGGTAGAGCAGGTGACTGTTAATCACCGGGTCGGGGGTTCGAGTCCCTCCTCGGGAGCTACGCCAAGTAATTGAACACCGATAAAAACAGGAAGGGGTCGGGCTTGTGCCCGGCCCCTCTTCTTTTGCATGTGTCCTTCCGCGACCCGCACCGCTTTGCGCGGGGCGCAGTCGGGCAAGTCCGACTGGCCGCCTAACGCGATACGACCTACGGACCGCTGATGGGCCGGTCGAAGCAAATGCGAATTGCCCTGGTTGCGGGGTCTCGGTTCGGGCGCATCCGTTCCGCGCGGCTCGCCAGTGGCGGGAGCGTGAAGACGCCCTCGATCGCGTTCCGCACATACCCACCGTGCGTCGCGACGGCGCGGGCGAGAGCGACCGGCTCGCCCGCGTACGCCATGTGCATGACCACCCAGCCGCACGGTGCCGCGGCCGCTCGAAGTCTCAACACCTCACGATCCGCCCAACTGCTGTCCGCCTGGCCCGAAAAGCCGCCCGCTTCGGTGTACATCACCGATGAGTAGGCACCAAGCATCTGACACGCTCGCGCACGCTGCGCACCTTTTGGCTCGCATGTCCGCTGCTCG
>DATCGG010000114.1:0-7355 GCA_036509075.1 Gemmatimonadaceae bacterium
CGCGATTTCGGTGGCATCGCCGTTGACGAAATCGGCGAGGGCGACGCGAGCCGCATCCAACGCCGCATCCGTCTCCGCGCTCGTTGGGTAGTTCCAGTGCGTGTTCGCGTTATGGTGGAACAGGTAGTCGTTCATCGCCTCGACGACCTGCCGCGGGACCTGCGTACCGCCGGGGCCGTCGAAGTATGCGACGGGGAGGCCAAGCTGCTCGCGCTCGAGCGCCGGAAAGTCGCGCCGCACGTTGCTCGTCGTCATCCCTGCACCTCGCATGCAGCCCATGCCTCGAGCAGCTTCACGGTCTCGACATGGTCGGCCTCCTCGCCTAACACATTCCGAGCGACGCGCAGCAGGTCGGCCACGCTCTGGGTGAGCGGCGACGGCACGCGGTTCTCGCGCGCGAACTCGGCGGCGATCGTCACGTCCTTTTCCATGAGCGCCAGCTTGAACGTCCGCGGGAATGCGCGCGTGATCACGCGCTCCGTGAACAGGTTCTGCGAGACGTTCGACCGCCCGCTCGATGCGTTGATCACATCCAGCGCCAGCCGAGGCGATATGCCCGCCTTCGACAGCGCGACGAGCCCCTCGCTCAGCGCCCAGATGTGAATACCGAGCAGCGCCTGATTCACCGCCTTCACGGCGTCACCCGCCCCGACCGGCCCGCAGCGCACGATCTTCTTCCCGAATGCCTCGATCACGGGCCGGGCACGCTCGAACGTTGCCTCGTCCGCCCCGCACATGACGGTGAGCGCGCCCTGCTGCGCGCCCGACACCCCGCCACTCACGGGCGCGTCCATGAACGCCGTCTCACGCTCGGCCAGCCGTGCCGCGATCCGTCGCGAGGTCGCCGGGTCACCGGAAGTGCAGTCGATGAACAACGACTGCGGCGCCAGACCGGCGAGAACGCCGTCCGGACCGTCGAGCAGCGCTTCCACCTCGCGCGACGTCGGAAGGCACGTGATGACGACCTTCGCGCCGCGCGCGGCGTCGGCAGGAGAAACCGCGACGCGTGCGCCGGTCTCCGCCACGAAGGCGTCGGCTCGCGCCTTCGTCCGATTCCAGACGGCGAGCGAGAACGGCGGCTTGGCAAGATGACGGGCCATCGGCGCGCCGATGGCGCCGAGTCCGAGAAAGGAAACGTTCACGATGATGTGCGGCTCGAAGACAATGGCCTGCAGTGAAACGGCGGGACGCAGCGAACGTCGGAAGGTCGTGGGACCGCAGGTGCGCGTCAACCGGCGCCGATCACATCACCGGATGCGACGACCGCGCTGTACGTTTCCGCGCCGTGGTGTCGATCCTCACGATCTCGGGCATGGTCGCGGTTCACGCGAAGCGCGCGGTGTTCACCGCGCTCGCGGGCGTGCCCGGTGTTCTGTCGGCCGAGGTCGACATGGGACGCGCGGTGGTCGAGCATGATGCGTCCACGACAGCCGACGCGCTCAAAGCGGCGATCGTGTTAGCGGGCTGCGAGGTCACGTCAGTGAGAATCGAACGCCGACTCCCGCTGACCGACCTGTGACGTGATACGACCATGATTGCGCTTGTTCCGCGCCGGGGGACGTTCGTAACTTGACGCCCCGCCTCGGCAGGCCCTTCACCGCACTCCGATGACGCCATCCCAGCGAAAGGAAGAACGCCCGATCGCGGCGTTGATCGCGCCCGACATTCTGGCGCTACTGGAGGAGTCGCCATCGGATGTCGCCGCCGAAACCGAGGAGATGCACGCGGCGGATCTCGCCGACGTCGCCGAGTCGCTCCCGATCGAGCAGGTGAAGCTCCTCCTGCGCGTGCTGCCCGCGGAGCGCGCGGCGGACGTGCTCGAGTATCTGGACGAGGAGCTGCGCGCCGAACTGCTCGAGGAGATGCCCGCATCGCAGGCGGCGAAGCTCGTCTCCGAGATGACGCCGGACGACCGCGTCGACGCGCTCGAGGAGCTCGAGGCAGAGCGCTCGAAGGAGATCCTCGCCGAAATTCCGGCGGAAGCACGGCGAGAGACGGAGGCGCTGCTCACCTACGCCCCGGATTCTGCCGGTGGTATCATGACCACCGAGTTCGTGCAGCTTCCGGAGACGATGACGGTGGACGAGGCGCTCGCGAACGTACGACGGATCGCCCGCGCCGGACGTCGAGAGGCGATGCACTCGCTGTACGTGACCGACGCGCAGGGTGCGCTGCGGGGGGTCATGTCGCTGCGCGAGCTGCTCGCTGCTCCTGAAGGAGGGCGCATCGCGGATATCGCGTGGGAAGAGGTCGTGAGCGTGCCCGCGACCGCGGACCGTGCAGAGGTCGCGCGGATGACCTCGGACTACGACCTCGTGGCGGTGCCGGTTGTCGATGACACCGGGCGGGTGCTCGGCGTGGTGACGGTCGACGACGTCATCGATGCGATCGTCGAAGAGCAGACCGAGGACGTGCAGAAGCTCGGCGCGGTGCAACCGCTCGAGGAGCCATACTTCCAGGCTGGGTTCTGGTCCATCGCTCGCAAGCGTGGCGGGTGGCTCATCCTGCTGTTCATCGAGGAGATGTTCACCGGGACGGCGTTGCGGCATTACGAGGCGACGCTCGCCAGCGCCATCGCGCTGACATTCTTCATTCCGCTCATCATCTCCTCCGGCGGCAACTCCGGATCACAGTCCGCGACGCTGATCACGCGCGCGCTCGCCGTCGGCGATGTGGAGATGCGTGACGCTGTTCGCGTGTTCCTTCGCGAGCTGGGTCAGGGGCTTGTGCTCGGCGCGTTCCTGGGCGCGATTGGATTCGGCCGAGCGCTCATGTGGGGGAATGGGACGGACGTGGCGTGGGTGGTCGCGTCCACGCTCCTGTTCGTCGTTATCACGGGCACGATCGTTGGCGCGATGCTGCCCCTGCTTTTCACGCGAGTGGGGTTCGACCCCGCGATCGCATCCTCGCCATTCGTCGCATCACTCGTCGACGTGGCGGGAATCATCATCTACTTCAACATCGCGATCCATCTGCTCGGCCTCCGTTGACCGGCCGGCGCGAGCTCCGGACCGGTTATCGGTTATTGGTTTCTAGCTGTTCCAGGCGAGCAGCAACAACCAATTACCCGTAACCAGTGGTCAGACACTAGCCGGCTCCGGTCCAGGAACGCGCGCCGTTTCCATCTCTACGGTCTCGGCCTCGCTCGGATCCGCGGGTGTAAGGCCAACGATTCCCTGCTCGAGCCAGCTGTGCTCTCCGCGTAGTACCTGCATCGCAACCCGGTATAGCGCCGGATCCGAAGGACCAAACAGCGCGCGGAAGTGCGCGCGGATGCGCTGGCGCGCCTCGATGCAGAACGCATCGGCGAGGACGACCGCCTCTGCGCGACCCTGTTTGGCCAACATGCGCGCGCGCGAGCACGCCGCGGCCATGGCATAGAGCTCTGCACCTATGTCCACCGCGCGAAACAGCACCATCTGCCGACGCTCGAGCTTGGGACCGAATCGCACCATCGCGTGGAAGATCGCGCGCCCCAGCTTGTTCGTCGCGCGATTCGCGAACCGGAGGTGTGTCGCGAGCTTTCCGAATTCGGAGTATGGATGCGGACGCACGCGTGACAGCCAGCGCGCTGGATACCACGTCGCGTAGAACGGCGCGGATTTCGACAGCGCAGCGAGCCGCTGCTGCATCGACGACTCTGGTGCGACGATCGGGAAGGCGAGCTTGAAGTGATGGTCCACCGCCTCACGCGCGATGAACAGGCGCATGATCTCCGAGGAGCCCTCGAAGATCAGGTTGATGCGGAAATCACGCATCGCGCGCTCGACGGGGATGGGCTTTTCGCCACGCGCCTCGAGGGATTGCGCGGTCTCATAGCCACGACCGCCGCGGATCTGCACCGTGTCGTCCACGATGCGCCACCCGGCCTCGGTGTTGTACAGCTTCGCGATCGCCGCTTCCAGCCTGATGTCGTACCCGCCCCGCTCGTAGAGCGCGGTCGACAGCTCGGCGACCGATTCCATCGCGAACGTGTTCGCCGCCATGCGCGCAATCTTCTGCGCGATCGCCTCGTGCTTGCCGATCGGCTGGCCCCACTGCACACGCTCGTTGGCCCAGTCGCGGACGACGCGGAGCAGCGCCTTGCCAACGCCGGCACAGCCGGCTGGGATCGTTAGGCGACCCGTGTTGAGCGTCACGAGGGCCAGCTTGAGACCCTTCCCTTCCCCCCACAGGATGTTCTCGCGCGGCACGCGGACGTTGGTGAACCGAATGACGCCGTTCTCGATCGCCTTGAGACCCATGAATCGGCAGCGGTGCACGATCTCGACGCCGGGGAACGACGCCTCGACGATGAACGCCGTGATTTGCTTGCGCGTCTTGCCCTCTGCGTCAACAACGTCCGGCGTGCGCGCCATGACCACGTAGAGGTCGGCGCGCGTGCCGTTGGTGCACCACAGCTTCTGCCCGTTGAGGATGAAATGCTTGCCATCCTCGCTGGGCGTTGCGGTGGTCTTCATGTTCGCCGGGTCGGACCCTGCGTCCACCTCGGTCAGCGCGAACGCGGAGATCGCGCCCTTGGCGAGTCGCGGAAAATACTTTCGCTTCTGCTCTTCGGTGCCGAACAACTTGAGCGGCTGTGGGACGCCAATGGACTGGCTCGCGGATAGCAGCGCGACGAGCGATCCGTCCTTCGACGTGACCATCTCCATCGCACGCACGTACGACAGCTGCGAGAGCCCGAGCCCGCCGTACTCCTTCGGGATCTTTATCCCGAACGCGCCCATGTCGCGAAGCTCCTGGACGTACGTCTCGGGAATCTCCCCCGTCCGATCTACCTCCTCCGACGGGAACCGCTCGAGAAAACCGCGGAGTCGATCGAAGAACGGCTTCGCGCGCGCGGCCTCGGCGGGATCGTCAACGACGGGATGCGGATGGATGAGGTCGAGCCGGAACCGGCCGAGATAAAGCTCGCGGGCGAAGCTCGGGTGCTCCCACTCGGTCTCTCGCGCGGATTCAGCGACGTCGCGCGCTTCCTTCTCCGTGGCAAGGTGTGACGTGTCAGCCATGGCGCGTTCCGGACGGGGTGATAGTCGCTGACCGCGTTTGCGTTGCATGATGATTGCCACGCCGGTCGGCGCGCACGACGACGGCGGCACCCACGAGCCCGATGACCGCAAAGGCGAACCATTGGATCGCGTAGCCCAGATGTGGTCCTTCGTCCATGAGCGGTGGCGGCAGGCGCGCGGGCGTCGAATCGCGAGAAGCGGTTGCCGAGCCCGATGACGTTGCGACGAGAACGAATGGGGCGATCGGGTATGGAAGCCGTTTCGCGAGTGAGTCGTACTCGAGGCGCCGGACCACCTGCGGGCTGCGCGGTGCAGTCACCGACCCACGACCTCCGTGAGGGATCTCCAGTAGATACCCCGTGACCGCCGCATCGGTCGGTTCCCGCCAACGAGCGAAGTCCACACTCATGGCGTCCGCGGCGTAGACCCAACCGCGATTGATGAGCACCGCGGTATCGGTTCCCGGCACGCGAAGCGGTGTGAGGATGTTCGCTCCGGGCGACCCCTCGCGCGTGCGCGACGCGAGGGAAAGCTCGTTCGCCCAATCGAAGCTCCCGTTCGCGGTCGCTCGACGGTATTGCGCCGTCGCCGTATCGCGCATGGCCTCGAGCGCCGGCGCTGCCGGCATGGCAAGCCGGGCGGCGAGCTTCGCGTTGGCCGCGCGCCGGTCAGCCAGTCGATGCAGCTGCCAGAAGCCGAGGCGTACGCATCCCGTCGCGACGACGATCGCGAAGATCACGAAAGCGAGAGCGCGACGACTCACGCGGGCGTTGGAAGGAAGTCATGCACGCCGAAAATTTACGCCAGGGATGTTGGAAACACGAACACCATCGGGAAATTCCACGGGGTCGGAATTTGCCCACTCGTGAATGCCTAACGCTTGAGCGGCCCAGCAATGTGTCCCCTCTATCGGGATGATCGCGATCCCTCGCTGCGCTCGGGATGACAACAGGGCTCGGGATCACACGCCTTTCCGTCGCCCGCTGTCGCCCGTCGCCCGTCGCCCGTCCCCGGCAGTCGCCTGTCGCCTGCCGCCTGTCGCCCTAGAACAGCGACATCTGCTCGCCAAGTTGATCCGGCTCCACCGGCCGCTGACGGAGCAGGCGCTGAAGGTCCCGGGCGGAGGCGGGGCTGTGGCCGGCGTAGTGGTTGTTGACGTAGCCGTGCACAGTCTTCACCCGCTTCGCGAGGGCGGCAATGACCGCGGCCCAGGACTCGAGCTCGCGCGATCGATCGACCTGGATGCGCGAGTAGTCCACGAGATCGCGGTTCGGTCCCATCCATCGAATATAGGCGAAGTCAGACGTCGGCCGATCGGCGAGGGCCATCATCAGCTTGCGCGGAATCCACCGCGCGTCCACCAGCGCGACACCCACGTTATGCTCGGCGAGCAGCGCGATGATCCCGTCGTGGATCCACCCGCGCTGACGGAATTCCACGGCCATACGCACATCGCGCGGAATGAGCGGGAGAAAATTCGCGAGGGCGGGCAGCTCGGATGGGGCGAAGTCCGGGCCAAGCTGCATCAGCACGGGCCCGAGCTTCGAGCCCAGCTCGCGCGCGCGATCGAAGAACAGCGCCGCGAGGTCCGCCGAGTCGCGCAGGCGGTTTTCGTGCGTGATCTCCTGCGGCAGCTTGAGAGCGAAGGAAAAGTCCGGCGGCGTGCGATCGGCCCATCCGCGAACGGTCTTCGCCGCGGGAATCGCGTAGAAGGTGGAGTCCACCTCGACCGTCGTGAACGCGCGCGCATACACGGTGAGAAAATCAGCCGGCCGAGTCTCCGGCGGATAGAACGGGCCCACCCACGCATCGTAGTTCCATCCCTGCGTGCCGATGCGAACGTCGCCGAGGTCATTGCTCATCGCGACACAATCGATGCCGTGAATCGGCGATGTCAAGTTGAGGCCGGTCCCGATCTTGCCTTTCAGCGTGGCTGAACCAATCGACCACGAATGCTGGAGGCGTATCATGGATGAGATGGATCGCAGGAACGCAGGTGAGGATCCCACGATCATGGGCAACGACGTCGCGCGCGAGCCGATGCATGACGATCGCGACGTCACGGCAAAGCCGCTGCGCGACGAGGCGACGACCGCCGACTACGTCGGCGAAGCGGCGGGCGGCGTCTCGGGCGGACTCGCCGGCGCGGCGATTGGCTCGATCGGTGGGCCCGTTGGAACACTCATCGGTGGCCTTGCCGGAGTGATCGGCGGTTGGTGGGCGGGACGCTCGATCGCTGAAGCGGCCAAGGATTACGGCGACGTAGACGACCGGTATTATCGCACGCACTATGACCGCGGTCGCACCAGCTCGCGGTCGTTCGAGGACGTACGACCGGCGTATCAG
>DATCGG010000115.1:0-5391 GCA_036509075.1 Gemmatimonadaceae bacterium
CTCGGCACCAATCTTTCCAACCACCCCACCACCCGGCCGCCACATTCGACGCGTGTGGCCCCCGAAATGCACCGTCGTTAGGCTCCCATTCCGAGCGTCCGGCCGGCTCGCCGAGCTGGACGTATACCCAACACCATGTGGAGCGCGATGGAACCGTCGGAGCACACGCCAACCTCCTCCCCCGAAACCTCGACGACCGAGCTCGGCTCAGCGCCGGCCGCAGCACCCGCGGCTGACGTGGAGATCGAGACGCCAACGTCCGTTACCGAAGGGCCCGTTGATCTGCCTGTCGCACCGCCCGTTGCACCGCGGCCCAAGACGAAAGGGGTCGCCGACATCGTGTTCGTCATTGACGTCACGGGTAGCATGACGCCGATCATCGACGCGCTGCGCAAGAACATCGAGACGTTCATCGACTCGCTCAGCCGCGGCGATGCCAACAACGCGGCGCCCGTGAAGGACTGGCGGGGCAAGATCGTCGGATACCGCGACATCGAACACGCCGAGGCCGAAGGACTGCCGTGGATCGAGGACAACCCGTTCGTCCGCGATGCGGTAGCGCTGAAGGCCCAGCTCGCCGGTCTGCGCGCAGCAGGCGGCGGCGATGAGCCAGAGTCGCTCCTCGACGTCCTCTACAAGGTCGCCACGATGGAAGCTTCTCCCAAGGGCGCCCAGGGCGAGGACCCTAACAAGTGGCGCTATCGCAGCGAGGCGGCGCGCGTCGTCATCGTCTTCACCGACGCCTCGTTCAAGGAAACGATGTCCATCCCCGAGGCCAAGGGTGGCAGCCTCCAGGACGTCGCGAACGTCGTGATGGCGAACCGCATCATCCTGAGTCTCTTCGCGCCCAACTTCGAGGGCTACGACCGGCTGAGCCAGATCGACAAGTCGGAGTGGGAGGTCGTCGAGTACGAGGGTCTTTCGCCGCAGGAGGCGCTGCAGAAGTTCACCGCCGATCCGGTCAACTTCCGGACGACCCTCAAGCAGCTCGCCGCGAGCGTGTCGAAGTCGGCCGAGACTGTTGCGCTCTGACGGGAGAGGCGGGGCGTGGCGAAAAAGCTGAAGGTCGGCGACGCGATCCGCGGGTATCGCGTCACGAAGGTGTTCGGGCCTGGGGCGATGGCGATCTCCTACGCCGCCCAGGCCCCGAGCGGGACGAAGATCTTTCTCAAGCAGTACAAGTCTCCCGCGCCCACGGTCGTCTGGTACTCGGCTTTCGTCGACTACCAGCAGGAGCTCGCCGCGCGCGTGCGCAACGGCAAGGCGGGACAGTACGCCGTGCGCCTCGTCGACGCCTTCGAGGAGGTGTGGGGCGGGCCGTGCTACTTCCAGGCGTACGAGTTCGTGGAGCACGGTGGTGACCTGCAGGAGATGCTCGACGCGGAGCGCGAGACGCACCAGCGCACGGGCGTCTCGCCCCTGCGTCACTCCGCGGTCTGGGCGCGACACGTGACTTGGGCCAAGGTGTTGATGGCGGGCATCGCGGGGCTGCACGAGTCGAAGATCGTCCACGCCGACCTGAAACCGCCTAACGTGTACCTCATCCGGGATCCGTCCATCGGCTCGGGGTACCAGCTCAAGCTGATCGACATGGACTTCTCGGTGCTGGCCGATCACCGCGCGCCATGGCACGGCTACCAGGGCTACGTGGGCTCGGACAACTACCGCTCGCCCGAGCACCTCACGCGAGGTGCGACGCCCGGACTGCCGTCGGACATCTTCACCTGCGGGCTGATGCTGTACGAGCTCCTCGCCGGGACCCATCCATACTGGCGCGAGGATCAGGCGGAGTACGCGAGTCTCGTCCGTGCGTACGGCGCCAAGCCGCCGGCGCTGGCCGGAACCATGCCCGCGCCGGCAACGAACGCCGAGGTGAGCGTGGCACTGCGTCGCTGTCTTTCCCCTAACGCGGCGGATCGGCCCACGGCGGCCGAACTGCGCGCGGCGCTCAGCGGCCGAGCGACCCGAGCGGTGGTGCGGGGGACGGCTGCGACATCCCCGATCGCGAAGGTAGCTGCCGCACGAGGTGCCCCGCTTACCAGCGACCGGGTGCGCCTCGCGTCAGGCGGGCAGGTACTGCAGATCGGCGTGCGGACCGCCGTGGGGAGGCACCTCGCGCGTCAGTTCGGGAGCGACGCCGAATTCTGGGACGAGCGCCAATGCGTACTCGAGCGGCGGCCGGACCAGCGCTGGCAGGTCCTGCCGGTGCCGGGCACCGCGAACGAGACGCTGTTGAACGGCGAGGTCCTCGCCGCGCCGCAGCCGCTGCACGAGGGGGATGTGATCGCGGTCGGGCGCAAGGCAACCGGTGTCATCAAGCTGCCGCTCACGGTCAGTGCGCTCCGAGCCGGATAGCGCGCCCAGCGCGGCGCCGCCTAACGACGAGCCTGTCGCCGGAGACCAGCCGGGTCCGGCGGAGCCGGAAACGGACACCGGCGGTGAGCTCGACCCGGTTGCCGCCGTCCCCGCGACGCCGCCAATCGTGGACATGACAGACCTCGACTGGCCGGCCGTGCGAGATCGAGTGACCGCCGCCGCCACGCGCGCATATCTCCGTGACGTCGTCGAGCGCATGGAGACACTGCTCGATCGTGACGGTGGACCGCGACTTCTGTTCGACGCGGACCGCGCCGACGCGAACGACAAGGCCATCCGCGTCGGTCAGCTCGAAGCGGACGCACCGCTCTGGATCATCGGCGACATCCACGGCGACCTCCTCGCGCTGGAGGCGGGGCTCGAGGTCGTGCGGACCACGTCGCCGGGCAGCGGTCCCGCACCGCGCCTCGTGTTCCTCGGCGACTTCATCGACGATGGCGGTTACGGGCTCGAAGTGCTGCTCCGCGTCTTCGAGCTAATCCTCGACGCGCCGGGAAGCGTCTGCATCATCGCCGGCAACCACGACGAGGCGCTGCACTACACCGGCGCCGGATTCAGCGCGACGGTGACGCCGTCGGACTTCTCGGACTTCCTGAACGCGAATCTCGCGCACGAGTGGATCACGCGGGCGGGCAAGCTCGCCGTGCGGTTGTTCTCCGCGGCACCGCGCGCGCTGTTCCTGCCGGACGGCCTGCTGGTCACACATGGCGGTTTCCCGCTCGTCGACCTGCACGCCGACCTGCGCGAGTCTGGCGACTGGAACGATCCGCGCAGCCTCGCCGACTTCACGTGGACCCGCGCGCATCCGCGCGCGCGCAAGAAGATGCCGAACCGCACCTCGCGCGGGAGCCAGTTCGGCTACGAGGACTTCGCCGCCTTCTGTGATGTGACCACCGAGCTGGGCCGACCGGTCACGCACATGGTGCGCGGGCACGATCACGTCGACCAGCGATACGAGATCTACCCCGCGTACGCGGCGAACCCGGTACTCACGACGGTTGCTCTCTCGCGCCGGCTCCCGCGCGAGACGTTCGGTCCGTATGAGCGCGTTCCGACGATCGCGCGATGGGTACGCGGCGCGCTGCCACAGGTACACCGTTTGTGCATCCCCGCTGAGATGGTGCGTGACATCTATCCCGACGACGACGTCGGCGCGGGCGAATCTCACGCGATCGATGCCGCCGTCGGCGAGCCCCTGTGAGCGGCGTCATCATCCGCTGCCCGAACTGCGGGACGACACAATCCACGTTAGGCGAGTGCGAGGCCTGTCACGAAGCGGGCACGCGCTACTTCTGCACGAACCACGAGCCCGGGCGCTGGCTCGATGGGCCCGCGTGCGCCGTGTGCGGCGTACGCTACGGCATGGAGCCAGCGACCAGTCGCCCCCCTCCGCGCGCGCGAGCCGAGTCGCCGGTGTCGTGGCCCCCATCGTCCCGACCGGTCGACGAGCCGGAGCGGGTTCCCATGGACGTGCGGTCAGGTCCGGTACGGACGCCCCGCATAGATGATGTTTTCGAGATCGAGCCCGGCGGCCTTGAAGTGTCGGACCGCCGGGTCGGACCGCCGTTCCCGGCGGGGAGCCTAACGCTCGAGGCCACCGCGGTGGGCTGTGCCCGGCGCATCGTCGTGCTCTTCGTGATCCTACTCGTGCTGGCGGGGCTCGCCATCTTCGGACTGCTCAGCGTCGGGATCCGGGTGCTGTAAGCGCCGAGCACCACCGTGCATCACGTGCCGCCGATAGGAATTGACGCCGGAACGTAACGTCCCTGGTCCCAGGCGACCCTAACGAACGTCGGGCACAACGTCCGCTGAGCCTTCTTCTCGCGCGTTCTTCGTAGAAGAGCCCGTCACCCGTTTCTTCACGTCCACGATTCGTACGGCGCCTTTCTCCGGCTCGATCGTTCGCCCATGGAGCTTCATCCACGCCTGAGTGAACTCGGCGCCAAGAAGCAGAATTATCGCCGCGTAGTAAATCCATACGAGCAGTACCGCGAGCGCGCCCGCGGCGCCAAAAGCGCTGCCCGGATCACTCTGGCCGATGTAGAGCCCGATCAAAAGCTTCCCGATCACGAAGAAGATCGCCGTTGCCACGGCGCCGACCCACACGTCGCGCCAGCCGACCTTCGCGTCGGGCAGGACCTTGAACAGCGCTGCGAACAGGAGCGAGATAACGCCGAACGTCAGAACGAAGTTGAGGACCTGCGCGAATACGCCTCCGAACCCGCCAAACAGCACGTCACCCGCCGCGCTCAGCGCGGCGGTCAGCGCGAGCGACACCAGCAGGAGGAAGGCGATGCCCAACACCATCCCGATCGATAGAAAGCGCTTCGTGATGAAGTTCTTGATCCCACCGCGCTTCGGGTCGGGCGCGACACCCCACGCCCGGTTGAGGGCCTCTTGCAATGACACGAACGCGCCCGTCGCTCCGAAGAGGAGGCCGGCAATACTTATCACGAGCCGGAAACCTGAGCCGGACGCTGTCTTCTGCTCCGCGCTCATCATCATGGTCTGGACTTGTCGGGCGACCTCCTGGCCCATGACGGCCTGGAACTGTCCCGTGAGCGCGTCACGCACCTGTGCCGGGTCCCAGATGAAACTCGCCAGCTGAAGCACGATGACGAGAAGGGGCGCGAGCGCGAACACGGTGAAATACGAGAGCGCCGCCGCCTTCCACGTCGCCTCGTCGCCAGAAAACTCCGCGAATGTATCCTTCGCCAGAGTGAGCGCCTTCTTCGCCGCGGTCACCGCGTCCTCAGCCGAGTCGACGTCGGTTGGCCGCAGTTATCGTGGCCGCGACACACGGCCGACGAGGATGCCGACGCCTAACGCGATGAGTGCGACACGGCCCGGCCGGTCGCGGAGCTCGCGGCGGAGCAGACTGCCAATGTCGCTGAGGTCGTTCTCGCGCAGCCACATCGCAGTGTCGTCCATGCGATTCGCGACGGTCACGCCGGCTTCAACCGCGCGGCGATGAGCACCTGGTGACCTCGAACGGCGCACTCGTGGGGCGCGCTC
>DATCGG010000116.1:0-4709 GCA_036509075.1 Gemmatimonadaceae bacterium
GGGGTCGCGTTCTGCACCGACGGACGCCGTGTGTTCCTCACCATGTCGTCGGACGACTCGGACGTCTGGACTATGCGCCTCACGCGTCGCTGAGGGTGACTCGCCGCGGCGTTACGGCACGACTCGGAGCAACAACGTTCCCAGCGTGAAGCCCTGGTTGGCGATCGCCATGAGTTGCATGTCGCCCGGCTCGCGTGGCGTGACCTCGAAGTCCATCGTCTGCCCGATGGTGAGCGGCTGCTTTGCGGGCCGGGAGATCTTGCGGCGCTCCGGGAGCTCCGCACCGTCCCGCGCGAGCGGACGCCAGGCAATCACCGACGTGTCGCGCCGCAGCTCCACGCGAAGCCCGGGACGAGCCGTCGTGATGTTGATGAGCCGAATCCGATGCGACGTCCCGAGTTTCACGGTGAGCGGCAGCGGATCGAGGCGCCCGTTGATGAGCACCGATCGTGACTCATCGAGCGAATCGACTGGCGACGAAAACGCGACGACCAGATCGGTCGCGGCGTCGTAGCGATCACGCGGCCCGAGCACGATGATCGGGCCGATCAGGCCCGATGGCTGCTGGCGGCCCTCGTCCACGTGGCTGTGATAGATGAACGTTCCCGCCCGCGGCGGCGTGAACCTGACTTCGAACGAGTCGTTAGGTGCAATGACCGGGGCGAGCCGGTTGCCGGTGCCGCTCAGTCCCGCGATACCGTCGAAGTAGCTCTCGAGCTCGATCCCGTGCCAATGGACGGCGGTCGCGTGTGATGATTGATTGACGACCTCGATCGACACCGGCTCACCGACGCGCACGACAATTGGCGGCCCGAGACGCCCCACCGAGTCGCGTACGAAGGGCGCCGACCCGTCACCTAACGCGAATCGAAGGCCGGCGGTGGTCACCGCACCGGGTCGCTCTTCCACCGCCAGTCGGAACCGATGCCGCCCCGGCGCACCGCGGTCGGCGGTCGACGGCTGCCCACGCCGCGGGGACACGTGCACGCCGAGCACCAGCCCACCCATGGCTTGCATGGCGTGGTTCCCGTCGTGTGTTGCCACGCGGAGTGGCAGCATTCCGAGCGAGCCGCGCGGCTCGATATGCTCGGAGATATGGCAGTGGAATGCCCAGTTGCCGTCTCGCTCCGGCACCCATGTGAGGCCGAACGTTGCGCCGGCCAGCAGAAGCTCGGTGACAGCGCGCTCGCGGTCGGACGCCGCGTAGGCCGTATCCGTTAACTCATCACCACGGTCGTCTATTCGGAAATAGAACCCATGCAGGTGCATCGGATGGAGGTCGCCGCTCGCATTGATGACGCGCCAGCGCACGGTGTCACCGACCGTGTACGAAAGTCGCTCGGTGTTCGGCCAGGATCGGCCATTGATGACCGCGAGCTCTCGCCGACGGCCGTGAGGCGCCGCGCTGCCGACGGTATCCGTCCACATGCCGATCACGAAGACCCGGTCTTCATGAGCCGTCATCCCGGCGGGATCCACCACGATCGCACCGGTCAGTTGCGCGTCCTCGTGGACGCGATAGCGAAGGGGCCGGCGCATGGTCGTCGCCCAGTAGTAGTAGGTGCCGGGTACTCGGAGAACGAATTCGACCATGCGCTCCTGGCCTGGCGTCAGCTCGATCGGCGCGGCGGCTCGGCCACCGGGCTCGCGCGTGTAGAGGCCGTGCACGAGCAGCGTGTCGTTAGGCAGCACGTTCCGAACGGTCGCCGTCACTCGCGTTCCGGCGGCCACCCGAATTAGCGGACCGGGGATCTGCGGCGCCTTCCCGATCTCCGCGAACGCCGGAAGCTCGGCGCCCGGAGCCTCGTCGCCATCGGGGTGCCAGTCCCCCAGGCGCGCCTCCAATCGCAGGGTGAGCACGCCATCTCGAAGCGTCCCGGCACCCGCGCGATTGTCATTTGGGTTCACGCGGTCGACCACGGTCGTGCCGCGGTCGACGCTGGCCGTGAGCCACAGGAGCAACCCCACGGCAATTGGGCGAATCACTGCGACCTCCAGGTCGCTGGTTCAGCGGGCGGTGCGGCGCCCAGTGATCACGTTGGAGCGTCAGGAGGTGGTGTCAAGGCTGACCGACGACTAAATAACCGGCATGAGACCGTCCGATCAGAGGGCCGGCTGATGCGTTGGGCTGGCGCGACTGTCATTGGGGTGGTGGCTGCCGCGCTGAGTCATCCTGCGCTGGCGCAGTCGTCAGTCCCGCAGTCAGTGCGGTCGACCGCGTCCGGCGTGTACACGGACGAGCAGGCGACGCGCGGCCGCGACACCTACCAGATGCAATGCAAGAGCTGCCACACGCCCGCGTCGCATACAGGGCCGACCTTCGCATCCTGGTGGGACCGGAAGCCGCTCTCCGATCTGTATCAGTTCGTGACGACGCGGATGCCCAAGAACGAGCCCGGCAGCCTGCAGCCTGACGAGTACGCCGACCTCATTGCGTATCTGCTCAAGCTGAACGATCTGCCGAGCGGCAGCGAACCACTGCCGGCCGACTCCGTGGTGTTGAAGAAGATCAGGATCGACATGAAGACCGGGAATCGGGAATAGAGGGAACCGGGAACGGGGAACCGGGAACGGATCAGAACCCGGGGATCGAACGAAGTAACATCCCTTGCCCCGCGTTGTGGCGGTGCCAAAATACAGCACGCGAGTCACCCGTCCTCAGCTCGAGGGTCGTCACGATGGCGCAGCATTCCATCCGCCAGAGGCTTCGTTCCGTTCGTTCCGTTGCGGTGTTGGTTGCGATCTCGGCTACCGCCCTACTCGCTTCGTGGGCAACGCAGTCGAGCGCCGTCCAGGGGACGCAGCTCGTTCGAGGCAACAAGCCCGGCGAGTGGCGCTACTGGGGTGGCGACGCGTGGAGCAGCCGCTACTCGGCGCTCGACCAGATCAACGCGTCGAACTTCAACTCGCTGCAGGTCGCCTGGCAGTGGAACGCTGGCGCCTTCGGCTCGGACGAGTACTACCGCACCACGCCGCTCTACGCCAACGGGCGGCTTTTCACCGTCGCGACCACGCGGCGCGTGGCCACGGCGATCGATCCGGAGAACGGGGAGACGCTCTGGATGTGGCGGCTTGATGAAGGGATTCGCTGGCAGAAGGCGCCACGCCAGTTCGCGGGACGCGGTCTCTCATACTGGACCGACGGCACCGAGGAGCGGGTCCTCGTGATCACGCCGGGATATCACCTCGCGTCGCTGGATGCGAAAACCGGCGTGCCCGATCGGAAGTTCGGCAAGAACGGTGTCGTCGATCTCATGGACGGACTCGGTCTCCCGCTCGTGCCCCTCGCGGTAGATGACTCCGGCGCGCTCATCATCAGCGACGCCGCGCCATATCGACAGGCGAAGCCGGGCGAGAAATGGGACCCCGCTACGAAGACCGGCGCCGATGGCACGGTCGGCATCGATCCCTCGTTAGGCCAGATCGCGAACAGCTCGCCGGGCGTTGTGGTCGGCGACGTCTTTGTCGTCGGGAACTCGTCGATCCACGGCTACTATCCCATCCGCGCGCACAACATTCCCGGCTTCGTGCGCGGCTTCGATATTCGCACCGGCAAGCAGCTGTGGAGGTTCAACCTGATTCCGCAGCCCGGCGAGTTCGGTGCAGAGTCGTGGAAGAACGGCACGAAGGTCGGCACGAAGGGCGTTGGCAAGGTGGACCCCTGGGCGACATGGTCCGCGGATCCGGAGCTCGGGATCGTGTACGTCCCCACGGGCATGCCGCTCATGGACGAATACGGCGGCCTGCGCCCGGGCGACAACCTGTACGGCAACAGTCTCGTCGCGATCGACGTGAAGACCGGCAAGCGGAAATGGCATTTCCAGATGGTGCACCACGACATCTGGGACTACGACACGCCGATGGCGCCGAACCTCATCGACATCACGGTGAATGGAAAGCGTCGCAAGGCGATCGCGCAGACGACGAAGCAGGGCTGGGTCTACACGTTCGACCGTGAGACTGGCGAACCGATCTGGCCGATGCCCGAGACGCCGGTGCTGCAGAGCGACGTACCCCAAGAGCAGACGTCGAAGACGCAGCCAATCCCGTCGAAGCCCGCGCCATTCTCGCAGCAGGGACTCGTCGAGGCGGACCTTATCGACTACACGCCGGCCATCAAGGACTCCGCCCTCAAGCTTGCGCAGAAGTGCCGAATGGGGCCGTACTATATCCCCGGCTCGGCGACCGACGGAACGAGCAAGCTCAAATGCTCGTGGTACGCGCCGGGCGCGAGTGGCGGTGTGAACATCGACGGCGGCGGCGCGGTGGATCCGGAGACCGGCATGCTGTACGTCGGGTCGCAGACGGGCATGAGCACGATCCAGCTGCAGAAGGACCCGTGCTCGGAGTTCCCGTACAGCTCGATCCACGACAACTGCGGCCTGATCGGCGCACTCCCCGCGCCAGCGGACTACAAGCCGTCGCGCGACCGGGCAGGGGGTTTCGACAATCGCGACGCGGGCTCGGTGATTGGTGGCGTCTCGATCGTGAAGCCGAAGGAGTATGGCGGCATCACGGCCTACGACATGAACTCGGGCGACAAGAAGTGGTGGGCGCCTAACGTCGGCATGGTCTCGCAGACGTCGAGCGACCCACTCTTCTCGGGCGTGACGCTGCCGCCGCAGGGCGGACGGGGGCAGGCGCAGATCATCACGACGAAGACGCTCGTCATCTACGGCTCGGGGCGCAGCGGCGGCGTGTCGGGGAAG
>DATCGG010000117.1:0-5914 GCA_036509075.1 Gemmatimonadaceae bacterium
AGCCGAGGTGAGTCGCGAGCCTGGCGGTGCCGAGATCCACCAGGGTGAAGATGTCGGTGCCCGTGATGGTGAACACGGCGACCACGTTGCCAGTCGCGAGGTCGATACGCCGAAGCTCCAATCGGAGCGAGTCGTTGCTCAGACGATAGAGGCCACCGTCGATGAGCGTGGTCGCCCCGGCGCGGCGAGCGGCCACGCTGTACGCGCCGGCGTCGTCGCCACCTCCCTTGGCGCCAAGCTGCGCCATGACCTCGTAGAGTCTCGCAGTACTGACGACAGGTAGCGACGGAATGCGCGCGAGGTTGGTCGCCAAGAGGTCCGCGAGCGACCGCGCGATGGGCGTGCGGGCGGGATCACGGTAGTCCGCGACGAGCCCGATGGCCGTCACCGGCAATGTCGCGTCAGGCGACACAGCACGGGATGGACGGGCGACGAGCTTCCATCCGACGATCGCCGTCACGACGAGTGCGACTGGCACGAGAGCGCGCCGCACGACCGTGCGACGGCGTCGCGAGCGTCGCGCCCGAACGGCAACCACGCTACCGTCCGGGTGGTGTCTGATGTCGTCCGCAAGCGCCTTCGCCGACGCGTATCGCTGCTCGGGACTCTTCGCGAGGGCATGCAGCACGATGTCGTCGAGCGCGCCGCGGAGCCGAGCGCCGAGCTCACGCGCGACCGCGGCAGATGGGCGGGTCGGCATCTGCTCCAGCACCGCGCGCTCGATGTCGACGCGGGACCGCCCCGGCACACGGTATGGCCTGCGCCCCGTCAGCAGCTCGTAGAGCACGACGCCTAACGAATAAACGTCACTGGCCGGAGAGACCGGATCCCCGCGGATCTGTTCAGGGCTCGCGTACTCGGGGGTCAGCAGCCGGGTGCCGGTGCGGGTGAGCCCGTCGGTGGCGGTCGTGTCATCGGCGATCAGCTTCGCCACGCCGAAATCGAGCAGCTTCAGTGTCCCGTCGGCTCGAACGAGAATGTTCGACGGCTTGATGTCTCGATGGATGACCTGCCGCTCGTGCGCGTACTCCACGGCTTCGCACAGGGCGGAAAACAGCTCGAGCCGCGCGTCCACGGGCAACCGGCGCGCGTTGCACCATTGGTCGATCGGTTCGCCTTCGACGTATTCCATTGCGAACCAGTGTGCGCCATCGGCGGTGACGCCGCCGTCGAGCAGTCGGGCAATGTTGGCGTGGTCGAGCGATGCGAGAATCCTGCGTTCCTCGACGAACCGCCGCAGCAGGTGGTCATCGGAAGGCAACCCGCTCCGCACGAGCTTCAGCGCGACACGTTGCGCGAAGTGTGTCTCGCGTTCGGCGAGGTAGACGACGCCCATGCCGCCGCGACCGATCTCGCGAAGGACACGGTAAGGCCCGATGTTGAAAGGCACGCCCGCTGGCACGGACTGCGCCGTGTCGGACGGCAGTGCGGGTGCGACGTCAGCCAGGGGTGCGGCGAGGAACGCGTCGTCGCGCTCGCCGGCATCGATCAGCGCGAGTACTTCGGTGCAAAGGGTCTCGTCATCACCGCACGCGTTTCGGAGCCAGACCTCGCGCTCGGCAGTCGGGACATCGAGGGCAGCGTCCACGAGCCGCTCGATCCGTTCCCAGCGCTCCCGGCTCGGCTTCATGCGACAGTCAATCGGCCGCGGCGAGCGCCTGTCGAAGCCAGCCGCGGGCCTTGACCCAGTCATTCCGCACGGTCCGCGAGGTGACGCCTAACGCCTCTCCGGTCTCGTCTTCCGTCATGCCGCCGAAGAACCGGCATTCGACGACGCGGGCGAGGCGTGGGTTCAGCTGCGCGAGCTCTTCGAGCGCGTCGTCGAGGGCCACGAGCGACTCCGTCGTGAGGTCGACGGGGATGAGCGCTTCGTCGAGCGTGACGGGTCGCTGGCCGCCGCCGCGTCGCACCGCGTTGCGCTCACGGGCATGGTCGATGAGGATGCGCCGCATCGCCCGAGCGGCTGTCGACAGAAAGTGGACGCGATCGCGCCATTCGACTCGGGTGACGTCGACGAGGCGGATGTAGGCCTCGTTGACGAGCGCCGTGGTGACGAGTGTATGCCCGTCCCGCTCGTGCTGGAGTTGGCGGTGAGCGATACGCCGGAGCTCGTCGTAGACGAGCGGGAAGACGCGGTCGAGCGCCTGGCGATTCCCTTCGCCGCGGCACTGGAGGAGCAGCTCAGTGAGGCCGGTCGCCGCGCTCTGGGAGGACGAGCTCACGAGATCCTGTTGCGGTGCGCCGAGAATCATGGGGCCGGCGCGTGCCACACCGCCCGGCGTCGGGCGTCAGGTGTCGATTATGCGTCCCGGTGCAGCGTGAGGCAACACAGCGTCACCTGAACAGGAGGCCGGCCAATCCACTCGGCAGCTTTTCCGGGATGAGCCGCCGTAGGTGCTGCGGTCGAGCGGCGGGGTCCAGCAGCCCATCTCGCACGAACTCGACGAGCGATCGGAGCTCATCCTCATTGAGCCGGACGGGCGCGCGGAGCAGCGGATCGAGCCGCTCCAGCACCGGCTGCGACGGACCCGTAGGGCCTCGCAGATCCGACGGGAGTCGTGAGGTGGTGTATCTCGCGGCGCCGCTCAACGCGTCGAGGTGATAGCGAATCGCATCCTCGAGCCGGACGAACGCGCCGTTGTGCATGAACGCAGGTTGCAGGGCGACATTCCGGAGTGGCGACGTGCGGAACGCGTAGCGATCGGCCGGGCTGCCGGTCACCTGCTCGAGCCCGAAGTCCTCGTTCGCGCCCGGGCCATCGAAGACGACGTTACCTAACGACGGAACGATCTGCGGGACTCCCGCCACGTGCTGCCTGAAGTCACTGAACATCTCGTTCGACTGCCCGGCCACGGCGTGACACTTCACGCAGCCCGCGCGGCCGAAGAAGAGGACGGCGCCCTGCTTCTCGGATGCGGTCAATGCGTTCTGCGCGCCGCGCGCGTAACGATCGATCGGTGCGTCCGCGAACACGAGGGTGAGCTCGAACTCCGAGATCGCGCGCGCAAAGTGATCGAATACGATCGGGCGGCCGGCGCGCACCTCGGGGAAGGCCCGCGCGAAGAGCTGGCCATAGGCGGCACTCGCATTGAGGCGTCGCACGACTTCGCCGCGGATGTCCTCGTTCCCGCCCGGGAAGTGAAACCCCGCGGCCTCGGTTCGCTCGGTGGGCGGGATGAACGCCTGGGCGGTGAGCAAGTTGGGCAAATGTGAGAGCGTCGTCCCCTCCGGTGCCGGAAATACGAACCCCCGACTGTTGTCGAACGGATCGCCGGACCGCGCGAAGAATCGGGAGTTCCACATGAGCGTCGGGTAGAACGCGGCGTTGATCGCCATCGGCGTTCGGCGCTGGTTCCGTGGGCCGCTGCGGTCCGGCCCCACGACCCGATTGTTGTCGATGCCGATCGCTATCGGCTGCGTGTCGCCGAAACCATTCGTCGGCGAGTGGCAGCCGCCGCAGGTGTTGTCGCCATTGAGCCCGTGGATCGGATCGAACCAGAGCTGACGCCCCAGATCGGCGAGCTGACGATCGATGCGGCGGCCGAGTCGCGCCTCGAGCGTGCTGGCGACGTGGCCGGTGAAGCCGTGGCTCGTTAGGTATGCCCGCAGCGTGTCGTCGAGGCGGCTGGGCTCAGCGGACCGTGCTGTCGCGGCCGGCGCGACGGTGCGCGCCGGCTCGATATCGGAGCAGCCGCCTAACGCAACACTGGCGAGTGCCAGAGTAAGAAATGGGCGGCGCGACATGTCAGGCTCCGCCGCAGGACACGCGCGGGTTCGTTTCCGCGAAAAGCCCCTTGGGGTTGTTGCGCCACACCCACGCGTGGAGGGCATACACGCCGAACTCGTCCTCGCTCTGGAACGTGGCGCCGAGGAACTTCGGTAGCTCGGCGCCAGGCCAGAGCGCCTTGGGAATGGCGAACTCCACGCCGACGAGGCGGAAGTCTCCATTGCGGGTTGGCTCGTAGATCAGCGCATCGGGGTTCTCCGGATCGATCGCGCCATCCATCAGCCGCGCGATGTTCACGTACACGGTTCCGACGGGGCCTTCGTCTCCGCGGGACTCGCACGGATGCAGCAGCACGAACCCGTCATCCGTCGCGACGCTCAGGCGGTGGTAGCGGGCGGTGACACGCTGGAGCGTGGCGACCATGCCCTCCGTGTCGGTTCCCGGCAGCGACGCGGCTTGAACCTTGGTCGGACCAAAGTGAGGTGCGAGTGGTGCGGAGTCGGCGCAGGCGGCGAACAGGGTCGCCGCCGCGACGATCGTGAGCGATCGTCCGAATGGACGTAGGGCGGTGGTGTTCATGGCAGGAGTCCTCGTCGAAGACAGACGACTGTGCGTTAGGCAGTCGCAGTGTGGGCGAACGTGGGTGTTTCCGACGCGCGCAAGGTAGGCGGGCGAGGCTCGGCTCACATGAGGCGCGTGTCCCGGGACTTGGGATCCGTCGGGCGAAATCCGTCCGGGCATTTGGGACTGGTGTCCCAGGCAGGGGCAGGTCGTAGATTGACGTCGGCATGAAAGCACGCTTCGACGCCGGCACTGACGTCGCCATGATCGGCGCGTGGGATCTGGAACGCGGCGCCCAGCCCTTGTCGACCGATGAGTCCAGGCGCCTCTCGGACACGCTGGACCGCGACGCCCAGGAGGGCCACCTCTTCGTCCTCCACACCGGTGCCGACGGCGGCGGACCCGTCGACGTGTACATCGACGAGCCGGTGCCTGACGAAACACTGGCGAGCCTAACGCCAGTCGGCGACCCGCTGATCCTCGCGCTTCCGTCAGGCAAGCTGGTCGTCGACGGCGTCGAGTACTATCGAACGCGGAAGGCCGACGCGGCGCACGCG
Organism: Gemmatimonadaceae bacterium; assembly: GCA_036509075.1. GTDB lineage: Bacteria > Gemmatimonadota > Gemmatimonadetes > Gemmatimonadales > Gemmatimonadaceae > JAJKIV01. Next base: position 4,846 of record DATCGG010000117.1, read on the forward strand.
AGTCGCGCTGCCGCCGTTCCGGCAGGCGACTACCTCCTCCGCTGCTACACGCCAAAGGACGAAGAGCAGGAGGCCGCCGCCCGGGCGGAGCACGACCTCGAGGCGATCGTCGGCAAGGACGAGCTGCGGTACTACGAGCGCGTGACGCGCTCCGGTTGCCTCATTGGTCTCGTGCTGCTCCTGCTGTTCCCGATCCTCGGACCGCTGGCGGGGTGGAGAATCGCGTTCGCGACCACGGTAGTCGCCGTGATTGGGTTCTTTTACGTCCGCGAGTGGCTGCTCCGCCGGAACCCACGCTTCACGCGGGTGCGCGAAGCGGTCACCGCCCATCGGCTCGGGACTCAGGAGCCGACGTTCGTCCTGGAGTTGCGACGGATCGACGATCGCGCTGGGCTAGCAGGCGGGTCGGTCTCGCTTTTGTGACCGGGCGACTTTCGCGCGAAGCACGACTAGCGGGGTCAACGGTCTTGCTCTAGGCGAACACGGCAGTACGTTCGTCACAAACTCTCCGAGCTCCTCGCCCTAAAAAACCAAGGGCATCAAAGCGAAACGATTTGCCCGAGTCACCATACATCGGCGAATCGCGGCGCGGCGACCCAGGCGATTCGCGGGCGAGCCTCGAGGTGGGCCACAATGAATTGCGGGGGCGGCGATGAGTCGTACGTTCCAGGACGCTGGCGCGCTCGGAGCCACCATCGTGACTGCCGCTCCAATGGAGGAAAGACCGAAAGGTTCACCGCCATCGCAGTTGGGAGTCGTGCTCACCAGCGACGACGCCGAGGCGCGCGACGCGGCCTGGCGCTCGCTGATCGCCGACCATAGCCGTCTGCTTATGCACGTGGCCCGGTCGGTCGCGGCCGAACACGACGGCACCATGGATGCCTACGCGTTCGTCCTCGAGCAGCTCCGGTCTGACGACTTTCGGGTGCTCCGCCATTTCTCGTCCGTTGGGACGGGAACGTTCACGACATGGCTCACAGTCGTTGCGCGGCGGATGTGCGTCGACTTCTACCGCAGTCGGTACGGACGCTCTCGCGCGCAAGACAACAATCGGCCAAGCGCTGAGGCA
>DATCGG010000118.1:0-14231 GCA_036509075.1 Gemmatimonadaceae bacterium
ACCATGCGAGCCGAGCTCGCGCATGCAATCGCCCAGGCAGCGCTCCTGCCGTGCGCGCAACTCGCGCACGTCCACCGCCAATGCCGCCAACCGATCCCCCAACTGCGCGACGCGGTGCTCACCGGTGATGGCCATGCGTGCGCGCTTGAGCGCCATCACGCTCACGCCGAAGAACTCATCGAGGTTCGCGCTGACGATGCCGAGGTATTGCACCCGCTCGAGCAACGGCGTGGTCCTGTCCTCGGCCATTGCGAGCACGCGACCGTTGAATTCGAGAAGGCTCCGTTCGGCATCCAGGAGTTGTGCTTCCGATCCAAGCGGGCCGTCCTCGCCTTGCAGCGCGCCCTGCGATGCAACCGGCGCGGACGAACCGCCGACGGATGCGCTCGTCGATACGCGACCGAGCGCGGGCAGGTCCGACCGCGCCGCGACGAGTAGCGCCGCCACCGTCTGAGGGTCGCTCAGCGATCGCGTGCCGGCGCGTGCGATCAGCTCATCGAGCGACAGCCAGAGCGTCGGCTTGCCTCCGTCCGTCGTACCGCCGGACGTGCGTGCCTGACGAGTCTGCGTCACCAACCAGATCTCGAGCCGGGGGCGGTCCTCACTCGCGGGCAGGTCGCCCAGGAGGCGCAAATCTCCGACGCTGCTGGCGAACCACTCGAGGAGCAAATGCCGACACGCGCCGTCACCGCTTCCCTCCGCGATCGGAAGGCGAAGACCGTTTTCCTCGTTTCGGCACGCGATCGTCCCACGGTCCAGTACGATGAGTGCGACCGCGTGACCGCTTCCAACGGCGCGACGGTCCGCCTCGCGGGCCGCACCGGCCGCCGTCAGTCGTTCTCGCTCGAGACGGTTCACGAGGATCGGTCGCAGCCCGTGCGCGTCCTCGAGTGCCGCTGCGATGCGCTCGAGGCGTGGCAAGCCTGTTCGGCGTCGGCGGACCCGGAGCTCCTGAAAGCGGCGAATGACGCCGTGCTGCTCGACCGCTACGACATCGTACGCGAAATCGAATTCGGCCCACTGCAGCCATCGGCGCACCGAGCGGCGGACCAGACGTTCGGTCTGTGATGTGAACGCGATCGAGAGCGACGCGGGGTCGACGATCGCACGAATGCGTCGCGCGGGTTCGCTCTCTCCCGACACCGCCCGCAGCGGGTCGACCTCATCGACGTTGGCGCGAGACTGCGCCAGCTGCGTCTCGGCTGACGCGTCCGGACCTGGTTGGAAGAGCGTCAGGCGCCGGCGGTCATCGCCTCCGACGCGATATTGACAGCTCATGCCGTACCGGTGCAGCCGTCCGTCAGGCGTGTCGAGATAGACATCACGAAAAAACCGACGCTCGGGGCGGGGCGCGCCGAGGTTGAGCGGAAGCGGTCGCTCCACCAACTCGCGCAGCAATTCGGGACTCCGAATGTCGCAGCGAATCTCGCGAGGGCTCGTTTCGGCCATGGGTGCCACGCGGCGCTCAGCGGAACTCCGCGCCCACGACGTCCGGTCGGCCGCTCGCCCGAAGATCGTTCAGCACGTCGCCTCGAACCGTCCGCGCTCGGAGCCTAACGACATAGTCCAGCGTCGAAAACCCGTTCGTGCCGGGGGTCACGCCGGTGAGCTCCCATTGCTTGGACGCGCGCTCGAGTACCCCGGCCACCGTCAACTGCGCCGCGTCGGGGTTCAGCACGTGCACGCGCAGCACGGTGTTCAGGGGATCTGTCGCCGCGCCTGGCGCGCCCGGAATGCGGTTCTCCCGCGTTTGTCGGAGCCGCCTGAGCAGCAGCTTCGCCTTCACCTGTGCCGGCGTGCGGCCGTAGTTGGTCCACCAGAGCACAACGATCGTCGCGTTGAACAGGAAGGAGAGGGCGAGGCCAATGGCGAACTGGTCGGCGGCGGCGGCGATGCCGATTCCGGTTGCGACGAACAGGTAGATCGCGTCCTTCGTGTCGTCGAGCGTGTTGCGGAATCGGAGGGCGGCGATGCCCGCGAGACCGAACGCGAGCTCGAGGCTGTGCTGAACCACGACCATGATTCCCGCTACCGCGATCGGCAGGATGATGAGCGTGTGCACGATCGACTGGGAGAACCCTTTCCGGCGCCGCGTGATGACGAAGACCCAGGCTAGCGGGAGCGCGAGGGCGAGCGCGCCTAGCATCGCCGTGACCGCCCGGATGATCCCCTCGACCGTAACCAGCCCCTGCGGTACATCCCTGATCGGGTTCGTGGCGCCGGGATACGCGCGCTGGAGCGCCCCGATGCCGACGGCGAGGGCGATATAGAACAGGGCCAACAGGGCGAGGTGACGTCCGGCAGGCGCGAACCGGCGCCGCGCTCGGCCGGCCGGGACGCCCGAACCGTCTCCGTTAGGCATCAGTCCACTCCGATCGCGAAACAACCACCAGAGCCGTGGGTGCGATCTTCCGAAGCTACCGGTGGCACAGGGGTTGTCAAGCAAAACGCTCGAGCCTGCGCCACCACGACGTTAGGGTCGTTGTGCTCGTGTCGCCTCGAGTTGGCGGAGCACCTCGCCGAGCCGCCGCATCTCGGCACCGTACGTCGCCCAGTCGTCGGACCGTTGTGCCGCCCGCGCGCGGTCGTAGTGCTCGCGTGCCTGCGTCGCCAGCTGTGCCATGCGCTCCGGGAGCGACCCGCGAGCGCCCGCCGCCGGGCCTAACGTTGCTTCCGCTGTCGTGTCGGTCGCCGCTGGCGCGATCGGGACGTCGGACGGGGTCGCGCCGCCCCCACCGCCCGACAGCAGCGCCGCCAGCGCACCATCCAGCGTCTCGGCCATCGCCACGCGTCCCTCCTGCGCGGCGATGACGCGCTTGAGCTCCGGGATTCGACCGCCCTGTGCGCGCAGGTAGAGCGGCTGCACGTAGATCAGGGCGCCCTCGATCGGCAGCACCAGCAATTCGCCACGCAGTACCTCGGACCCACGCTGATCCCAGAGCGTGATCTGACGGGACACTTCCGTGTCCTGGTTGATCCGGTTGACGATCTGATTGGGCCCGAAGACGAGGCTCTGCCGCGGGAAGCGATAGACCGCAAGCTTGCCGTAGTGCGGCCCGTCGTTCCGCGCCACCATCCACGCCGCAAGGTTGTCCTTCTGTCGCGGTGTGAACGGCCGCATCAGAATGAACTCCGGGTCGCGCTCGCCCGGCAATCGCATCACCATGTGCCGGAGAAACGCCTGGGACCTCGACCGCCCTTCGGAGTCCGTCCTCGCGCTCGACACCTCGGGAATCTGCCACTGGTCTTCGCGGTGATAAAACGTCTCCGGGTTCGCCATGTGATACGTCGCGAACAAGGCGGTCTGCAGGCCGAACAGGTCTTCCGGATAGCGCACGTGCGAGCGGAGATCCGGGGGCATCGAGTCCAGCGGTTGCAGCAGCCCCGGATAGATGCGAGCGAGCGTGCGGATGATCGGGTCGGACGGCAGCGCGAGATACGCGCGTACGACACCATCGTAGGCGTCGATCGTCACCTTCACGCTGTTGCGCATGTAATTCGTGCCGTCCTGCGTCCCTTTCGCGTACGGGTAACGCGCGGACGTGGTGTAGCCATCGAGCATCCACACGAGACGGCCGTCCGAGGTGATCACGAGGTATGCATCGCGGTCGAACGAGAGGAACGGGAGCGCTCGCTCTGCGCGCTCGCGCACGTCGCGGTAGTACAGGATCCTCGTGCGGTCGGTGAGGTCGTCCGAGAGGAGAATGTTGAGCGAGCCGAATCGGATCGCGAACAGCAGCCGGCGCGCGAGTGAGCCAACCGGAACGCCGGCGCGTCCGTCGTAGGACGAATACGCCGCCGCGTCTCCCTCACCAGCTGGGTAGTCGAACTCACGCTGGCGGCTCGGCGCCAGCACGAAGTCGTTCGACAACTCTCCGAAGTAGATCTGCGGTCGCGTGACACGCAGGTCGATGCTGGACACCGGCGGCAGGTCCTTGATGAACAACAGCGGCAATCCCTCGGCAGTCACCGCGTTCGACGGGCCGAGTGTCACTCCCATGCCATGCGTGTAGGTGAGGTGCTCGTTGATGAAGCCGCGGGTGGGGAGGGAAGTCGTGTTCATCTCGCGCGCCGACAACAGCACCTGTCGGAGCTGTCCGGCGACGTGATAGCGGTCGTCATCGACGGCGACGAAGTCGTAGTAGGTGCGGATCGACTGAATCTGCCCGAACGTCTGCAGCAGCGGCTCGCGGTCCCACAGGCGCACATTGTCCACCGTCGCCCGATTCGAGGCTATCAGCGCGGGCGTCAGGCGCGTGTCGGTGACGAGCTCGTGTTCCTCGATACCCTCCAGGCCCCACGCCTGGCGTGTCGCGCGGATGTGATTGAGAATCTGAGGAGTTTCCCGCGCGAGCTCGTTAGGCTGTACCACCAGCCGCTGGTACGTGGCAGGGATCAGCGTCGCGAGGACCCACACCACGACGTAGCCGACGACGACACGCGCCGCCATCGGCACCAGCCGCCCTCGCGCGCCGCCCCAGAGGATGAGCAGCGCACCGGCAAACGCGACGACGCTCAGCACATGCAATGCTGGAAGTCGCGTGTGCAGGTCGACGTAGTTCGCGCCCGTGAGTGGCAAGTGATTCCCGAACAGCAGCCCGGGAATCCGCACGAAGTGGATGCGTGCAGCGGTCAATAGCAGGAGCAGTCCGGCCAACACGGCGAGGTGAGTCTGAGCTCGCGGACCGATGGACACGCCTCGTGGCGAGCCCTGGATCTCGCCGCGGAACACGTGGATCGGAAGCACTACGGCGACGAGCGCGAGCAGCACGAGTCCGAAGAGCAGCCCCGTCACCAGCTCGATTGCCGGAAGTGTGAATACGTAGTAGCCGACATCGCGGCCAAACACCGGGTCGGCGACACCGAACGGCGTACCGTACACCGCTTGCAGCAGCGTGCGCCATTGACTCGCCGCCGCTAATCCAAACACGACGGAGAGCACGGCAGTCGCCGGTAGGGCGAGCCATTCCATGCCGCGCGCGAGCAGCGCCTGCGCCGCCTCTCGCATGTCGGCTCCCGCGCGCATCCGCGTCACGGGCGGCCGTGCCGGGCGCGGGTCGCCACGCATCGCGACGCGCGCGTTGGCGTAGAGAACGGCGAACGCGAGCAGCGCGGTCGGCACGCCGAGGACCCATTGCGCGACGACCTTTGTCAGGAACACGCGCTCGAAGCCGATCTCCCGATACCACAGCCAGTCAGCGAGCCGCCCCGCCAGAAATGGCAGGAACGCAAGGAGGACCAGCACGATGGCGATCAGCAGGATCGCCGAGCGAGGCACCTGGGAGTCGCGTCCCGCGCGAATGGGCCGCAGTGGCCTGATGCCCGCCTCGCGAAGTCCGCGAATGATCGGGTCGTCCTCGGGCGGCATGTGCTCGGACATGGGGGGACCTGTGACGTTCCGGTCCCTTAAAGGTACACCGCGGGAGCTTTTGTTTTCTCGGCGTTTGCGTCAACATAGTGCAATGACCGAGCGCCGCTTCGGATACCGCTGGACGATCATCGCGCTGCTGTTCATCGCCACGACGATCAACTATGTGGATCGCCAGGTCCTCGGGATCCTCGCGCCGACGCTGCAGCGCGATCTCGCGTGGTCCGAGACGGACTACGGCGACATCGTCTCGTGGTTCAGCTTCGTCTATGCGCTCGGATTCCTGGGCGTGGGGCGCGTGATCGATCGCGTTGGGATCAAGCGCGGGCTCGGCGCTGCTGTCGTCGCCTGGTCGGCCGCCGCCATGGCGCACGCGCTCGCACGCAGCGCCGCCGGTTTCTCCATCGCACGAGCGGCGCTCGGGTTGAGCGAGTCGGCGATTTTTCCGGCGGCGCTCAAGACCATCGCAGAGTGGTTCCCGAGGCGGGAGCGGGCGCTGGCCGCCGGCATCGTCAACGCCGCGACGAACACCGGCGCGATCGTGGCACCGCTCGTGGTTCCCGCGATTACGCTGCGCTGGGGCTGGCAGTGGGCGTTCATCCTGACCGGCGCGATCGGCCTGCTCTGGCTTGCGCTCTGGATCCCCCTTTACCGGGATCCGGCAGCGCATCCGCGTGTGTCGGAGGCCGAGCTTACCCACATTCGGAGCGATGGGCCGGACGCCAACGAGGCGGCAGTACCGTGGGTCCGACTGCTTGGATACCGCCAGACCTGGGCGTATGCGATCGGCAAGCTGTTCGCGGACCCGGTGTGGTTCTTCTACCTCTATTGGCTTCCCAAGTTTCTCGATACCAGGTACGGTGTGAAGCTCTCCGCGCTCGCGCTGCCGCTCATCGTGGTGTACGTGATCGCGGATGTCGGATCCGTGGCCGGCGGCTGGCTCTCGAGCAGGCTCATTGCCCGGGGTTGGTCGGTCAACAGCGCGCGGAAAACTGCCATGTTGCTCATGGCGTGCATCATCGTTCCGACCGCGTTCGTGACGCACGCGCCGAACCAATGGACCGCCGTGCTCATGGTGGCCGTCGCTGCGGCGGCGCATCAGGGTTGGATGGCCAACGTGTTCACGCTGCCGAGTGACATGTTTCCGCGCTCCGCGGTCGGCTCGGTGGTTGGCATCGGTGCGTTCGCCGGCGCGATGGGGAGCGTTGTCTTTCAGCGAACGATCGGCCGCATACTCGACGCGAACGGCCAGCAGTACGGTCCGATTTTCATGGTGTGCGGTATGGCCTACCTCGTGGGATGGCTGATCATCCATCTCCTCGCGCCGCGTCTCGAACGAGCGCCGATCACGACCCCTGCTCCCACGTTGGTGCCGCGCGAGGCGACATCACTCTGATCTCGACGACAACGAATCAACCACGAACGCTGAGTACGCTGAGGAACCACACGCAGAGTACGCTGAGAACACAGTGTAAAGACGTGCGGTGTGCTCAGCGTGTTCAGCGACACTTGTGTACGTACTCAGCGTTCGTGGTTCCGTCCAGCGTCCCGATGTCGATACCTTATGCGCGAGGACCATCAGGAAGGGCGGTGATATGCGGAAACCAAACCAAACCCTCCGTACACTGATTCTTGCGCTCGGCTGCCTGTGCCCAGTGGCCGGAGTGGCCGGCGCGCAATCCGCCAAGCCGTCCGCGACTACCCGGGGACCCGCGCACGCGCCTAACGTGCTCACCGCCGCTGACGCCCGAGATGGCTGGCAGCTGCTGTTCGACGGCAAAACGCTCGCCGGCTGGCACGGGCTCGGGTTCAGCACGACGCCGCCAGGCCTCTGGACCGTCGAGAATGGCGCCATCAAGCACGTCGAGCACGGCAAGGGACCGGTGCAGGCCGACGGACAGCCGCTCACCGGCATGGACCTGATCTCCGATCGCAGCTTCGAGAACTTCGAGCTCGCGTGGGAATGGAAGATCGCCGAGGCAGGGAACAGCGGCGTGAAATACAACGTGGCCGAGGCGCTCTCCACGGCCATGAATCCGCCGCATGCGGCCAAAGGGTGGGAGTATCAGCTCATCGACGACGAGAAGGCCGAGGACACGAAGGTCCCGAGCCATCGCTCCGGCGCCCTCTACGACATGTTCGCGCCTAACGATCGAAAGCACGTCAATCCAGCCGGCCAGTGGAATCGGTCGTCGATCATCTTCCGTGGGCACCACGGCGAGCACTGGCTGAATGGCGAAAAGGTCGTGGAGTTCGACCTGGGCACCGCGCCCTTCGATTCGGCATTTGCCGCCAGCAAGTACAAGACGTATCCGTCGTGGTTCGCCGTGCGACGGAAAGGGCAGATCGTGCTGCAGGACCACGGCGACGTGGTCTGGTTTCGGGATATCAAGATTCGTGAGCTGAAGTAGCCGAGTCATTCCGAGCGCAGCGAGGAATCGCAATCATCCCGGCAGAGAGCTCTCTATAGGGACGACCGCGATCCCTCGCTACGCTCGGGATGACACTACATTGGAGAACCTCCATGGACTCGAATGGCTCCGGGATCGATCGGCGAGACTTCATCAAAACCACGTCCGCAGCGAGCCTCGGGCTGATGGCAGGCTCCCGCAGCGTCGCGCCGCTATTCGCATCCACCCCCCGAAAGTCCCCGAACGAAAAAGTCGTCGTGGCCGTGGTCGGCGTGAACGGACGCGGCGTCGTGCACGCGCAGAACTTCGCCAAGTTCGACAACTCGGAAGTCGCGTACATCTGCGACGTCGACTCGCGCGTGGTCAACAAAGGCATCGACGCCATCAAGCGCACACGGCCCGACGCGTCGCCGAAGGTGATCGGCGATTTTCGCCGAGCGCTCGATGACAAGGACGTGGACGCGATCGCGATCGCGACGCCGGATCACTGGCATACGCCGATGACGCTCCTCGCCCTCAAAGCCGGCAAGCATGTCTACCTCGAGAAACCGAGCGGGCACGATCCGCACGAGGACGAGCTGCTGATCGCGGCGTCGTCGAAGTACGACAAGCATGTCCAGCTCGGGACGCAGCGACGTTCGGGGCCACGATTCTTCGAGGCCATCCAGGCGCTGCAGGAAGGGATGATCGGAAAGCCCTACCTCGCGCGGGCCTGGTACGCGAACACGAGAACGACCATCGGCAAGGGAAAGGAAGCCCCCGTTCCGCGGGAGCTCGACTACGAGCTGTGGCAGGGGCCCGCACCCCGGACGCCGTACCACGACAACGTCGTTCACTACAACTGGCATTGGTTCCAGCGCTGGGGCACTGGCGAGATCTGCAACAACGGCACGCACGAGATCGACGTCGCGCGGTGGTTGTTAGGCGTCGACTATCCCACCACGGTCCTCTCGTACGGCCACCGGAATCACTTCACCGACGATTGGGAGTTCCCCGACACGCAGGATGCGATGTTCGAGTTCCCCGACGGCAAGACGATCGTGTGGCACGGCCAGAGCTGTAACGGGCTCCCGATGTATGGTCGCGGCCGCGGGACGATGTTGTTAGGCACCGGGGGTAGCCTGATCATCGATCAGGATGGCTGGGTGCTCGCGGACCTCAAGAACAAGGTGATCAAGGAGTCGGTGGCGACGGAGAAGGGCGACGCGTTGAACACGACGGGCGACGACTTCCTCACCGAGCTGCACATGAAGAACTTCGTCGATGCCATTCGCACGGGCGCGAAGCTCAACGCACCGATCTCGGACGGCGCGAAGACGGCGATGCTCTGCCACCTCGGCACCATCGCGCATCAGACGGGTCGCAAGCTCAAGGTCGATCCGGCGACGGGTCGCATTGTGGGCGACAAGGATGCCATGACTCGCTGGTCACGGATCTACGCACCTGGCTGGGTGCCATCGGTCTAGGCCGCGATGTGTTCGGCGAGCCACTCGAGCACTCGCTTCCATCCCTCGCCGGTGCCCGCTGCGGCCATGTCGCGACCGGCGAACCCGGTATGCGTGACGAGCAATCGCGTGCCCGTCGCCGTGGGCTCAAGATCATTACATGTCATCGGAGCCCCACCAGGCGGCGAGCTCGTTGGCATCGGTGAGTGACTGGAACACGCGGGCCGGAGCGGCCGCGATCTCGATCTCGGCCTTCACGACCCCGGCGTCGACGTTCGACAATGCGCGCATGGCGGCGGTCATCGGTTGGACTCCCTTCCACCTTCGAGGTGGCGCTTGAGGCTCATGAGGTTCGCCGCCCAGAAGCTCCGGTAGGACTCGACCCACAACGACAGGTCGCGGAGTGGTCCTGGCGTGAGGCGATAGACCCGCTGCCTTCCTTCCTTGTCTTCGCGAACGAGCCGAGCGTCTCGAAGCACCCGCAGGTGCTTCGACACCGCGGGTCGACTCATCGCGAACCCCGCCGCCAGCTCGGCCACCGCGATCCCGCCGCCCTGCAAGCGGTCGAGGATCGCGCGCCGGGTGGGATCGGCGACGGCATGAAAGACATCGATGCTCGCGCGGGCTCGGGCCATCGGTCGGGGGACGGGATACTGGTAACCAATTGGTTACCGAATTTGACATCGGCGGCCGGCGACGTCAAGCCGCTGCGTATTTAGGCGCGGCGGAGCCCGTGCGGAGACGTTCTGGGCGTCGCATGTTTGTGGCGCCTGTCTCCCATCGATGACGAACACGAGCGACTTGCCCGATATCCGGAAACAGCTTGGCGACCGCTACGCCATCGAGCGCGAGCTCGGACGCGGTGGCATGGGTGCCGTCTATCTCGCGCGCGATCTTCGGCTCGACCGACCCGTTGCACTCAAGGTGTTGCCCGCGGAGCTCGCGCAGGATTCGTCACTGCGCGAGCGCTTCCTTCGAGAAACGCGCACGGCCGCGTCGTTCTCGCATCCGAACATCGTGCCCGTGCACGCGGTCGAGGATCGGGACGGCGTCCTGGCGTTCGCGATGGGGTTCGTCGAAGGTGAGAGTGTCGCGGAGCGCGTGAAGCGCGCCGGGCCACTCGAGGTGCGGAGCGTCGTGCGGCTCCTCCAGGACATCGGCTATGCCCTCGCGTACGCGCATGGCCGCGGCGTCGTGCATCGTGACATCAAGCCCGACAACATCATGCTCGAGCGCGCGACGGGCCGCGCGCTCCTCATGGACTTCGGGATCTCGCGGTCCATCACCGCCAAGGTGGAGGAGACGGGGAAGGCCGCCACGCAGGGCCTGACGCGCGTCGGTGAGGTCGTCGGAACGGCGGAGTACATGAGTCCCGAGCAGGCGTCGGGCGACGTCGTCGACGGTCGGAGCGATCTCTATTCGTTAGGCCTCGTCGCCCTGTTCGCGCTCACCGGTCGTCCGGCGATCACCGGCGAAACCACGCAGCAGATCCTCGTCAAGCAGCTCACCGAAACGCCGCCTCCCGCGACGTCGCTCCGCCCCGATCTGCCGGAGTCGCTCGGCGCCGCGATCGACCGCTGCGTGGCGAAGGAGCCCTCGGCGCGATTCGCGACGGCAGAAGCCCTCGTCGAAGCCATCGACGACGCGCGGCTCGCGCCGCCCGAGATTCCGGTGCCGATTCGCCTGTTCGCGCAGGAGGCGGGGACCCTGAGCCTGGTAATCGTGTTCCTCACGATGATCAGCTGGCTCTTCTTCGAGATGCTGAGCCGGAAGGTCGGCACGGCGTGGGCCGGCATCCCGGCTTCTTTCCTTGGCGCTGTCGTCATCACTCGAGCGCTGATGGTATCGTCGGAGGCTCGACGTCTGGCGGTGATCGGCTACCGACCCGATGACGTGCTGAACGGGCTTCGCGCGACCGTGGACGAGCGCGAGGCACAGCGCCAACAGCTCAGGGCGGATCCCGACACGCGACGCCGGCGGCGGAAGACGGTGATCGCTGCCGTACTCCTCCTGCCCATCGCGTTTCTGCTTATCAACGCGTCGCTGAACGTCGGGTTCTCGTTAGGGACGAAGGCGGAAGTGGTGCAAACCGAATCGCGCGACGCGACGCAGCGCTCGTTAGGCAGGCTGGTGATGGCCGCGTCGGGTCTGAGCTTGTTAGGCGTGGGCTTCCTGCTGCTCGCCCGGAGCCCGTTCCGGATGCCACCGGGCGAGCGGCTGTTCCGCGTCCTGTGGCTCGGGGCACCGGGCCGCGCGTTCGTGAGATTTTCCTCACGTAATGTCACGCCGCCATCCTCCGGAAAAACCGCTCTGGGTCTAGCGGGAACGCGCGCGAATGTGAATATCGCTGAGGCCGGTCGCGCCGCTGCGCCGGTCGTGGCCATGGAGGCCACGCCGACGGACCAGATGCGTTCTCTCGAGGACCGCGTCGCAGCGCTCGAGCGCTGGCGCGACGGAGCAAGCACATAGCGTGATGGATCCGCGACAATGGTACGTCGAGCAGCTCGACGTCATCAACCGTATCGCGAGCTCGGTCTGTCGGCGCAACGGCGTGCAAGGCGCCGATGCTGAAGACTTCGTGTCCGACGTGCGCCTCAAGCTCCTGCAGGACGACTACGCGGTGCTGCGCAAATACCGAGGGGCGAGCAGCCAGACCACGTTCCTGACGGTCGTCATCAGCAATCTGTTCCGCGACCATCGGATCAAGCATTGGGGCAAGTGGCGCCCATCGGCGGAAGCGAAGCGGCACGGAGAGGTGGCGGTACGCCTCGAGGCGGCCATGTATCGGGACGAGCTGTCCTTCGAGCAGGCCTGCCAGTTCCTCGCCCAGGACACCCGGCTGAAGGTTGACCGCGCGGAGCTCAGGAGGCTGCTGGCGAGCCTGCCCCACCGTGCACCGAAACGCGTGGAGAATGGTGCCGCTGTCGATGACGTCCCGTCGTCTGATGCAACGGATGGCCGCGTGCTCGCCCTCGAACGGGACGCCCGCCTGCAAGCGGCCAAAGCGGCACTTGGTCGTGCCGTTGCCCGGTTGGCCCACGAAGATGCGCTGATCGTCCGTCTCCACTTCTTCGAGGGGTTCAGCATCGCCGACGTCGCCAGGCACGTTGGCATCCCTCAAAAGCCGCTCTATGTGCGGATGAAGCGGCTCCTCGACACCTTGCATAAAGACTTGGCATCGCAGGGGATCGGCCCGGACGACTGTGACTGGCTGCACGTCGCGGGACCCTGACCCACGGAAACGACGATCGGCGTCCGTCAAACATTAGTGAAGAGGGGCCGGATGTCCGCGCCGCAGCGGCCCGAAACCGCGCAGCGAACATCACCGAGAGACCAATGGCCGCAACTGACGAATTCGATCCGGATCTGGTAGCAGCGTTCATCGACGGGAAGCTCTCCGGAGCCGACCGAGAACGTGTTGTGAGGTTGTTGGCGGACTCGGAGGAAGCGTTCGAGATCTACGCCGACGCGGTAAGGGCGCGCGCCGATCTCGAGGCAGAGGGAATAATTCCGCTTCCGGTCCCCGATCCGGTTCCTGTTCGTCCGGCCGCCGATCCGGTGCCTATTCGCCGGTCGAGGTGGCTGACGGCTGGCGCTCCGCTCGCAGCAGCGGCCGCACTGTTGATTGCGGTGCTCCCGAGGGTGGAGACGAATCTCGCCAATGCTGCGTTCGCGATGCGTGCGGAATCGATCGCTCAACCGCTCACGGGCCGGCCGCAGCTTGCCATGGCGCTTCGCTCAGGCTTGGATGAGCCCCGATGGTCAGCGACTCGCGGCGGTCCCTCGACGTTCGTCGATACGACGGCGGCGCTACGGCTCGGTGCCCGGGCCACGGATCTCGAGGTAGCTATCGCGGTCGGGGATCGAGAGCGAGCGGGTCGCCTGGTGACGGAGATGGTCGAGCTGCTCGACTCGGTGACCCTGAGCGATGCGACGCGTGCCGAGTACGGGGAGCTCCGTAAACGAATCAACACCGGGGGTTCGATCAGCTCGATCAAAGCCGCCGCGGTGACCGCGGATGAGCATCTGCACGATTTCCTCGATTCGCGTTGGTATGGCACGGGGAAATGGCTTGCTGCGGGTGAGCTGGCAGCACGCGCCCATTCGGCGGATTTCTTCAAGTCGAGTGAGACGGCGCGGTTTCTCAAGGCGGCAATCCGGAGCGGCGAGTTTGCGCCCGACGAGGTCGAGGCGCTGCGTCAGGTTGAGCGTGCAGCGAAGCGGGGCATAGCGGAGAACGAGTTCACGATGGTGCGGGAGACGTTCGCCAAGCTGATTCTGCGTCACGCAGGCTGAGCTGCGGTTCAACCTGCGTGCGCATGGACACGTCCCATGCGGCGGAGCGGGGCAGTTTCATGGATGACGAGGACCGGCCGATTGCCGGCGGCGCTTCTTTCAGCCGCGGTGGTCGGCGGTCTTGTCGCGTCCGGGGTCGTGGTGGCCGCCGATCGTCGAACGAAGAGCTCGGAGCTGCGGCGTCTGGCGGCGGCGGTCGGGCCGCATCGCGTGATGAGGGCTCGGCTCACCGGCGGGTTTGCGTACGCGCCGTGCGATACGGCAGTACCTAACGACTCGCTCGTCGTGGGGCTGGTGTGCCGCACCGCGCCGCTTCGAGAGTGGCCGCAGTACCCGCAGCTGTCGAAGCTGGCGGGGACGATGCGGGCGGCTCGCGCGTCATCCGAATCCGACGCAAGCCGCGGTCACGCGGCCGCCTCGTGGAATGTGGTCTGGGGAAATCTCGATGAGGCGATCGACCAGCTGCGAGCCGCTGCCCGTGTAGAGCCGTCAAGGGCCAGCATTCAGAGCGATCTGGCCGCGGCGCTGCTGGCGCGCGCCGGGCACTTCCAGGATCCACGGTCGATCCTCGAGGCGTACACATCCGCCGCCCGCGCAGTCGCAATCGACTCCATGTTGCCCGAAGCACGATTCAACCAGGCGTTGGTGCTCGAATGGCTGCAGCTTCGCCGGGATGCGCTGGTTGCGTGGTCGTCGTACCTGAAGCTCGAC
>DATCGG010000119.1:0-11372 GCA_036509075.1 Gemmatimonadaceae bacterium
TACGTCGACGACGGGGCGTCCGTCGGCGACGGCACCAAGATCTGGCACTTCTGTCACGTGATGCCGGGTGCCGTGATCGGCGAGCGCTGCAGCCTGGGGCAGAACGTCGTCGTGATGCCCGGCACGCGCATCGGAAACAACGTGAAGATCCAGAACAACGTCTCGATCTACGAAGGAGTCGAGCTCGAGGACGACGTGTTCTGCGGGCCCTCCATGGTCTTCACGAACGTGATCAACCCGCGGAGCGCGGTGTCGCGGAAGCACGAATATCAGCGCACCCTGGTGCGGCGTGGCGCGACCATCGGCGCCAATGCGACGGTGATATGCGGCGTGACACTGGGCGAGTATGCGTTCGTTGGTGCGGGCGCGGTGGTCACGACGGACGTGAAATCGTTCGCGCTCGTGACCGGAGTGCCCGCTCGGCAAGTTGGATGGATGTGCCGGTGCGGAGAGAAACTGCCGGACACCGGGAACAGGGAACCGGGAACAGAGGCTCCTACGAAGCACGGTTCTCGGTTCCCCGTTCCCGATTCGCTCACTTGTTCCGCCTGCGGCACGAACTACGAACGAGATGACGACACCCTGCGGCTCGCCGAAGCACCGTGACTGATCCAGCGCCGATTCGCATCGCGCTCGCGGGCTGTGGGCGCATCAGCCGCAATCACTTCGAGGCGATCGAAAGGATCGACGGCCTCGAGCTCGCGGCCGTGTGCGACATCATCCCGGAGCGCGCGCGCGAGGCGGGCGAGCGATACGGCGTCCCGTCGTTCGAATCGTTCGATGAGATGCTTTCGTCGGTAGGCTGCGACGCGGTCGCGTTATGCACGCCATCGGGCCTTCACCCGAAGCACGGCATCCTCGCCGCCAGGGCGGGGAAGCACGTTGTCTGCGAGAAGCCGATGGCGATCTCGCTCGAGGACGCCGACGCATTGGTGAAGGAGTGCGACGCCGCGGGCGTGCAGCTCTTCGTCGTCAAGCAGAATAGACTGAATCCCGCGATCCAGCTGTTGAAGCGCGCCGTGGATCGCGGGCGATTCGGCCGGATATATCTGGCCAACACGACGGTGCGCTGGACGCGACCGCAGGAGTATTACGACCAGGCGCCGTGGCGGGGAACATGGGAGTTCGACGGTGGTGCGATCATGAACCAGGCGTCGCACTACGTGGACCTGATCCAGTGGCTCGTCGGCCCCGTCGAGAGCGTCATGGCGAAGACGGCGACGCTGGCGCGACGCATCGAGTCCGAGGACACCGGAATCGCGGTGCTCAAGTTCCGGTCGGGCGCGCTCGGTGTCATTGAGGTCACCATGCTCACCTACCCTCGTAATCTCGAGGGCTCGATCACCATCCTCGGCGAGAAAGGCTCGGTGAAGGTTGGCGGCACCGCAGTGAATCGCGTGGAACACTGGTCGTTCGCCGACTATGACGATGACGACAAGCTCGTCGAGTCGGTGGCGACCAATCCGCCGTCGGTATACGGCTTCGGTCACGAGGGCTATTACCGGAACGTCCTCGCGGTGCTCCGCGGCGAGGCCAAAGCCGAGACCGATGGGCGCGCAGGGCGTAAATCACTGGAGCTGATCCTTGGTATCTACGAGTCCGCGAAGACCGGCCGCGACGTGCCGATCCCGCTGACGACGCGCACGACACTCGTGTCATCCTGAGGCGTCAGCCGAAGGATCACGCGCCTCGCTTTAGCTTTCCATTCTCCGATTCGATTTCAGTCATATGCCTGTTCCTCTTCTCGACCTTCGCGCGCAGCACGCGACAATCAAGGACGAGGTCGTGCCCGCGCTCATGCGCGTGGTCGACGATCAGCTCTTCATCCTTGGTCAGCCGGTTGAACAGCTCGAGCAGTCCGTCGCAGCGCTATCGCGAACGAAATACGCCATCGGCTGTGCCAATGGCACCGACGCGATTCTCTTGGCGCTACGCGCGCTCGACATCGGCAGAGGGGACGAGGTCATCACCACGCCGTTCACGTTCTTCGCGACAGCGGGGACGGTGCATAACGTCGGCGCCACTCCCGTCTTCGTGGACATCGAGCCGAAGACGTTCAACATCTCGCCCGACGCGATTGCGGCCGCGGTTCGCCCCGGCACGAAAGCGGTCATTCCGGTGGATCTCTTCGGCCAGATGGCCGCGCTTGAGCTCGTGGAAAAGGCTGCTCCCGGCCTCCCGATCATCGAGGACGCCGCGCAATCGATCGGCGCCGAGCGTCGGATTGGCGGCAAGTCCGTCATGGCCGGCGAACGTGCGACGATTGGGACCCTGAGCTTCTTCCCATCGAAGAACCTCGGCGCATACGGCGACGGCGGCATGATGCTCACGCAGGATGAGAGGCTCGCGACGCGGCTCAAGCGGCTCCGGGTTCACGGCGGCGCGAGGACCTACTTTCACGACGAGGTTGGATACAACAGTCGCCTCGACGCCCTGCAGGCAGTCGTGCTGTCGGCCAAGCTGCGGCATCTCGAGGCGTGGAGCGCGAAGCGGCGAGCGAACGCGGCATACTACGACGCCGCGTTCGCCGATCTCGCGGATGTCCAGACGCCGTATGTGGAACGGTGCAATGTCTCGATCTTCAATCAGTACACGCTCCGCGTTGCCCGCCGCGACGATTTGCAGTCCTTTTTGAAGGAACGGGGTATCGGCACTTCGATTTACTATCCGCTCCCGCTCCACCTTCAGCCTTGCTTCGCGTACCTCGGTTACAAGCCGGGGAGCTGTCCCGAGGCCGAGCGTGCGGCGGCAGAGGTGATATCGTTGCCGATCTTCCCGGAGCTGACCCAGAGCCAGCTCGATGAAGTCATCGCTGCGGTGCGCGCGTTTTACGGACGCTGACCGTCGCGGCATTTCGATCGTTCACTTATCCGTGGGTGCGATGAGCGCAGTCAAAGCACAACTCCTCTCCAGGATTCAAGACCGAAGCGCCACCGTCGGCATCGTGGGGCTCGGCTACGTCGGCCTGCCGCTCGCGATGGAGTTCGCGAAGGCCGGTTTTCACGTCATCGGCTATGACGTGAGCGAACGCGTGTGCAAGCTGCTCATGCGCGGCGAATCGCATATCCAGGACGTTGCCGCCGCCGACGTCGCGGCAATGTTGAAGGCCGGACGATTCGAGGCGACGACCGATGAGAGCGCGCTCGGACGCTGCGATGCGATCTCGATCGCGGTACCGACGCCACTCAGCAAGACTCGCGATCCCGACATGCGATTCGTTCAGTCCGCGACGGAGGCAATCGCGCGCAATGCGCATCCAGGGATGCTCGCCGTGCTCGAAAGCACGACGTACCCGGGAACGACACGCGAGGTGATGCAGCCGAAGCTCGAGGAGCGAGGCCTGACCGTCGGAAAGGACGTCTTCCTTGCGTTCAGCCCGGAGCGCGTCGACCCGGGCAATCCCAAGTACCACACCAAGAACACGCCAAAGGTCGTCGGCGGCATCACCGCCGCATGTACCGAGGTTGCCGTGGCGCTCTACTCCTCGTGCATCGACACCGTCGTTCCCGTCTCCACGACCGAGGCGGCCGAGCTGGTGAAACTGCTCGAGAACACGTTCCGCTCGGTGAACATCGGCCTCGTGAACGAGATGGCGATCGTCTGCGAGAAGCTCGGCGTCAATGTGTGGGAGGTCATCGAAGCCGCAGCGACGAAGCCATTCGGATTCATGAAGTTCACGCCGGGGCCGGGAATCGGCGGACACTGCATCCCGCTGGATCCTCACTACCTCGCGTGGAAGATGCGCACGCTGAACTACAAGACGCGCTTCATCGACCTCGCGAGCGAGATCAACAGCGAGATGCCTGCGTTCGTCGCGGAGAAGGTCGCCATCGCGCTCAACGACGATCGGAAGGCGGTGAACGGGAGCCGGGTTCTCGTCGTTGGCGTCGCCTACAAGAAGGACATCGACGACATCCGCGAAAGCCCGGCGCTCGACGTAATCCGCCTGCTCGAGGAGCGCGGCGCCGAGGTCGTACATCACGACCCGTTCATTCCGCGCTTTCGCGACGGAGACCACGACGGCGGTGGCGATCAACGCGAGCGCATTGGCGTCGATCTCTCGGCCGGGGAGCTGGCCAAGGCCGATGCGGTCGTGATTGTGACCGACCATTCTCAGATCGATTATCAACAGATCGTCGATGACGCCGTGCTGGTCATTGACACCCGCAACGCGACGGCGCGGGCCAGCCGCGGTCGCGCTCGGGTGGTGTCGCTTGCCGCGAACCGGAAACACGCGGCAGACGCCGTTTCCGGAGGGGCGGCGCCTCGAAAGCCGACGGCGGTCGGTTGATCTCCTAACTCACGGTCAACCGGAGCCCGAGCAACGCCCGGCCGCGCCTTGCGCGGTCGGGCGCTTTTCGTCGTGGTCGGCGTTTTCCATCTTCATCGGTCTCGACCGTGGCCCAGCGCTTGCTTTCACCTTTGGCCGCCCTCGCTGTCGCAGCCGCATAAAATTCTCCTGTTCTGCCACCATCACGTTGACCATCGGTTCCAACGCGCCGGGTGGCGCGGGTTGCCTCTGGCGATGCGCGCGGTGTCTAATCGTCGCCTGCGGAACGGTGGCGAGCGTGCGCGCTACGGCCGCGCAGTCGCCTCCGCACGCCCTCACGACGCTGCCACCCGGCGATCCGGCCTACGCCGAACTGGCCGCGCTCGATCGCGTCGGATGTCGACCCGCGCGTATTTCCCCGCATCGGCCGTTCTACGTGCGCGATGTGCAGCGGGCCATCGCACGCTTTCCCGAAAGCCCCTCGTGTGCCGGCCCCGTCGCCGCGGCGCTTGCGGCACGGTTCACAAGACGGCGGGCGGCTGACTTGCCGCACGACGTCGCCACCGATCTGGCGGCTGCGGTGCGTGAGTCGGCGCAGGACACGCTCGAGACGTTCCGGCTGGGCGGACAAGCGACCATTCGCGGCACGGCGCTCGGGCGCGGGGAATTCGAACCACTCTGGGCCGGCGTTCGCCCGAAGGAAGAGGGAACGCCGGCCGTCGTGGGGGACGCGCGCGTGCGGGCTGGGTGGTCGGCGTCTGACAAGCTGGTGATCGTCGGCGAGTTGTATGGGCAAACCTCGCAGCGCAACGATCCAACGGTTCGACAGCGGGCCCTCCGCAATACCTCAGGCATCGTGGACGCCGGCGAGTCCTACGTGAACGCCGCGTTAGGCCGGGTGGACCTGTCCTTCGGCCGAAGCTGGGCGGCGTGGTTAGGCGAGGACAGGGAGTCGATGGCGCTGTCCGCGAATGGGCCGCTCATGGATCGCCTGGAGCTTGGCATCCGGTGGCGTGTGGCCGAGGTGCGCGCGATCATCGCGTCGGTGAACGATGTGACCATGACGGCCGAGCTCGACAGCCTTCAGCCAGGGACGCCCGACACACGGTACAACCGATGGCTGTACGGTCACATCCTCACCGTCAAGCCAAACGACGGCCTCGAGCTGTCGCTCGGTGAGACGATTCTGTCTTCGCGCACAACCGGCGGTTTCGACCTGGCCTACGCAAACCCGGTCATGCCGTACATCATCACGCAGAACGACACCGGGCGGACCGGCACCGAGGGGCGCGAC
Source organism: Gemmatimonadaceae bacterium (assembly GCA_036509075.1). Taxonomy (GTDB): domain Bacteria; phylum Gemmatimonadota; class Gemmatimonadetes; order Gemmatimonadales; family Gemmatimonadaceae; genus JAJKIV01. The sequence goes on from DATCGG010000119.1 coordinate 5,565, forward strand.
AACCTCGTGGTGTTTGGCGGGGTCAGAGCGAGGATCGGGCGCGGGCACGTCGGCGCGGAACTTGTCGTCGACGACGTGCAGATCGATGAGCAAGATCGAAAGAATACGGCCGATCAGCTCGCGTGGCGGTTGTTCGCTTCCGCTCCGCTGCCAATTGGAACTGCCACGAATGTTCGAGCTGAGTTCACTCGAATCGACAGCTATACCTACATGCGCGATTTCTACACCGACGTCTATCAGCAGTACGACAAACCGTTGGGCTCGGTACTTGGCCCGGGGTCGGATCAGCTTCGTGTTTCCGCCGAAACGTGGATAGGCGGAGGACTCCGCGTTGGGGGCAGCCTCGGCACATGGCGGCAGGGTGGCCTGCGCATCGACCAGCGGCCATCGAACGGTCCCAACGGCAACGCGGGGAAACCATTCCCAGCCGTAACGCCGGATCGGCCCGAAGTGCAGTCCGCCCTGGTGGGCGACGTTGGCGCGGACTATCTCGGGCATCCGATACTCGGTACCATTCGACTGCAGCTGGCGCAGATTCGGAACGCCGCGAACGTGTCAAACGCCGCGGCCCTATATGTGCGGGCAATCGTCAGCGGATCCTATGCCTTTCGCTATCCGTAACTCCTGGCCAGAGCAACGGGGCGGACGAGTGCGTCGTGGATCGCCGTGGTCGACGGTCGTGGGATCGTGGATGCGTGCGTTCGCGCTCGGAACGGTTGCAGCCACGCTGCTGCGCGTGACGCCAGCGAGCGCGCAGAACGTGCCGCCGCCACCGGCGCCCGTGCAGGACACCCTGCCGAGCCGGCGGGTCGGCGTCTTGCGGCCGGGCGATCTGCTGAAGATCGCCGTCTTTCGTGACAAGGAGTTGAGTGGCGACTACCCGATCGACGCGCGCGGCTACGTTCAGATTCCCGGCCTCGGCGTCATCAAGGCTGCAGGTCTCGAGCCGACGGACGTCACTGACCGATTGCGACTCGCGCTCGTGGAGCGCGGCTTTGCGCGCCCCGAGATCTCCGTGCAGCCCATGATTCGCGTGTCTGTGCTCGGCGAGGTGCGCTCGCCTAACGTCTATTCGGTCGATCCGGGCACAAGCCTGCTACAGTTCCTCACGGTGGCCGGCGGCCCGACCGACCGCGCGAAACTCAAGGACACACGAGTGATTCGCGAAGGTCAAGCGTTTCGTGTCGATATGGAGGCCGGGCTCAAGGGCAGTGCGGCAGGCCGAATCGTGCTCTACTCCAACGACGTCGTCGTCGTCGCCCGCAAGAAGGGTTTGACGGGTGAGAACCTTGGGCTGACACTGACCGTGGCGTCGCTGCTCCTGACCATTCTCAACATCGCGTTCCTGGTGCGCAACAACCCGTGAGAGCTCCGTACCTCGCTCCGGTCGCGCCAAGCGACGACGGTCTCTCCGGCGGCGAGCCGTTCTCCATCCGCGACTTCGTGCGTGCGGTGCGCCGACGCTGGTGGGCGGTACCGATCGTGTTCGTGCTGTTCGTCGGGTTCGGAATCTGGCGAACGCTCCGTGAGCCGCACATCTACCGCGCGGCCACGACGGTACGGATCGAAAATGCCACCTCGCCGATCGCCGGAGTTCAGACGAGCGCGCCGACGTACGACTATCGCATCGATCCGATGGTCTCGGAACAGCAGGTCATCAAGAGCCGCATGGTGGCCGAGCGTGTCGTGAACGCACTCGGGCTGCGGTTGCGGATCGTACAGCCGACGAACCTGGAGCGCGCGGACCTGTTCGGCAGTGTGCCACCGATGGTCGATTCGACGACGCCGCCCGGCGACCTGCGCGTGACGTTCTCCGATCGAGCGTACGCGTTGAGCTCGGGAGCGATTCGCTACGCTAGCGCGCCCTACGGGACGGCCATCGCGGCTGCGGGTGTGAGGTTCGTTGTGCCGGAACGCCCCGAGATCCGCGAGCAGAGTGTGCTGCTCGAGATCCTGCCGCTCACCGCCGCAGCAGCGGAGGTTCGCGACGCGATCGGCACCAGGGTGCTGCCCCAGACGAACATCATCGAAATCTCGTACGTCGCAACGGAACCGCAGCTCGTGCGCGATGTCGCCAACACCGTTGCCAGCGAATACGCGAAAGTCTCGAGCGAGTTGCAGCGCACGAATGCGCGCGCGAAGAGTCAGTTCATTGCCTCGTCGCTGCGCGACCAACGCACGCGACTCGATTCGGCGCAGGGAGCGCTCAAGGATTTCAAGGAGCGCGAACAGATCGGCGATGTGAACGCCGAGCAGTCGGCGCTCGTACAGAGCATCCACCGCATGGAGGACGCGAAGCAGGCAGGTCTCGTCGAACAGAAGATCTATTACACGCTCGTCGGCAAGCTGACCGCGGCCGATACGGCGGACGACGAGCTGCGCCGGCTCGTGGGGACCGACGCCGTCGAGAAGAACCGGTACATCGCCAACCTCTACGATCGCTGGTTCAACCTGATCAAGGAGCGCGAGACGCTCTATGCGCGCGGCCGCACGGACGCAAACGACGACGTGAAGGCCGTACAGCGCCTCATCGGACGAACGAAGGAAGACCTCCGCAGCGCGAGCCAGCTTTACGTGCAGGCGCTCGAGTCACGACTCGGCTCGCTGGACAAGACCATCGCCGAAATGCGACTCGAGACGGAGAAGTACCCGAAGCTCGAGGCGGAGCAGTCGCGGTTGACGGCGACTGTTGGCACAATGCAGCGCACCTTCGACAACCTGCAGTCCGAGTTCCAGCTCGCACGCATAACGGAATCCGTCGACGGCGGCCGCGTTCAGTCGATCGACGAAGCGACGCTGCCGACGTTCGCCGTGTCGCCTAACAGGAAGCGTGCGATCGCCTATTCGGCGTTCGTGGGCCTGCTACTCGGGGTCGCCCTGGCCTTCGGACTGGACCGCCTTGACGACTCGGTGAAGTCGCCGGACGAGCTGCGCGACCAGCTCGAGCTGCCGCTGCTCGGGCTCATTCCGGTGATTCGTGCCGAACGACACAGCAGGCGCGTGGCGGACGCCACGTCGTCGCGCCTGATCACCCACGCCGATCCGCGGTCCCCGGTCGCCGAGGCGTATCGGTCCATGCGGACGAACCTGGCATTCGCGCGCGCCCAGCAATCTCCGCAGGCCGTTGTGGTAGCGAGCCCGGGCCCCGCGGATGGCAAGTCGACCACCGTCGCGAACCTCGCGATCACGTTCGCGCAGCAGGGGCAGCGTACGCTACTCATTGACGCCGATCTGCGCCGCGCGGTGCTGGACAAGGCATTCAACGTTCCACGGTCGCCGGGGCTCTCGGAGGTCATCATCGGCGAGAGTGCCCTGGAGGATGCGGTGCATGAGACGAGCGTACCGAACCTGTCGGTCGTTGCGAGTGGTCGATTCCCGCCGAACCCGGCCGAGCTCCTCGGGTCCACGCGGATGCAGGAAATCCTTCACCACGCCAAGGCGCATTTTGACGTGGTGCTGCTCGATTCGCCACCGCTACTCGCAGTGACGGATGCGGCGGTCATCGCGACCATGGTCGACGGCGTCATCCTCGTGATCCGCACCGAGCGCACGAAGCGCGACGCGGTCCGGCGCGCCCTCGGTCACGTCCGCTCCGTGCGGGGCCGCTTGTTAGGCGCCGTGCTCAATGACGTGGACATGCGGAGCGGCGCGTACTACGGCAGCTACGGACATTACTACTACTCATACTATGGCGCGGAGCGACGCAGCTCGGCCGATCCGCGAAAGGCCGTGCGGCGCCTACGCGAGCTCGTCGGTGGAGGATCCGAGAACGGTGGGAACGGAGGCCACGACGATGCGTGAGGCGCTGGGCCCTTTGAGGGAACGTCTCGTGATGTTCGATGCGCGCGATGCGCTCGCCGTCGCGCTTCGCCTCGCGTTCGGCCGCCCGGGGCCCGAGGACGCGCGCGCGGATTGGCCGCTGGTGTTCGACGCTGCATCACGCGAGCTGCTGGCGCCACTGGCCTGGAGCCGGTCGGGACTGTTCATCCGACGCCACGCCGACGCCGCGATCACCGCGACGTGGCGGCGCGCCGCCATCGCGGCACACATGCGTGGCGGGCACCAGCTGGAGCTCGCGCGTGACGCGACCACGGCGCTCAATGCGGTCGGAGTCGACGCCGTCGTGCTGAAGGGGTTGCCGTTAGGCGATCGCCTCTACGGCGATCCGTTCGTGCGATGCATGTCGGACATCGACCTTTACGTTCCCGCGGCGCAGCGAGCGCACGCCGCGGCAACGCTTCGCGGACGGGGATGGCGGAGCGTGGATGGAGCGGCTCCGTGGCACGAATCCTGGTCGGCTATCTCCGACGGGTCCGAGTACCATCTCGAGCTGCACTCGTGGCTCGTCTCAGACCATCTGGCACATCTTCGGACGCCGTCGGCGCTCTCGGCACGCGCGGTCATTGCCGGCGTCGAGCTTCCGGTGCATGCGGGCGATTTCGTCGCGCCATATCTAGCGGCACACCTCGCCACTCATCAGCTCCCGCCGCTTCTATGGCTGGTGGACTTTGCGACGCTCTGGGCGACGATGTCCGAAGCGGCGCGCGGTCGCGCCCGGGACGCGGCAGAGAGGGCAGGGCTTGGCCGGTACGTGGCGTGGGCCGCAGAGCGAGGCATGCTGGTCGAGCGCGCGGCACGCGGCGACTGGCAGGCGTTAGGCGCTCTGGGCATCGACGCTCGCGGGAGACGCGACACGCATTCGATCTGGCGCCACCTGGCGCTGGCGGCTTCCAACCTCGACCGGGCCCGTCTCCTCGGCGCCTTTGTGGTGCCGCGCCGCGTGCGCGGCAACGGCCGCGCGCTCGTACGGTATACCCTGGCGCGGCTACGCCGACGGCTTGGCTTTCTGGTCAGTGCGTCACGTGCCTACGTGGCGCGATCGGAGGTTGGGCCACAGGCTCCAGCCGGCGCATCGAACATGCGGCCGTGGACGTTGAACCGCGATGCGTTGGTGAGCCTAACGCGCGACGTCGTGGGCGCTGGCGCGGCGCTGCACGTTCGCGCGCCTGGCGGCAGCATGCTGCCGACGATCCCGCGCGGGGCGCTCGTGCGTGTGGGCCCAATGCCGAGCGACGGCGTGCGAGTGGGTGATGTCGTGCTCGCGCTGACCGGCGACGGGGAACCGGTGCTGCATCGTGCGATCGCGGTGCGACGCGACAGCATCGTGATGCGAGGCGACGCGTCCATCAATGTCGATCCGCCGGTACCCCTCGACCGTCTGATTGGCGTCGCGACGCACGTGCGGACCAACGGCGAAGACAGGGTGCTGGGGCGCCGCCCGGTGCGTTCCCTGACGGTGTCGGCGCTCAAAGTGCGACGTCGCCTCGCGCGGATGGTGCAGCGTGCTCGCTGAATCCACCGTGACACGCGTCGCGCCGGTCGCGGGTATCCGCATCATCCACGAGCTCATGGACGGCATCGAGCTCGAGCACATCGCGACGGTGGAGTGGCGGGGTACGAAGGACGCAGGGCGCCCGCTTGTCATTCGCCACGAAGTGGGTGAGGTAACGACGCGCCGAATGAAGAGAGTTCTGGACGTCCCGCCCTGGTGTACGTTCCACCTGGATGAGCGAGGTGAACCATCGTCGCAGTTCCATGCGGTGTTTGGCGAGGTGGACCGGCTTCTCTCGTGCGAGTTGCCAGGGTCGCAGTATGTGGTCCGCTACGCCGAACCACCTCACGGCCCAGTCGTCGCACTGCAGTCCGAGCTCACGGCATTCTCGTTCGCACTGGCAGCGCGCGGGTTCGGGCTCATTGCCCACTCGTGCGCCTTCATCCTTCCGGAGGGGGCGGGTGTCTTGTGTCCCG
>DATCGG010000120.1:0-22488 GCA_036509075.1 Gemmatimonadaceae bacterium
GGCCCCGGCGCGAGCCGGGCCCTCCTTGTAGCAGTCGCGTGCAGTTCAGGCTCGTTCCGCGTCTAGAACTTCGTGATCTCCTCGTACGCCGTTTTGAAATCTTCCACCTGCGGCAGGATCGCGTCCTCGAGCTGCGGTGCATAGCCGACGAACGTGTCGGTCGAGCCGATCCGCCTAACGGGCGCATCGAGCCATGAGAAGCAGTCGTCGGCGATGCGAGCTGCGATCTCCGCGCCGTACCCCCACGAGATTGAATCCTCATACGCCACGATCACTCGGTTCGTCTTTCGCACCGACGCGTACACTGTCTCCTGGTCCCACGGCGACAGCGACCGCAGATCGATGACTTCGACCGAGATGCCCTGGTCCGCAACCTGATTCGCCGCCGCGAACGCACGCTGCACCGTCGCTCCGTATGTCACGACGGTCACGTCCGTCCCTTCGCGGACGGTTTTCGCCTTGCCGAACGGAATCATGAAGTTCGGGCCGGGATACGCCGCCTTGTTGTACGTCTGGCGGTACAGGTGCTTGTGCTCGAGGAAGATCACCGGATCGTCGCAGCGAATCGCGGTCCGAAGCAGCCCGTTCGCGTCGAGGGCTGTTGCCGGACACACCACGCGCAGCCCGGGGCAGTGTGTGAACAACGATGCGCCGGTCTGCGAATGGTAGATTGCTCCGCGAATGTAGCCGCCGTAGGTGACCCTGACGACGACCGGCGACGAGAAGTTGTTGTTCGACCGCCAGCGCATCGTCGCCAGCTCGTTGCGGAGTTGCATGTACGCCGGCCAGATGTAATCGAAGAACTGAATCTCGACGACCGGCTTGAACCCGCGCACCGCCAACCCGATCGCGCGACCGATGATGTTCGCTTCGGCAAGCGGCGAGTTGTATACGCGGGTGCCGCCGAACTCCTTTTGCAGCCCCCACGTGACCTTGAAGACGCCGCCCTTGCCCTTCACGTGGCCGAGGTACTCCTCGCGCGATACGTCGGCAACGTCCTCGCCGAAGACGATGATGCGCTCGTCGCGCCGCATCTCGTCCTTCATGCACGCGTTGAGCAGATCGACCATCGTGGTCTCGTTCCCGGAGAACTGCGGATCGTCCTCGGTGTCAAACTGCTCGCTCGTCGGATCGACGTCGGGCGAGTACACACCGAAGTAGACTGAATCCACCCCAGGCTGCGGCTGGCCTAACGCGTCGTCCGTGGCGGCCAGAACGATTTCGTCCACCTCCTGCCGAATCGACGCGATCTCGTCATCGCTCGCGTGGCCATGCTCGACCAGCCAGCGCGGGAATACCGTCACCGGGTCCCGTGCCGCATCTGCGTCGCGCTCGGTCGGCGGGCGGTACATCACCTCGTCATCCGAGAGCGAGTGCGAGTAGGGACGGATGACGTGCGCATGCACGAGGGCAGGGCCCTTTCTCGCGCGAGCGTAGTCGACCGCCTTTGACATCGCTGCGTGACTCGCGAGGAAATCGCACCCGTCGACTTCCTGGACCAACAGCCCCGGAAAGGAGCTGACGAGTTTGGAGATCGATCCACCCGCGGTGTTGACTTCGACGGGGACCGAGATCGCGTACCCATTGTCTTCGACGAGGTATACGACCGGCAGCTTCAGGTTCGCCGCCGTGTTCAGCGATTCCCAGAACTCGCCCTCGCTCGTGGTGCCATCGCCAGTGGAGACGTATACGATTTCGTCATCGCGAAAGCCGTTCGTAATGTCGAGCAGCTTCGCGCGAAGCGTCGCCTCCGCCGCGCCGACGGACTGCAGGAACTGCGTACCGGTTGGCGACGACGAGGAGACGATGTTCAGCGCCTTGTGCCCCCAGTGACTCGGCATTTGACGGCCGCCGGAGTTCGGGTCGACCGCCGCGCCGACTGCCTCGTAGAGCATCTCCGCCGGCGTCATGCCGAGGGTCAGGCAAAGGGCCCGGTCACGGTAGTACGGAAAGAACCAGTCATACGACGGGCGAAGAACCAACCCGGCCGCCGCTAGTACGGCTTCATGGCCGGCTCCGGAGATCTGGAAGAAGATCTTGTTCTGCCGCTTGAGCTGGATCTCCTTGTCGTCGAGCTTGCGCGACAGAAGCATGGTCCGGTAAGCGGCAACCAGCTGGTCTCGGCTCAGGCCGGCCAGCCCCTTCTTCTCGCCGCGCGTCTGAGTGGCCAAGGCGATCTCCAGAATAAGGTGTGCGGGTGCATATCCGACGAATCGCCGCCGGCACGAACTGCAACAATGCCGTACCCTCGGCGCGCGAAAGATACTCGGTCGGTCGGACCGGCGCGCACCCGGCGGCCGCATGACCAAGCGGCGCGGGCTATCCATGCGTTTACACGCGGAAGCCGGGAATCGTTGTGCTGGTGCTGTGGCGCCGATGCAACTGCGTGTCGAACGTTGATCCCGCGATCGGCTGCCGGAGGGCAAGCTCGTTGGCACCACTGGTGCATGCTTCGTTTGGGTCCCTCTCTTCGAGACGTGCATGTCCAGGACTGCTGCTCACTGCATCTTCTGCGACCTGATTCAGGGCGCCGCCGAAGTGTCGGTCTGTTACGAGGATTCCCAAGCGATCGCGTTCATGGATGTTCAGCCGGTGAACAGCGGTCACGTCCTGGTCGTACCGCGCGACCACTACGAGTCGCTGTGCGACGTGCCGCCGAACGTTGCCATGCATCTGTTCGACGTCAGCATGCGTCTCGCGCCGATCATTCGCGACGTGTCCGGCTGTGGCGACATGAACCTCGTGGTCAATAGCGGGGAAGCCGCGGGACAGAACGTGTTCCACTATCATGTGCACCTGATACCGCGACGGAACGACGATGGCTTCGACATTCCGCTGCCATTCCCGGGGTCTCAGATGCCGGACCGCACGTTCCTCGACGCCATGGCAGCGAGAATCATCGCGGCGCTCCGGGACCCGGCACGTCGCCTCGGAAAGCTCGCGGCCGCGAGCTGACGTCTCGCGCGTAACCTGGAACAATGTTGATGCGTCGATTTTACAAGAGATGAGAAAGTCAGGGCTTGCGCGGTTGGCACATTGACTGCACTCATGTGACTGCGTGAAGCTCACAGACTTCAGGGCCGCGGAGGCCGATGAGCGATCGACGCACACAACCATTGTGTAGGCCGGGGCCGCCAACGAGTACGCAGCGGCACGCGCCACGGAGTCTCCGCTCCCGCCACCCCGCACGGGCAACTGCCCCGTCGCGGGGCTTTTTCTTTTACAGCGAGGTGCAATGTCTCGACGTGGTCTCCACCGAGTCACGCTCCCCCGCACACCGCGCGGACTTTCTCGCCGCGCGCGGCACTTCCACGACACCGGCATCAAGCGTGCGCTCAAACACGCTGCCATGCGCGATTGCAGCCGACGCTGCGTCTACTGCGCCGTTCCGCTGGCGCTCGACGTCGCGACGCTGGATCACGTATACCCGGTCTCGCAGGGAGGGCCCCATACTCCGGGCAACCTGGTCACGGCGTGCGCCCCGTGTAATCGTCTCAAGGGCGATATGCTCCCACACGAGTTCTTCGGGCGATATCCGTGGGCGGGCGCGAACTTCGTACGCTACGCTCGAGCCGTGCACCGAGCTCTGAAACGAAACGCTCGACGAGCCGTGAGTCTCGCGTTCGCTGCATGACCGCCGGGGGCCGTGCGCAGGCCCCCGGCCGGTAGGGAAGGCCGACGTTAGGCGCCGCGGCGAGAACGGCTCGCGGCGCCCGTGGAATGTTCACCCGGCGGCGAACGCGAACCGCCGTCCGGAGCTCTCCGGAATCGCAGCGGTCGGTCGTCCGGCAGCGGCAGCTGGCTCGTCGCCGTACGCAGCCGCTGTTTCCCGAAGCAGCAGCGCGACCTTTCGTGCGGCGCCCCAGTGATAGCCGCCGAACGCGCCGGTCTTTCGGATCACGCGGTGACAGGGGATCAAATACGCAACCGGGTTGCGTGCGATCGCCGACCCGACTGCTCGCGTCGCACCAGCGCGTCCAGCGGCCGACGCGACATCCTCATATGTGGCGACCGCTCCGGGTGGAATGCGAAGAAGCGCCTGCCACACGCGCACCTGGAAGTTTGTCCCGCGAACCAGCAAAGACAGCGGTGTCGGCGACACGTCCACTCCGCCTGATGCCGCGTTCGGCTGCAGCCGGTGCCCCTCCCACGCCGCGAACACCTTTCGTACCGTGAGCCGCGTTGCGCGCTGATCCTCGACGAACGTGGCCCCCGGCCAATGACTCTCAAGATCGGCCATCGCGCCCGCCCGGTCACCGTCCACGACGAAAGACAGTCCACAAATGCCACGATCGGTAACGCCGATGAGGCATTCGCCGAATGGAGAATCGTGAAAGCCCGTCCTGATCGTTAGGCCTGCGCCGCCCGACTTGAATTCGCCCGGGGTCACGGCCTCCAGTGTCACGAACAGATCGTGAAGACGGCCACCGCTCGACAGGCCCGTCGAGTACGTCGTGTCGAGCACACTGCGAGAATCGCGCAGGAGCGTCTTCGCGCTCTCGATGGTCTGAAACTGCAGGAACCGCTTTGGGCTGATTCCGGCCCAGCGCGTGAACAGCCGCTGCAGGTGATGCTCGCTCAACCCCACATGCTCGGCCACCTCGGCGAGCGATGGCTGCGTCTCACGGTTCTTCGAGAGAAAGGCAAGGGCCGACTCGACCCGAATGTAGTCCTTGGTATCCATTGAGCCCTCTTCCATATGGCGATTGCAATAGGTGCTGGCTGAGATCTATCGCTTCGCTGACCGGTCGCCAACCCGATTCTTGCGGCTCGAATCGAGCACACATGCCAACCTACTAGAAAACTAGTTGACAGACGGGCTGTCGCTGCGTACTATCTACTAAACTTCTAGTAGATAGTACCCATGCGCATCACCTTTACGGATCGCGAGCTCGACGTCATGGCCGTGCTGTGGAGCCGCGGGTCGGCGACTGTGGCCGAAGTGCGCGAGCGCCTTCCCGACGACCTCGCGTATACGACCGTGCTCTCGGTCCTCCGCACGCTGGAGGAGAAGGGCCACGTCGGCCACCGCGGAGAGGGGAAGGCTCACCGCTACTTCCCGCTCGTGGAACGACGCGTTGCCGGTCGGAGCGCGCTCGCGCGACTGATCGACACCGTGTTCAACGGGTCGCCGGAACTGTTGCTGACACAGCTCGTGAGCGATCGGGATCTCTCCGACGACCAGATCAAAAAGCTTCGCCGGCTGATGGACGCGCGGCTGCGAGGAGACAAGCGATGATCGCCCTCTGGATGACCTATGCCCTGATCGTGTCGCTTGCGCTCGCGGCCGCGGCCAGCCTGCTCGATCGCGCCACGAGTGGAGCGCTCCGACAGCGCCGCTGGATCTGGATGCTCGCCCTCACCCTCTCGGCGGCCATACCGGCCTGGCAGCTGGCGGCGCCGCGGCTGGGCCTCGCGCAGGCCGCTGTCGCGGCGCGAGTCGGCGACGACGCCCGAGCACGCACCGGTGTTCCATCGATCTGGGTCGCGTCACAAAATGGCATCGCGGAGCTGATCGCCCGCGCGGAATCCAGGTCGTTAGGCACCGTGAGCGTGGCGCTGGGCTGGGCGTGGATGGCGGCCGTGCTCCTTGCGGTGACCGGTTATGTCGCAACCGCATGGGCGCTGGCTCGCCGACGCCGAAGCTGGCGAAAGGTTGTCATCGACGGGCAGCCTGTCTGGCTCGCCGCGGCAACCGGCCCGGCGGTCATCGGCGCACTTCGGCCGAGCATAGTCGTGCCCGAGTGGTCCCTGACGCTGCCCCCGGCTCAGCGCGGGCTCATGCTCGAGCACGAGCGCCAGCACGTGCGCGCCCGCGATCCGTTGCTGCTGCAATCCGCCGCCCTGATCGGGGTGCTCACGCCGTGGAATTTTGTGGCGTGGTGGCTCGTCCGCCGACTGCGACTCGCCGTCGAGTTGGACTGCGATGCGCGCGTGCTGGCGGCCGGACGCGACTCGCGCGCCTACGGGAATCTGCTGCTGGACGTGTGCGAGCGGCGACTGCGATCCGGCGTCCTGCTCGCGCCGGCGCTCTTCGAGCGAACGTCTTCCCTCACGAGGAGAATCATGGCCATGCACGCTCATCGGCCGCGATTCGTCGGCGCCCGCGTCACGTTAGGCATTGCGGCGGCGCTCGCCGTCGTGTTCCTGGCGTGTGACATGCCGTCACCGGAAGCGGTCGCCCCCGACGGAACCAATCAGGCGACAAAACGAATGTACGGCGAAGTCCAGACCGTCGTCGGGCCCGCGCCTGACGTCAAGGGAATGGTGTCCCGATATTTCCCAGCGGTCGCGCGAGGGGAGGGTGGGCCCACAATCCTGTTCATCGTGAAGGCCGCTACCGGCGCGGTCGTGCTCACCGAGGCCAAACCGGCGGGCGAAGGCGGACCGATGAAGCGGCCAGGCGGAGCCCCGACCGTCGAGGACAGGGGCTCGGTGCGCGAGAGAACAGCCGCAGGGGAGCTCGAGAAGCGAGCGACAACGGGTACGGAGCTGCACGTCGCCGAGGTTCGCCCGGCCGGTTCGGCCGAACACAAGGTTGTCCTGCTCAAAACGCCATCCGCTCGGCCGCCGGCACTCCCGTCGGGCGTCGGGGCGCTCCAGCCTAACGACATCGCAACGGTTGATGTTTCCAAGCACGCACCGGGCACGCTTGCACCGAACGCTGTCAGCATCGTGACGATCGTGCTGAAGCCCGGTGCAGCCGCGCCGACACCGACTACGCGGTGACGCCCTAGTAGTCCACCGGCCGCAAATACGATTCGCCGATCGCGGTGGCGCTGAGCATCGCGACCGTGGGAAGGCGCCGCTTCCAGTGCGTACTGGCGAGGCGCCGCTGAACCAGGGCCACCTCGGCCTCGTCGAACCCGCGGCCGGACAGTTCACCCGGCGTGTAGCCGGACAACAGCCAGTTCAGGATCTGGTCTGCCTTGGCGTAGCTGATGCCGAAGTCGCCCTCGTCGGTTTGCCCGGTGATGAGGTCTGCCGACGCGGGCTTGGTGACGATGACCTCGGGAACGCCGAGATGATGCGCGAGTGCCCACACCTGGGTCTTGAACAGGTCTCCCAACGGGTTTATCGGCGGCGAATCGTCCGCGTGCCAGGTGAAATAGCCGAACAGTCGCTCGGTCTTGTTTCCGGTGCCGAGCGGCAGCGCATGATACCGGGACGAGAGGTCGAACAGCGCGATCATGCGGACTCGCGCCATGACGTTTCCGCGTCGCGCCGGATCCGCATCGGGTTCGGTCGCCAGGTAGCCATCGACCGCAGCCGTGATATCGATCGTCCGGGCGTCGACGCCGAGGGCGTCGATCACGAGTTGCGCATGCTCGAGACTCGACGGATTCGAGGTGCGATACGGCAGGCGCACAGCCACGACGTTGGCTGGTCCCAACGCGCGTGCGGCGAGATATGTCGTCACGGCGGAGTCCACGCCGCCTGACAGGCCAACGACGGCGCGCTGGAAGCCGCGGCGTTTCATCTCGTCGCGAATGAAGGCAATCAACCATTGCTCGACAAGCGATGGATCGATGTCGAGAGGCGGCGGCGCTCCGCGGGCTACCTCGCCGCCGTGAACGATGCACACGTCGACGGTGGCGCCGTTCGTAGCTGCGTCGGTAGCTGCTCCGAGCGACGACGGTGGCGACACCGCCGGCGCCGTACCGGACGTGACGGGGGCCTGGGCCCCATTGTCGCTCGACGGAACCGCGTCCCACTCGACCGGCGGCCTAACGTGTTCGCGATCGACGTCGTCCAGTAGGTCCCGCAAATGCGGGAGCGCGGTCCGGAGGTCCGCAAGCAGCGGCACGTCGGACCGGGCGCGCGCGAGATCCCCCAGGTCGATCGTCGCGAGGAGCATTGCCTCCTCCCAGACCGGAGCGCGGCTGCGGATATCGCCCCGCGGACCCATCAGCATCGACGCACCGGGGAACATCTTGCCGCCTTCGCTGCCGACGAGATTCGAGAACGTCACGAACACGCCATGCTCTTCGGCAATGTCGCGCACTAGGCGCTCCCATCGCGCCACCGACGCCGGGCCCGGAGTTGCGTCCTCACGCGGCCACACACCGCGCGCCGGCGCAGCCGACGAAATAAAGATCAGCTGGGCGCCGTCGAGGGCAGCCACGGTCCCCGAAAGGCTGTGCCAGGCGTCTTCGCAGACGAGAATCGCGGCACGCCCCCATGGCGTGTCGAACGCCCGCATTTCAAGGCCACGCTCTACGAACCGCTCCTCGTCGAAGAGCCCGTACGTTGGGAGAAAGTTCTTCCGATGGACGTGGAGAATTTCAGGCTCCCCGCGACCGAGACGGACGTACGCGGCGCTGTTGTACAGCGTGTCTCGCCACTTCTCGTAGAAGCCCAGCACGACGTCCACCGGCTGCGGCTCGCGCAGCGCTTGGCGATACGCCGCATCGAGGTCACGCGCGAGCTCGCCGGCGGTGACCGCCAGATCTCGAACGCCCCCTTCCACGAAGTATCCCGTCGCCGCGGTCTCGGGGAACTGTACCACGGCCGGCCTGGGCGACAGTGTGGCGGCGCGCGCGAGCAGGCCGCCGATGCGCGCGATGTTCGAGGCGTAGTTGCCTTTACGCGGCCGGAACTGGACGATCGCCAGGTCGAGCGTCGATGCCATGCTGAAAGGTGCCATCGTCTCGCAGCCATCGGAATGCCAAACGCGTGATCGCTGTCACAGTGCCGGAGCCTGGGTCGCTGGCAAGGTACGTTCGAGGCAGTCAGGTGTATGTTTCGCGCTATGGTTGGCCCGCGAATGTTCCGGCGCACCTCAGTCGTCGTTGCGATCGTCTTGTCGATTGCGGCCCGACTTTCGGCGCAGGAGCGAGAATCGAACGAAGCCTGGCGGATCATCGTGCCGCCACAGTCGTCGCTCGTGTTTGCTCGCGACGGCTCGTTGATTGGCGAGCTCGGAAAGGAAAAGCGCACCATCGTTTCGATCCGGACGCTGCCTCGCTACGTAGGCCAGGCCTTCGTGGCGGTGGAGGACCAGCGCTTCTACCAGCATGACGGCGTGGATGTCGTCGGGATTGCCGGCGCGCTCAAGGATGCCGTGCGAGGGGACCCACGGGGTGCGAGCACGATCACGCAGCAACTCGTCGGCAACATGCACCCCGACCTGGTCGACCGGCGGGACAAGAGCCCGATGCGCAAGCTTCGCGAGCAGAGCGCGGCGCGCGAGATGGAGAAGCACTATAACAAGGAGCAGATTCTCGAAGCCTACCTGAACCAGATCAGCTTCGGGCACGGCTGGTACGGCATCGAGTCGGCGTCGAGACATTATTTCGGGAAGGGGGCGGCCCAGCTGACGCTGGCCGAGGCGGCGACGCTCGCGTCGATGCCGAAGGGCCCGGCGATCTACGATCCCGTCAAGGCCCCGGACCGCGTGACGGAGCGCCGGAACCTCGTCCTGACGCTCATGGCGCAGCAAAAATACATCACGCCTGCCCAGGCTGAAGGCACGAAGCGCGTTCCGCTCAAAACGGTACCTAACGCGGGCTTCTCGGTGGACGCATCGTTTTTCCTGGACGTCGTACGCATCCAGGCCGAGCGCGCTGGGGTTCCGGTATCAACCGGCGGGTACCGCGCGTATACGAGTCTCGATCCACTACTGCAACGCGCCGCGAACGACGCGCTGGTCGCGGGAATTCAGGACGTCGAGTCCCAGCAAGGCTACCGTCACGTCAAGTTCGCGTCGCGGCCAAAGGGCAGCACGGACTATCTTCAGGGCGCGCTGGTGGCGGTTGATCCGACCACGGGTGACGTCCGGGCATTGATCGGTGGCCGCGACTACCGCGAATCGTCCTTCGACCGCGTCATCGACGGGATGCGCCAACCCGGCTCGGCGTTCAAGCCGATTGTCTACGCTGCCGCGATTGCCGACAGCCTAACGGCCAGCACCATCATTCCCGACACGGCGATCGCCATCCAGCTGGATCGTGGCCGAGTTTACCGGCCGGATAATTCGGACAACCAGTTCCTCGGTCCGATCACGATGCGTGAGGCATTGGCGAAATCGAGGAATGTCGTCGCGGTGCAGCTCGCCGAGCGCGTTGGGATGGACACCATCGTACAGCTCGCACGCCGGTTCGGCATCGATGCCCCCGTGGCGCCATACCCCGCGAGCGCGATAGGCGCTTCCGCGCTGCAGCCGCTGGACCTCGTCGGGGCCTACACGGTGTTCGCCAACCTCGGCGCGCACGTGGACCCGCGCTTCATTTACCGGATCGAGGACCGCGCAGGGAACGCAGTGTTCACCAATCCGGCGGCAGCGCCGCGGGCGGTGATCGATCCGAAGGTTGCCTTCATCGTCCGCGACATGATGCGCGAGGTCGTCGAACGCGGCACGGCAACGTCGGTAAGACGCTACCTGCCCGAGAGCATCCCCGTGGCGGGAAAGACTGGCACGACCAACGACAACAGTGACGTCTGGTTCGTCGGCATGACGCCCGAGCTCGTCGCCGGCGTTTGGCTGGGCTTTGACAAACCGAAGACGATCACGGCCGGCGCCGCTGGAGGCACGCTCGCCGCGCCGATCTTCGGCAAGATGATGGCGGAATACTACGCGGCGCGGAGTTCGGCGCAGTGGACGGCGCCGCAAGGACTCATCGCTGCACAGCTAGACCGTGTCAGCGGCCAGCTCGCGGACTCCACAACGCCGCCGGAGCGCCGTTACACGGAGTATTTCCTCGAGGGTACCGAGCCGCTCCCGTTGCGCGTGAACGGCTGGCAGCTGTTCAAGAACGGGCCGATCGTGTTCTGATCCCGCGAACGCCTAACGAGTCAACCGACCCATTCACCGGATCACTCGTGGCGTATCGCGTCGATCGGGCTCAAGCGCGCTGCTCGCCGCGCCGGGTACGTTCCGAACGTCAGCCCGATCACGATGGCCGAGAGCGCGGCCGAGAGCACCGTCGACCACGAGAACGTCGCATCGAGGTAGATGGCTTGCGCCTGCGCCCGAATTCCGGCGACGATCGCGAACGCTCCGGAAAGTCCCAGCGCCACACCGAGTAGACTACCCGCGCCGGAGATCGCCACCGACTCCGCCAGGAACTGCCACAGAATGTCGCGCCGACGTGCGCCTAACGCTTTTCGAACGCCGATCTCGCGCGTGCGCTCGGTGACCGAGGCCAGCAGGATGTTCATGATGCCGATGCCGCCGACCAGCAGCGAGATGCCGGTGAGCGCGCCCATGAAGAGCTTGAAGACGAAGATCCCATCCGTCGCCTGAGCCAACCGCTGCGAAGACGTCTGCACCTGGATACGGCCTTCCCAGCGGCCGAAGCGCTGAGCAACCCAGTCCTCGACGAGGCTCTTGGTGAGCTCTACCTCCTCGAGACGTTGCGCCTTCACGAGCAGCGTGGGAGTTCGAGGCGCCGTCGTCGCCGGTAGGACCGTGCTCGCGGCAACGAACGGCACGTACAGGTTCAGCGCAAACTCACCCTTGTACGGCGCCAGAATTCCGATCACCTCACGCGGATTGCCGTTCACTCGAACCGCTCTGCCGAGCATGGACGATGGCGATCGGCCCCCGGCTAATTCTTGCGCAAGCTTGTTGGAGAGAACCACCACCGGAGCATTTCGCGCAGCTTCGACCGGCGAGAAGTACCGGCCATCCGTGAACTTGAGGTGCATGAATTGATCGGCGTCGGCCAGCGTGGCCGTCACTCCGGTCGACCGACGTTTCCCTGTTTGCGGCGATTCCACCGTCGCACGTCCAGATAATGAGAGCGACACGCCGATCGCCCGGTCGATCTCGTCGCGCGCGGCGGTGGCGTCGGCGAGAGTGAAGACGGGATAGTCTCGAACCGGAAGCGTTTGCCCGTCCACGGTCTCCGTGGTCCGAGACGTGACGCTTACCGTCTGCACATCTGTTGTGCGCTCGACTTCTGCCCGCGCCATTCGCTCCATCCCGTCACCAAGTGACAGCACGGCCACGAGGGAAGCGACCCCGATGATGACCCCCAGGGTCGAAAGCGCCGTCCTCAATGGGTTCACTCGAAGCGCGTCCATGCCAACGCGCGAAGCGGCGACAACAGAAAAACGCATCGAACTCGGGTCAGGGGGACGTGCAAGAAGAACCGCGCTGGCTCTCGTACGAGCCAGCGCGGTCGTGTGTTGCAGGTTGGTTGGGCAGGTCTCGACGGACCCGGCGAACTCACGCCGCCACCATCGCCTCCTTCTTCTCCTCGGATGCCTCGGCGTCCTTTTCCGGCACGAGCGCGATCTTGAGCACCTCTTCCAGCGTTTCCACGGGGTGGAAGCTCAGCTGCGAGCGCACCTCCTCCGGAATGTCCTCGATGTCGGCCTCGTTCTCCTTCGGAAGAACGATGACCTTGATGCCTGCCCGGTGAGCGCCGAGCACCTTTTCCTTGAGACCGCCGATGGGTAGCACGCGACCTCGCAGCGTAATCTCCCCGGTCATCGCGACGTCCCGGCGAACCGGCCGATCCGACATTTCCGACACGAGGGCAGTCGCGATCGCGATTCCGGCTGACGGCCCATCCTTCGGAATCGCCCCCGCCGGCACGTGTATGTGCGCCTCGATGGCGCCCAGACGGTCTTTGGGGATGCCCAGCTTGGCCGCGTTGTTCGTCGCGTAGGTGAACGCTGCGCGTGCCGACTCCTTCATCACGTCTCCAAGCTGGCCGGTGAGAATGAGGGAGACCGCGCCGCCCGGGCCGACCTGCATCGACTGGTCGACGTTAGGCGCCCCGCCATAGTACCGGCGGATTGACGCCTCCACGAACATGATGTCGCCGCCCACTGGCGTGTAGTACATACCCGTCGCGATGCCGACCTCGTTGGTCTCGGCCGCGCGCTCGGGATGAACCTTCGGACGGCCGAGGAGCTCTCGGACTTCGTTCGCGTCGATCTTGCCGTCGTCGATCACTCCGCTGTCGCCCGCGGCGATTCGTCGCGCCACCTTCCGTGCGACGGCGCCGATCTGCCGCTCGAGCTGCCGCACGCCGCTCTCGCGGGTGTAGTTGGACACGACCGACATGACCGCGTCGTCGGTGAAGCTGACCTTCTTGTCGGCAAGCCCGGCGTCCTCGAGCTGACGCGGGATGAGGTACTTCTTCGCGATCTCCGCTTTTTCTCGTTCCGTATAGCCTGCGAAGTCGACCGTTTCCATACGGTCGAGCAACGGCCCTGGAATGTTCTGGATGAAGTTCGCCGTCGCAATGAAGAGGACTTCGCTCAGGTCGAACGGAACACCGAGATAGTGATCGGTGAAGCTGTCGTTCTGAGCCGGGTCGAGCACTTCGAGCAGTGCACTCGATGGATCGCCCTGGAACGAGACGCCAAGCTTGTCTACCTCGTCGAGCAGGAAAACGGGGTTCTTTGTTCCGGCCTGCTTCATTCCCTGAATGATTCGGCCGGGCATCGCGCCTACGTAGGTGCGGCGGTGTCCGCGGATGTCCGCTTCGTCGCGAGCACCACCCAGCGCGACGCGGACGTATTCTCGACCGAGCGCGCGAGCAATGGACTTCGCGATGGATGTCTTGCCCACTCCCGGCGGGCCCACGAAGAGCAGGATCGGGCCCTTGGCCATCGCGCGGGCCTTCGCCTCCTTCGCGTCCGTGATGGTCCGGTCGTCGTCATCGACGACGTTCAGCGCCGGCGTCGCGTCCTCCTTGGCCGCCTTGATCTTCGACGCCGGCAGCTCGCCGGTCTTCTCGACTTCCTCCGCGAGTTGCAGAGCCCGGAGCTGCCGAACGGCAAGAAACTCGAGGACCCGGTCCTTGACGTCCTGAAGCCCGTAGTGATCCTCGTCCAATACGTCCGTCGCACGCCGGAGGTCCAGGTGGTCGTCGGAGCGCGTATTCCATGGAAGCTCGGCAATCCACTCCAGGTAGGTGCGAATCACCTGCGCTTCCATCGACTCCCGCCCGGACCGCTCTAGGCGCCCGAGCTCTCGCTCGACCTCGGCTCGAGCCTCCTTGGGGAGGTTGAGCTTCGTGAGCTTGTCGCGAAGCTCGCTGACTTCTTTCGCCTGATCGTCGTCGCCGAGCTCTTTCTGGATCGCCTTGAGCTGCTCGCGGAGATACATCTCCCGCTGGCGCTCTCCGAGCTCTTCCTGGACCTGCGACTTGATCTCCTCCTGTGCCTCGAGCAGCCCGATCTGACGCTGGACGTGTACGAGGACACGTCGGAGGCGCTCCTCGACGCTCAAGGTCTCGAGCAGCCCTTGCTTCTCGGCGACCGGAAGCTCGATGTAGCCCGCAACGAGGTCTGCGAACCGTCCCGGCTCGGTGACTGAGTCGAGAACCTGGTGAACGACCTCCTCGGGTAGCCCACGACGTTCGCCAAGCTCGGCCGCGCGCTCGCGGATCTCCTTGTGAAGGGCCTCGAATGCCGGGTCGTGGTCGTTGAGCGGCGTCATCTCCTCGGTGGACATGACGACGGCAGTGAGGTAGCCCTCCGACGTCGAATATTGGAGGGCGGTGGCGCGCTGCTCACCCTGAAGCAGGAGTTGAACGCCACCAAGTCCGCGCTGGATCTGCCCGATTCGCGCTATCACGCCCATCGAGTAGAGGATGTCCGGCGTCGGTTCATCCGTGTTGTCGCGCTGCGCGACCGCGAAGACCAAGCGGTCGCTTTTCAACGCCGCTTCGATCGCGCGCAGCGTCCCCGGTCGACCAGCCGCAATCGGCGCGGTGAGGCCCGGAAAGATCACGGTTCCGCGGAGCGGAAGGACCGGAAGGGTTTGGCGTTGAGCCATTCTGAGTACCTGTTCTGAGGAGCGTCCCGCATCCGGCGGGCCGGGTGTGACGGCGCACACTCCATTCCACGGCATTCAGCGAACCATCGCGCGCCGCGAAACCGGGTTGCGACTCGTTGCGCAGTCGCATTGGGCCGCCTGTGTGCATGGATCGGGCACGTGAGTTACGCCAACCTGGCGGGGATTGCAACTTTCGGCGGCCGCTATGTCGTAGGGGTTGGCGCAAACGGCAGTGAGACGTTGACCAAGCGACTCTCGTGTGGACGCCGGTCGTGTGATGCATCTCAAATCAGCGCGCCACCTTACTCGTCTTTTCAGATGTCCGTCGCTGTGCTACACTACTCCACTCGCCTCTCCCACCAACGGATAATCTCGGTGCCGGATCCCGTCGTCTCGTCCTCGGACGCTGAGCTGCGCGCGCACGTCGAGCGCGTGCTCAGTGCCAACTATGAGCTCGACCGTGAGATCGGCCGAGGCGGGATGGGAATCGTCTACAAGGCGAAAGATCGCCGGCTGAAGCGCCACGTCGCGGTCAAACTGCTCCCGCCAGAGCTCGCGTTCCGCGGCGAAATTCGGTCGCGATTCTTGAAGGAGGCCGAGACCGCCGCGCAGCTCAGCCATCCGAACATCGTTCCCATTTATAGCGTCGACGAACGTGACGGGCTTGTGTACTTCGTCATGGCGTTCGTCGACGGCGAGAACCTCGCCGCGCGGCTTCATTCAGAAGGCCGGCTGAACGCGACCGAATCGCGACGCATCCTCAAAGAGGTCGCTGAGGCGTTGGCGTACGCCCACGAGCGAGGCGTCGTTCACCGCGACATCAAGCCGGACAACATTCTGCTCTGCGCGGATGACGACAGCCGCGTGATGGTCACTGACTTTGGCATCGCACGAGCCGTGAGCGAGGGATCCGATTCCCGACTCACCGCTACGGGGATGGCAATCGGAACGCCGGCGTACATGTCCCCCGAGCAGTCAATGGGTGAGCGAGACATCGATGGCCGGTCGGACCTCTACGCGCTCGGTGTCGTAGGGTACCAAATGCTCGCGGGTGAGCTGCCGTTCAACGCGCCAAGCACGCCGGCTCTGCTCGTCAAACAGATCAGTGAGCGGCCAACGCCGATCGACGTGCATCGCCCTGACGCGCCGGCCGATCTCGCACGTGCTGTGATGATGCTGCTCGAGAAGGACCCGGCGAATCGGTTCCCAAGTGCAGACGCGCTCGTGACGGCGCTCGATACCGGCAATGTACCCGAGCTCCCGTCGTCGAACATGACGCACGAGCCGAACCGGCTCGCGAGCATTCCGACGCAGTCACGCGACTCCTGGTCCGTTTCCGGTGAAATGGGCACCGATGTCACCGCGGAAGAAATGGCGCGTTGGCGGGACGCGAAGGTTGTCGCGTTCAGAAAGAAGCTGGCGCCGTTCTTCGCCGTGAGCGCGGTCATCACCGTGCTCGCGATCTTCGGCGTACTCAACGCCATGGGCGTAGTCGGGATCTGGAGCGTGTACCTCGCCTACCAGTACGCCAAGCTCTGGACCGACGGGTTCGACTGGCACGACGTGTTCAAGCAGCCGAAGGATCGGCTGTTCTTCGATGTGGTGGCGGAATCGATCGACGATTTCCGCGCGCTGTTCGACAAGAAGAAGCGTGCCGAAGTCCTCGAGCGCGATCGCGTTCGAGCGCGCCGGTCCAACCGACGCCTGTTCGCTGACAGCTCGGCGCGACCGCTGGCTACATCCGAGATTCCTGCAGCGAATCTCGCTCGCGTTTCGCCGACATACGCGGCGAAGGTTCGGGACGCGGCACGGCACCGTGACGACATCCTGCGGTTGATCGAGACACTCCCGAAGCGAGAGCGCGAGCAGGTGGACGAGGTGCCGGCGACGGCCGATGCGCTCTACCGCCGCATCGAGCTGCTTGCCGGAGATCTCACGGAGCTCGATCGCGGTTTCGCCTCCGATGACGGCGACAAGGTCGAGCGAGAGATCGAGCAGCTCGAGGCCGCGGCCAACCCATTGGATGGTCGAAGCGAAGAGCGAATTCGGCGGCTCTCGGTTCTGCGGCGAAAGCTGATCTCGCTGCGAGACCTCAAGAAGCGTCGCGAAAGCCAGAGCGCCCGGTTCGAGAACTGTGTTCTCGCACTCGAGAACATGCGTTATGACGTGTTGAAGCTGAAAACTGGTGGGCAGAGCTTCCAACAGGTGACCCAGCTTGCCGAACGCGCGATGGTGCTCGCTCAGGAGGTCGACAACGCGGTCTACGTGGCCGAGGAGATGCGGAAGCTCGGGATTCGCGACTCGGGAGTCGTGAACCGGCGGACCTCGTGAGATCGCGGCCAACGCGATCGCGTCGGTCGTTGGGTGAACAGAATGCCTGACGAGCTGCAGTCTCGCCTTTCCACTGCTGTTGGTGCCCGATACGAGATCTCGGATGAGATCGGGCGTGGCGGCATGGGGGTCGTGTTCCGCGCTCGCGATATACGGCTCCGGCGTTCGGTGGCGATCAAGCTGCTCCCGCCGGAGCTCGCGTTTCGCGACGAAGTACGGTCACGCTTCCTCCGTGAGGCGCAGACGGCAGCGCAGCTCAGTCACCCGAACATCGTGCCGATCTACAGCGTCGACGAGGTCGACGGGCTCGTGTTCTTCGTGATGGCGTTGGTGGAGGGCGAAAGTCTTGGCCTCCATCTGAAGCGCGAGCGCCGTGCCCCGCTGGACTTCGCTCACCGCGTGCTTCGGGACGTCGCGGACGCTCTGTCGTACGCGCACGGCCGATCGATCGTGCATCGCGACATCAAGCCGGACAACATTCTCATGGATCGGATGACCGGCCGTACGCTGGTCTCCGATTTCGGGATCGCGCGCGCCGCCGAGGGCGATTCCCGCCTCACGGTGACCGGCATCGCGGTCGGAACTCCGGCCTACATGAGCCCCGAGCAGGCGATCGGCGAGCGAGACGTCGATGGGCGGAGCGATCTTTATTCGTTAGGCGTCGTGGGCTATCAGATGCTCACTGGTGAGCTACCGTTTGCCGCCAACAATACCCCGGCGATGCTCATGAAGCACATCAACGAGGCGCCGCGGCCCATCCGCGACCTGCGTCCCGACGTGCCGCCTGGCCTGGATCGAGCCATCGAACGCGCCATGGCGAAGAAGGCCGATCAGCGGTGGTCGGACGCAGCCGCTTTTCGTGATGCCCTTTCCGACAACTCCGTCCGCTCAGCGCCCATGCGAGACGTGATGCCTGCACGTACCGACGCTCCTCGGCCTAACGCCGGTCAGTCGAACGATCAGCCCCCTGCCACGCACCGTGCCGTGCGTGACGTCGCGCTGGCCGGCAGGTACGTGCCTCCTGCACCGCCGCTCGCTGCGCCGGTTCCACCATGGCTGCAGCCGCGGGGGACGGCTGATGGTTCGCAGCCGGCGATACCACCCTGGATGCCCAGCTCGTGGCGCGACGTGCGGAACGAGTGGCGGCAGTACAACAAGGACCAGCGCCGCTTGCTCAAGGAGCAAATTCGGGAGCAGCGCCGAGCATACGCCCGCGGCGCTGTCATGCCGCCCGGTTTCTCGCCAGGTCAGGAAGTGCCGATCGAGTACCGCATTCGCGCGTTTCGGATGCATGTTGCGCGGCTGGGGACGACTGCGGCGATTCTCGCTGGGGTGAACATCGTTACTTCACCCATGGTTCCGTGGTTTCTGGTGCCCGCCGCGTTCATGTCCTTGTCGGTGCTGCGGCGAGGCGGCGCGCTATGGGCCGAGGGCGTCCGACTTCGCGACATTTTCGGCAAGGACGCACGCCTCCCCGCCAGAGGCGCGAGCGGCGCTGCGGGACAGGCGTTAGGCCTGCCGGCGGCGAGTCGTGCGCCGCAACGCGCCGCGGGCCTCGTTCCCCGCGAAGTGCTCGACGGGCCCCACGGGGCCAAGGTGATGCGCGCCGCCGAGGACGAAGCGGAGATCATCGAGGCCATTGAAAAGCTGCCGAAGGCCGATCGGGACATGATTCCCGATGTGCGCCCGACGGTGCAGTCGCTGGTCGAACGGGTCGCTGCGCTGGCGCAGGCGCTCCAGC
Source organism: Gemmatimonadaceae bacterium (assembly GCA_036509075.1). Taxonomy (GTDB): domain Bacteria; phylum Gemmatimonadota; class Gemmatimonadetes; order Gemmatimonadales; family Gemmatimonadaceae; genus JAJKIV01. The sequence goes on from DATCGG010000120.1 coordinate 18,813, forward strand.
GGCTCGATCAGGACGTAACCCCCGAGACGCTGTCGCGCATCGACGCGCGAATCTCCGCCGCGTCGGCCGAGCCGGACACGAGCGAACGCGAAAAGAGACTGGCGCTGCTCCGTCGCCAGCGCGCGACGCTGGATGACCTGCTCAGCCGCCGGGAGTCGCTCGTCTCGCAGTTCGAGAGCGCGTCGCTGATGCTGCAGAACATCCGGATCGATCTCATCGCGCTGAGAGCGGCGGGGGTGCAGTCGTCGATCGATGACGCATCTTCGGCAACGCAGGAAGCGCGGGCACTGTCACGAGACATCGGCCACGTGCTCGAAGCGGCGAAGCAGGTGCGGGAATAGGGAATCGGGAATCGGGAATCGGGAATCGGAAGCCCCTCGGAATGTCACTTTCGCCAATGAGAGGCATCCCGAAGGGGGTCGATTCCCTATTCCCGATTCCCGATTCCCGGCTGTCAGTGTGCCGCCGCCAGATACGGGAACGTCGAGCCGAATGCGACGTCGTTGCTGTTGACGTTGTCCGTCGTTAGGCCTGGCGTAACGTTGGTGGTGTTGCCGAGCAGTGAGCCGAAGATCGCGCCGAGGCCGATGTCCACGACATCGTCCGTCAAGCTTCGGCCGCCATACCCGCCGAACACCCAGCTCAACCAGAACACGGGCGTCGCCGGATTGGCGTTGTCACGCCGGGGGTAGGTGACGAGCATATCGGGGAGCAGCGCTCCTGCGATGGTGTTCGCGTACGCAGCGTCGCGGCCGGCGACCCCGGTGACGAACCCCGTGAGATCGCCGGTGAATTCGGCGACGTCAGTGCTGGGGATACCGGTGTTATGGTCGTGGTGCCGTGCCTTGCGGATCATGACCTCACTGACGAGCGGATTCCCGAGACGCTCGCGCTGCGTGAAGACCCGACTCGAGCGTGAAGAGGCTGCCCGAGTGCCCGTGATGAGACCGTTGTCGGGGTGATCGCTGCACGCGAACGTGAATGCGGTGAGGAATAGTACTGCTGCGAGGGTCGCCGTACGGCGAATGGTGAAGGGAACCATGGAGAGCTCCTTGTGTTCAGCGTTAGGCATCGTGGTGGTCAGCGACTCGTCGTGGCCCAAATCCCGAGCTTCGGATCGGCACCAGCGTTCGGCGGAAGCAACATGGACTCCGGGAGCTCCACGACGATGCCAAGGCCGTTGATGCCGCGCAGAAAATCGACACCGGGATTGCGGAAGGCGGTCGCCTCCGGCTTCGGGCCGATCTTGGAGAGCGGACCCTCCACCGGCGCGCGATCGGGAATGATCTTGAAGAACTGCTCCAAATCGATGAAGAACGGGTCGTCTCGAATGCCCGCGAAGAGCTGCACACCGCTGGCCGAGCCGAGCACGGTGTTCGTAGCGCCCGTCAGTGTCGGGCCACCGGCAACCATCGTGTTCAACCGTCCCGACTGGTCCGGTGCGACAGGTCCATGCATCGTCACGTGCTGACCAGCGCCGTCGCCGTCGAAAGTGAATTGGAGGACGAGATCCTCGACGCCGTCGCCCGTATTGTCCACCTTGATCTGGTATAGGATGTCGGGGTCGAATGCGGCTCCGACTGACGCCGCGGGCGTAAGTGGCGATGAGGTGGTGAGCACGAGCGCGATGCGATCCGCGTTCGAGCCCGGGAAGGCATATACATCGTTGATGTCGAGACGCGGGTGGAGCTCGACCTCCGGCGTGTCCTGGTGATCCGAGGCGAGAGAGCTTCGCAGGGCAACACCGAGCGAGCCCGCGCCCGCGATCACGAGCGCCGCGATTGAAATCGCGACCTTGCGCGGCAAAAAGCGTCGAGACGACATGAAACCTCCGGCGATGCAGTGGCGTGGGAGCGATTCCCAACGCTGCCGGCCGGCCAGCGCGAGGGTCGCGAGTCACAACGTGTGACCGTTGCCACCTGTACGCCGCACAACCGCACTCGGATTTGTCCTTGCCGAATCGTGGTCGCTACATTCTCGACAGCATGAATTGCCGCCTTCGACGATTTCAAACCGCCACGTACGTGGCGTTCGCATGCTCCGCGATTGGTGCCGGTGGGTGTGACCGAAAGTCTGGGCCGACGCCCAACGGTGAAACGCGACCAACTGCTTCGACTGCGACCCCAGCCCCGCCAGCCCCGCCCGACTCCATCGCGCGGCCCCCGCAGCCTCGAGTCGCGACGCCACGCGTTGTTAGGGGCCTGTATGTGAATCGCTGGGCGGCGCTCGGGCAGCGGATGTGGGACCTCATCGATGTCGCGAAGCGCACCGAGGTGAACGCGCTCGTCATCGACGTGAAAGACGATCGCGGATTCGTTCTCTACCGTTCGACCGTACCGCTTGCCCGCGAGATCGGTGCGGACACCACGCGACCGATGTCTTATCGCCGCGTGCGCGCCGTGCTCGACTCGATGCGCACCTACGGGATCTATCCCATCGCCCGCATCGTCGTCGCGAAGGATCCACTGCTCGCCGAGAAAAAGCTCGAATGGTCGATCAAACGGCGGTCGGATTCGGCGAAGCCGTGGTTGGACAAGAACGGAAGGCCGTGGCTCGACCCGCATCAGCGAGGGGTGTGGCAGTATGCGGCCGACCTCGCGAAGGAAGCGGTGAACCTTGGATTCAGCGAGGTGCAGTTCGATTACGTGCGGTTCCCCGATGAGAAGCGGCTGGTGAGCGAGGCTACGTTCCCGCTGGCGAACGGTCGGATCCGGGCCCAGGTCATCCGCGAGCAGCTCGGCTTCACACGGCGTGAGCTGCGCTCGACCAGGGTTCCGATGACGATCGACGTGTTCGGCCTGACAGCCACCGACACGACGGACATGGGCATCGGCCAACAGTGGGAAAAATTCGTCGACCAGGCGGACGCCGTGCTACCCATGGTCTACCCGTCCCACTTCGCGCCGGGAACGTACAAGCTCGCGAACCCTAACGCGGCCCCGTACGCCACCATCGACCACGCGCTCGAAGATGCCGCGCGCCGCAGTCGCGGGGTGCCGAACGCGGCTCGTCTCGTGCCCTGGTATCAGGACTTCACGCTCGGGCCGCCCCGATATGGCGCGGCGGAGGTCCGGGCGCAGATGCGCGCCGGGTATGACAACGGCATCAAGAGCTGGATGCTGTGGAATCCCGGGAGCCGATACTCAACCGACGCGTTGGCCGCCGCGATCGAACCCGCGGACACGCTGCCGCCGGGCTACGGCGGAAGCGTCCCCGCGCGGTAGAAGGACTGCCACTTCTCGCCGCCTAACAAGTATCCGACGGTGCCGCCGGCGAGGCCTCCGACGATCGCGCCGACCGTCGCGCCGGCGAGGAAATCCGAGAACTTCGGATCGACCTCCGGCAAATTGGTCGCGCCGAACAACACGGCGCCGCCGAGGGCACCAATGACCAGGCCCTTGATCGTGGACTTGCGGTGCGTCCGGCCGGCACTGATGTCGATTGATTGAATCGCGTTCGTCGGGAGCGTGACGCGGCGAAACTCCTCGACCAGAACCGGCCCGGTGTCGAAGCCAAGGCGGCGCCTAACGCCCGCGGTATCCAGCCTGATCGAATCCAGCGGCAGCGCTTCGACGCGACCAACATAGCGATCTTCCCGGATGCTCGGCGCCCGTATGCGGACACGGTCTCCGACGCGGGGCAGCTGGGGCGGTGGCTGGACCTGCGCCGTCAATTC
>DATCGG010000121.1:0-10906 GCA_036509075.1 Gemmatimonadaceae bacterium
CCCCTATCTCGACGGCGTTGCGTCCATTGGAGTCGGGCTCGTGATGGCCACCGTTGCCTTGGTGCTCGTGGCACAGAGTCGGAAGCTGCTCGTGGGTGAGCGGGCAAGCGAAGATGTGCTGCAGGCGGTGCGCGACGCCGCGGACGACGCAATCATCGATTTCGCCGAGTGTCCGTTGAGCATGCAGCTCGGCCCTAACGAGGTGCTGCTCGGCGTCACAGCGCAATTCGCTCCCAATCTCTCGGGCGACGATGTGGCGGCGGCGATCCAGCGGTTCGAGGACCGCTTGCAAAAGGCTCGGTCCGGTGTGAAGTACATTTGCGTCGAGCCCATTCCGCGGCAACCACGGTCCCAACCGAGTCCGATCGCGCGATGAAGAGCGAAGAGCCGAGCGAAGTCCTGTCGGTCGCTGGCCGACAGGTCCGCATCACGCACCCGGACAAGCCGTATTTCTCGCGCGACGTCAAGCTCACCAAGCTCGATCTCATCCGGTACTACCTGTCGGTCGAACGCGGCGCCATTGCGGGTATCCGCGATCGGCCGGTCGTGCTCAAGCGCTTCGTTCATGGTGCGGAGGGCGAGCCGTTCTATCAGAAACGCGCGCCCACAGGCCGCCCGGCATGGCTCCGAACCGTGACCCTGTCGTTCCCGTCCGGTCGCACAGCGGAGGAGATCGTCGTCGATGACGCCGCTGGCCTCGCCTGGATCGTGAACCTGGGATGCATCGAGCTGCATCCGCATGCTGTGCGCGCGGCAGACCTCGACCACCCCGACGAGCTGCGCATCGATCTCGATCCGGGTCCTGGCGTCGCGTGGGACGACGTGCGACGCGTTGCGATGGAGGCGAAAGGGCTGCTCGACGAATTGGGGCTTCGCGGCTGGCCGAAGACCAGTGGCTCGCGCGGCATGCACGTCAACGTGCGGATCCATCAGCATTGGACGTTCGCCGAGGTACGTCGCGCAGCGCTGGCGTTCTCCCGGGAAGTCGAGCGTCGCGCCCCGACGCTGGCGACATCCAAGTGGTGGAAGGAGGAGCGCCGCGGCGTGTTCCTCGACTACAACCAGAACGCCAAGGATCGCACCACATGCTCGGCCTACTCGGTCCGGCCACTCCCCGACGCACGCGTGTCCACACCACTTCGATGGGAAGAGATCCCCGAATGCGACCCGGCGGACTTCACGGTGAACACCGTGCCGGCACGGTTGTCGTCGTTAGGCGATCCGAACGACGGGATGGACGACTCGGCCGGGTCGCTGGATGCGCTGCTCGAGCTCGCGGCGCGCGACGAGGCGTCCGGCCTGGGCGACGCGCCGTGGCCGCCGCACTTCCAGAAGATGGCCGGTGAAGCCACGCGCGTGGCGCCGTCCCGCGCGAAAGGGGTCGCGAAGACGAAGAAAATGGCCGGAGCGCCGCGCACGAAGATGCCGCTCATCGTAGTCGCGAACTCGACGAAGAAGGACGCCGCCCTCGCCGGGCTCGCACGGTGGAAAGCGAGGCACCCGGAGGTCGCCGAGTACCTCGCAGTCGACGACGTGCTGGTGGACTCGATGCGTGGCCGCTCATCAACGTGGACGCGCATCCGCGTGAACCTTCGCAACGTGCCGGAGGGGATCAGGCCTCCTCAGGAAACGCCGGATCCGGACGACGATCCGACGCGCGCCTGGCGCGAATGGAGAGACAAGGCGAAGGAGCACTAGCGGCCTGCCGCGAAGATCTGACTCAGCTCGTGAGGCGGTACGACCTCGAGTTGCGCGAAAGTGCAATCCTTTGGGCGCTTGTCGGCGCGCCAACGCCGGAACTGGGCGGTGTGTCGGAAGCGAGTGCCCTGCATGTGATCGTACGCCACTTCGACTACCAGCTCGGGCCGCAGCGCTTCCCACGACAGATCCTTGCCCTGGCTCCAGCGACTGATTGCTCCGGGTCGTCGATGCGTCGCAGTCTCCTCATCCGACGGGGCTTCGGCCCACGCTCTCCATGGATGTCCCTCGAGAGCGTTCTCGCGATACGGCTCCAGAAAGGCCACGAGCTCCCGTCGTTTGGCGGCGGTGAAGCTTGCGCACACACCAACGTGCTCGAGGTTGCCGTCGTCGTTGAACAGCCCGAGGAGCAGTGAGCCCAGGGCCGTGCCCTTCCCGTTCTTGTGCCACCGGAACCCTGCCACGACGCAATCACACTCGCGCTCGTGCTTCACCTTCAGCATGACGCGCTTGTTAGGCTCGTACGTGCCGTGTTCGGCCTTCGCGATTACGCCATCGAGCCCGGCGCCTTCGAACCTGCTGAACCAGTCGGCGGCTAACGCGCGGTCGCGTGTCGCGGGCGTGAGATGCAACGGCGGCGTGACGCTACCGCCCACCAGGGACTCGAGCACCGCGCGCCGCTCGCGAAATGGCGCCTTGCACAGATTGCGGTCGCCCTCGCAGAGCAGGTCGAAGAACACCACCGACGCAGGGATCTGCCCTGCCAGCAGCTTCACACGCGAAGCGGCGGGATGAAGCCGCAGCTGCAATGCCTCGAAGTCGAGGCACCCATCTCGTGCAATGACGATCTCGCCGTCCACGACACAGCGCTCCGGCAGCTGGGTCTTGAGCGGCGTGACCAGCTCGGGGAAGTAGCGTTCGAGCGGCTTCTCGTCGCGGCTCTGGATGACCAGCTCGTCGCCATCCCGGAAGATGAGCGTTCGGAATCCATCCCACTTGGGCTCGAAGATCCATCCTTCGCCGGGTGGAAGCTCGTCGACGCGATTGGCGAGCATCGGGAGTACGGGCGGGTTGACCGGGAGGTGCATGATCGGAAGGAGGAGCGATATGAAGTGGGGTACGCCACGCGGGTTCTTCGGTATTTTTCGAGGATGAAAGTCGCCCTCTCACACGACTGGCTCACCGGAATGCGGGGCGGGGAGTATGTGCTGGAAGCAATTTCGGACATGTTCCCTGCGGCAGAACTCTTCACGCTGATCTCCATTCCCGGCAAGGCATCAGCCAGACTGGAAGCCATCCCGACGCATGTCAGCTGGCTTCAATCGATTCCCGGGGCCGAACAGAAGTACCGAACGCTTCTTCCGTTGATGCCGGCAGCCATCGCGAGCCTTAGCCTGGACGATTTTGACCTTATCGTGTCGTCGTCACATTGCGTCGCGAAAGGCGTACGGAAACGAAACGATGCCGTGCACGTGAGCTACGTGCATGCGCCGATGCGCTACATGTGGGCTCGCTTTGACGAGTACTTCGGCCCGGGCCAGGCTCCTTTTCACGTCCGGCTGGCGGCGCGTCTGTGCCGACCCTTTTTACAACGCTGGGACCGCCGCGTCAGCGATGACCGGCGGGTTGACCGGCTCGTGGCCAACAGCACGTACATCGCCCGCCAGATCCGGGACGCCTATCAGCGGGATGCTCGCGTTGTGTATCCCTTCGTCGACGTGTCTCGCTTTGGCGCAGCGCGGCGTCCGGGATCCAAATACTTGATCGTCGGCGCTTTTGCCCCGTACAAGCGCGTCGACCTCGCCATCGAGTCGTTCAATCGTCTCGAGCTTCCGCTTCAGATCGTGGGCTCCGGCCAGGACGAAAAGAAGCTTCGGGCCATCGCCGGGCCAACCATCGAATTTCTAGGCGCTCGTTCGAACGAGGAGATCGCCGCGCTGTATTCCACCTGCAAAGCCTTTGTCTTTCCGGGGGCCGAGGACTTCGGAATCACTCCGCTGGAAGCCATGTCCGCCGGAGCACCGGTCATCGCCTTTGCCGAGGGTGGCGCCATGGAGACGGTAACGGAGCGAACCGGCGTATTTTTTTCGCGCCAATCCGTGGACTCGATGATGGAGGCAGTTCTGAAAATTGAGAGGGGAACCGTCTTGATTCACGAGTCCGATTGCCGGGAGCGAGCCGCGATGTTTTCTCGAGGCCGTTTTCAGGAGGAGCTGGCCGCCGTGATACGCCAGGCCTGGACGTCCGCCGGGAAGAACATGTCGGATCTCGAAGGCGTCATGTGCCAGAGACTCTGACCTCCTCAACGCCGCCGGCTTGACTCGACAACGGACCGGTATGGACGGTGACTTGTCACCGGCAGGTTGCGGGCACGGGCACTGGCGCCTAACGATCTGGCGTGCCTCTCCGTCTCGTCAGTCCGTTCTCGCTATGACCGCGAGGGTCGCAGTGCGTGCGCTTGTCATCGCTCTCGTGACAGCGGCAGGCTCCAGCCGCGCGGAGGCGCAACCACCCGGCAAGTGGCCCCCCGACTCGCTCGTGAACGTTCAGGTGATCCCGAAGACCACGCAGCCGGTGCAGGTGTGGGGCATGATGCGCAACATTGCTGGCGCGTTGGGTGTTTCGTGCACCTTCTGTCACGTCGGAAGCGACAGCACTCCGCTCGAGCGGATCGACTTCGCGACCGACGAAAAGCGAAACAAGCGGGTTGCTCGCCAGATGATGCGCATGGTGCAGGAGGTGAATAACCGCCTCGATACGATTCCGACGCGACCGACGCCGACAGTGACTGTGACGTGCATCACATGTCATCGCGGTGTAAACCGACCGGTCCCTCTGGCGACGATCATTACCGAGACTGCGACCGCTGCCGGTGCGGATTCCGCGACCCGCGCGTACCGCGCATTGCGCGAGCGATACTACGGTCGCGACGCGTACGACTTCGGGGAGGTGTCGCTCAACGCGGCCGCGTTCCGAACTGCGCGCGCCGGCAAGATCGACGACGCGCTGGTACTGCTGCGCCTCAACGAGCAGCTCTACCCTAACACGGCGGCACTATCGATCGTGCGCGGGAACATCATGCTCATGCGCGCCGACACGGCATCGGCAGCCGCGGCTTTTCGCGAAGCGATCCGGCGTGATCCGAAGAACGACGAAGCACGTGGACGCTTGCGGGACATCCGTCAGACCCCCTGACGACCGCGTGCGTTAATCAGATCGATACCTCAAAGACACCATAGTCATGCTCCACGTGCGTGATCGGCGCCGATTCGCCGCCATCGCGGCACGTTTTGGCATCGATCTTCCCGAAAACCGCCCACCGTGCCCGTCAAACTTCGATAGCGGGGCAAAACACCGGTTCGCGTGTAACACATGAGGCACTGAGTCGAGTAAGTTGCGCGACATTGGTCGAGCCCGCTCCGGTCGAATCGAACTAAACCCTAAGCCCGTTGCGCCGTTTGTAGTCGGTACGTTAAACATCGAGCAAACGCGAGCTTCACAAACGCGCCGCACCTAACGCGAAGCGTGAACCGTCTGGTCTGTCAACGCATTTCGAGCTGACCCAAAAGGCCATTCGAAAACGTGACTCCCGCAGGCACCGCCGGGTTTAAGCCTGACCAGCCCGTCACGCATGCGCGGCGTCTTGGGATGCTCCCCACATTAGCCATGTCGCGCCTTGGAACTGTATCAGCCGACTTCGGTGCCAGCCAATTCAGCCAGATCTCGCCCCGCTCGGTCGGATGCGACCGCCAACGTTCGTGTGCGGTCGGCTCCCGCTCGCGTCTCGCGACACACCTCCGAGGTCGACCGAAGCGTCGCGATCCCGCGGGCTGCGGAGAACCTGCGACGTCATACGTTTCGCGCAGCGCGCGACGTAGCCGCTCTTCTCATCGTTGACGCCGTCGCGTTCCTCGCTGCGCAGGCCACGATACACGCACTGGTGACGGGACGATGGTTCCCCACCGGGTTGGCCCTGTCCACGCTCGCCCCCGAGCTCGCCGGCAGCAAGGTCGCCTTTGCGATGGCACTCCTTGTCGGTGCGACTGTCGCCGGGACGTACCGGTCCGGGGACGCTCGTCGACACATCGGACGTCTCTGCCTTGCCGCGGCGATCGCCAGCGTCCTCCCGCTCTGGTCACGGCTTTGGTCGCAATCGCCAGTCGAGGCGGTGCAAACCGGCCTGCTGGTGTTCGCACCGTTATGCATCGCGCTCGTCGTCCTTCGCACCACGTTCGATGCAATCGCTCGGTTCTGGTCCGGCCGGTCAGGGGCGCGCAGACGAGCGCGCGTGATCCTCGTCGGCACCGCCAACGATTGTCTCGTCAGGCAAAAGGGACCATCGCCCGATCACGTCGTGAGGTTCGATGTGCTCGGGTTCATCGATGTCGCGGCACACCCGAACCGTCGCGCCCTGGGATCGCTCGCCGACCTCGAGTCGGTGCTGCTCGAGCAGGACGCCGATACCGTAGTGCTCTGCGGGTTGCCGTCGTCCGAGACGACGAGCCGCGTGGTGCGCGCCGCGGCCGTCGCGGAGTGCAAGGTGATCGTAGCCGCGCCGCAGCTCGAGCTGCCCGGCGTGCGGCCGACCCTGATTACGCAGGGCGGTCAACCGTTGCTCGAGCTTCGCCCGGTGGTGCTTCGCGCCGAACAGCTGTTCCTCAAACGCGCCCTGGACATCGTTGGCGGAGCAGCGATGCTCGTGGTGCTCTCGCCGCTGCTCGCGGTCATCGCTACGCTTGTTGTCCTGGACAGTAAGGGCCCTGCCCTGTTCTGCCAGCGTCGACTCGGAAGGTTTGGGCGCCCGATCCGATGTCTCAAGTTCCGCTCGATGTACGCCGACGCGGAGGCGAAGCTGCTCGCCGATCCGGTGCTCTATCGTCAGTACGTCGAACACGACTACAAGCTCCCCGCAGCGACCGACACCCGCATAACGAGGATCGGCCACTTCCTGCGACGCACGAGCCTCGACGAGCTGCCGCAATTGTGGAACGTGGTGACGGGCGACATGTCGCTCGTTGGTCCACGTCCGATCGTGCCTGACGAGATCCACCATTACAACGGCGAGGGTCCGCTACTCCTGTCCCTCAAGCCGGGGATGACGGGTGCGTGGCAGGTGATGGGAAGGTCGGCGGTGGCCTATCCGGCACGCGTGACCGTGGAGCTCGACTACGTGGAGGGGTGGAGCCTCAGCCGCGATCTCGCGATTCTCGTTCGTACTATCCCGGCGGTATTGGGCGGCCGAGGGGCGTACTGACGAACGGCCAGCGGCCGGCGGCCCCCGCCGCTGTTCCCCATCGCCCGTCCCCCGCCGCCCGTGAATTCAGTCTCCACTCGCGACGCGCCCCACCCGAAGCGATCCGTCGGCAGGGTCGGTAACCGCCGTGCGGCTGGGGTCCTGGAATTCCCGCCGCGACCACAGGATCAGCGTCACGACCAGGAACGCCAGCGCGGACGCGAGCACGAGCTCGAGCGGCGCGTGGCGCGGATCGGGAAGGAGGCGATTCGGAATCGAATCCACCACCACCACCGCGGGCGTCTCCTCCAGCTCTCGTGCGACAGCCGTTTCGTAGTCCTCGCGCGCCTGGCTGTACACGGATTGCGCGCTGGTTACTTCCCGCTCGAGCTCACGTCGCATGACGGACGCTTCGGAGAACATGGTGTACGAGCGGTTCGACGAGGCGAACCCCCGCGACCGCTCTTCGGCTCGTCGCAGTTGGCGCTGCGCGCTGTCGACTCGCTCCGCCTGCGCCGCCCGCTGACTGCTGGCCTGCGCCCGACTCACTCGCACGAACGTCGCGCCGGCGGTCTCCGTGAGACGCCGCGTGATGAAGCGTGCGACGGCGCTGTCAGGAAGCGTCGTCTGCACCGTGATCAACCCGGTCTGCTTGTCCACCTCGGCCGACACCGCCTTGCGCATCGCGGGCTCCACGCGTCCCAACTTGATGGGCGGTCGTTCTTCCAGTACGCGTTCGATCACGGTTCCGCCGCGAGCGTCGCCGACCCGCTCGGAAGCCACCTGCATGATGACGCTTCGCAGGAGAATCAGCTTGGCGATGAAGTAGGGCGTCGACTGAACCCCACCCAATTGAGCCGACCCGAGGATCGCCGAGAGTCCGCCTGATAACGCGCTCGTCCGCGCGTTAGGCACGGCGGCCAACACCACGGAGGCCGTGTACCGGCGTGACGGGATCAGCACCGCCGCGAGCGCCCCGAGCCACGCAACGCCCAGGGTACCGAGGACGAGCCGCCAGCGGCGGCGATACGGGCGCGCCAGCGCCAGGAGTGGCAGCTCGGGGTCGAGAGGCCGAGTCGCGGCGGGCGTCACATCACGCGGCATGGTCGACGGCATTGCGGGAGAGCGAAGCGAGACGATCGGTCATGCGTTCGATGGCGACGGGGTGTGCGAGCGCGACGAGCCTCATGTCGCCTCGATCCGCGCGCGACGGCTCATCGCGCCCTTGACGGCGACGATCACCGAGTACGGGACGACGAACCGGCCTAACGTCTTCAGGATGCCGTAATAGCTCGCCCAGGTCGATGGGCGGAAGAACGCGAGCTGGATGCGGAGCGTGCTCCAGAGCTGCGCGCGGCGACGGCGCATCGAGATGCCGGCCGGGTCGAAGCGCGCCACGACCAGCGTCTCGGGCAGGTTGGCCACCTGGTGCCGCCGAGCGATGCGCCAGAAGAAGTCGAGGTCCTGTGCGGCCGCATAGGCCGTCGAGTACATCCCCGCCGAGCGCACGACATTCGTCCGGAACATCACCGCCGCGTGAATCAACACCGACGTGTGATGGAGTGCGCGCACGATCGTGTCGTGTGTCGTAGGAAACACGCGCGTGAATCGCGATCGGCCCTCGTCATCGCGCCATTCGACCGCGGAGCCCACCAGATAGACACTCGGGTTCTGCTCGAGAAAGTTCCACTGCCGCGCGAGCCGGCCAGGCGCGCATCGGTCTCCATTGTCGATTCGCGCGACATACGGAATCTCGCGGTCGACGATGTAGGCGAGGCCCGTGTTCAGTGCGTGTGCGATGCCGCGATTCACGTCGTGGCGCAACACGACGATCTCCTGGCGCGACGGATGGGGCACGGCAATCGGCGGGTCGCTGCCGTCGTCCACGATCACCACGACGACGGGGACGCGCTGATCTTCGATCGAACGCAGCGTCGCATCGAGCTGCCCGTCGTCATTGAATACGGGAATGAGGACAGCGATCGTCCGCGAGTCCGGGGAGGCGCGCTCAGACATCGGCGCCCTGGCTGGCCAATCCGGATTGCAGGCCGTACGCCAGCCAGAAGATCACGTCCACGCCGCCGAACCCGATCACGCCGGCGACGAGATAGGCGGCGACGAACAGCAACAGCTGGTCGCGAAAGCGTGACCTCACGACGCGACGCGCGATCATGGCCACGAGCAGGAGTAGCACGGCCAGGCCCGGGATCCCGCTTTCAACCGCGTGTTGGAGATAGATGTTGTGGAGATTGTCCTCCGGCACATCGATGCCCAGCGCGCGACGAATCGTTGGCACCGCGTTCCCCGCACCCACGCCGAGCGGGTTCTCCTCGAACACGCGAAGACCACCGCGCCATAGCACGAGGCGTCCCACCGAGCCGGGATCCTCACCGATGGCGCTGAACCGCTGCGCCACGTACGTCACGTCACCGACTTGTCTCGCAGCGCGAACGACCGCGACCACCACGCCAATGATCGTGCCGACGAACACGAGCGCGGCAAGACGACGCATGTAGACGAAGCTCTGGTTGGCCGACGGTCGGCGAACAGGCGTCTTGGTCCGACCCGTGCCCCACGCGTGCGCGATGGCGCCGCAGAGCGCCATGAGGGCGATCACGACACCGACGCGACTCGCGTAGAGCGCGCTGGTCGCTGCGGCCAGCAACGTCACCGGAACGAAGAGCACCGTGCCAATCATGAAAAACGAAGACATCGCCAGCCAAATAGCCTCGAGGTTCAATCCACCGCCAGCGAGGCTTGGCACGTCCGGATGGTTGATCGGCCTGGCGAGATACGCGATGAACTCCGGCACGTGAGTTACGTTCTTCACGGTGACCGCGATGGCAAACGCCACGCCGGCCACCCGCCAGGCCCGAAGCACCATGTGACGATTCGCGACGTAACCCACGCTCGTTGCAACGAGCCCCGCGTACAGGGCGATGACCAGCTTGATTCCGGCAACACGTGGCTCGTAGATGAGGTATGCGAGCAACGTTGATGCGATCGTGACGCCGAAATAGAGCAGCATCTCGGCGCGGGGGCGCGCGATCTTGCCACGTGCCAACACGCCGAGGCCGGCAAGCGCGAGGAGCGCATGGTATGCTTTGGGGGTGGCGCCGGCATCTTCAGCAACGAGCCGGCCCGTTATCGTAACGGCGCTGGCCATCGTCAGGAGCAGGGTAGCGGCGAGCGCGGCGGTCGCAGCCCATGCGCGAGCATCTCCGCGACTCGTCAGGTACGGCGACGTGACGCCTGTCTGAACACCGGGGTTCGTCATGCCAAGTCACGATCGTTCAGTACTGCCCTCGCTCGTTTTCGTAGCACATCACCCATTACTGTAATCTCGTGCACAACCTTGCGGCGCGTCGCTGGGTCACCCGTTTCATTATAGCGGCGCTCGCGCTACTTGGCGCGCGCGCCGGCGCCCAGGGTGCGCCTCGGTTCGCGTCACCTGCGCTGCCTCCGGATCACTGGGCTGTCACCGCCGCGCGACGAGCGGTCGTTCTGGGGCTCACGCCACGCGAGATCGGGTGGGCGGAAGGATCGCTCACGCAGGCCCTGGCGGGATGGGCGCTACGCGAAGCCAGTGAGCGGTCCACGTCGCTCGCTCCGGCGATTCACGCCGCTGTCGCCGCCGATTGGCAGCGGTTCACCCGTGAATTCCCCGAGATCGCCGCCCGCCTGGCGCCGCAGGAGACGCCGTCGAGCGAGCGCGCCATGTCACGCGTCGCGCACGCGAATGTGGCCGCCGGATTCTCGTCGGACCACGGACAACTGTTGCCAGTGCGTTCGCTGGACCGAACCAGAGAGAACGTCAGCCCCCCAGAGCCGCTCGAGGACTCCCACGAGGGCGACTTCGAGGCTCGCGTCGGCGGTCTCGCGGGGCGTTATCTCGCGGCGGATGCGGCCGGCGGGCGCAACGAGGGCGAATGGGGCATGCGCGACTGGCAGGTCGTCGGCGGAGTCTCGGCGCTG
>DATCGG010000122.1:0-5861 GCA_036509075.1 Gemmatimonadaceae bacterium
GCACAGCGCCACGAATTGTGACGACGAGAGACGTGTTCGTTACTGGCGGCACCGGATACATCGGGCGTCGCGTCGTCGCCGCGCTTGTCGAGCGAGGCCATCGCGTGCGAGCGTTGGTGCGACCGGCATCACGGCTCCGGCACCCGCAGGGCTGCACGAGCGTCGTCGGCGACGCGCAAAGTCCGCCCGTTGGTGAGCGCATCATCGCCGTGCCGGAGATTCTGGAAGCGTAGCCGTCACCAGCGCGGTATCATTTGAGCCATGCGCAGACTGCTCAACTACTTTCTGCGCGGGCTCGTGCTCGTCGCACCGCTCGCGATCACGCTCTACGTGTGCTGGGTCGTGTTCGTCCGCATCGACGGCTGGCTCGGACTGCCGGTGCCGGGACTCGGGTTCGTCCTCACGATCGTTCTGATCACGCTCATTGGGTTCCTCGGATCGAACCTGATCACGCGCGGGATGCTGGCGATCATCGACCAGGTCGTTGGCCGCCTTCCGTTCGTGCGCCTGCTCTATACGTCGACCAAGGATCTGCTCAACGCATTCGTTGGCGAAAAGCGTCGGTTCGACAAGCCGGTGCTCGTGCGTCTCAGCATGCAAAGCGAGGCGCGCATGGTCGGATTCGTGACGCAGGAGTCGCTCGACCGGCTTGGCCTTCCGGGTTACTCCTCGGTGTACTTCCCGCAGTCCTACAACTTTGCCGGGAATCTGGTGGTGTTCCCATCATCGCAGGTCGAGCCGCTCGACGCACCGAGCGCCGACGTGATGGCGTTCATCGTCTCGGGCGGAGTGACGGGCGTGCCGGCGACGCGGGTTTCCCGCGAGCGCGGAACTGAAACTCAGATCAAGCGCTCGTGACGCGGCCGTAAGATTGTCGGATTGCCGGCACGGGCTCTGCCTATTCATCGGGGCATGAGCCACGCCCCCACGGCCGCAGCGCCACTCCACCAAGGGAAAACGACTCGAGCGCGTGAAGCGATTGCGCCCGCCGCGCCCTGGATCGAGTGGCTCGCCCGCGTCGGGTACGCGGCAAAAGCGGTGCTCTATACCGTCGTCGGCGTGCTGGCGCTTCAATCAGCGCTCGGCAGCGGCGGGAAGACCACCGGATCGCGGGGTGCCCTCACGGCACTCGTCAGGCAGAATTTCGGCGCACTGATCCTCGTCGTCATCGCTGCCGGTTTATTCGGGTACGCAGCCTGGCGGATCATCGAGGCGATTCTGGATCCGGAACGCCGTGGCACTACCGCCAAAGGACTCGCGGTGCGGGCGAGCTTCGCCGTGCGCGGGATCGTGCACGCCGCGCTCGGCTTGCAGGCCGTGCGACTGGCGACAGGCGGCAGGCGGGGAGGAGGTCAGGCAGTCGAAACGTGGACGGGCCGCCTGCTCGACGCGCCGTTCGGTCGCTGGCTCGTCGTTGGCGCTGGGCTCGCAGTCGCCGGATACGGCATCTATCAGCTATACCGCGCGTGGGCCGCAAAGCTGAGTCGACAGCTCGATCTCGCATCGCTGTCGCGAGAAGCGGGATCGTGGGTGCTCAACGTCTGTCGATGCGGAATCGCCGCCCGAGGCGTCGTGTTCGGGATCTGCGGGTGGTATCTCGTGCGCGCTGGATTCGCGCACGACGCAACGGCTGCCGCGGACACGGGTGAGGCGCTCGGCGCGATCGCGCACCAGCCGTTCGGCGGAGTGCTGCTCGCGGTCGTTGCCGTCGGTCTCATCGCCTATGCCGCGTATGAAGTCGTGCAGGCGCGCTATCGGGTGATCAGACCGCTGTAGTCAGCGATTGCGCCGAGCGTGCGCGATCGGCGCGCGCACGATAGAATCGTGGGCAGTCGAGTCGTTTCCGCCTACGTTCCACTCCGAGCGTCGATGTCGCCGATCCGATCACTCGTTGTCGCGCTGCTCTCGTCCACTCTTGCGACGACGGCCGTCGCCGCGCAGGCCGGCGGACGCCCAACGCCGGACACCAAGCAACAGAATCCGCAGAGCACGCTGCTCAAGCCGGCGCGCGTCTTCGACGGAATTGCGGCGGAGCCTCACGAGGGCTGGGCCGTGCTCGTCACCGGCGACAAGATCGCGGCCGTGGGCCCGGCGGCGGACGTTCGCGCACCAGCCGGCGCGACGACGGTCGATCTCCCCGGTACGACGCTGCTGCCCGGGCTGATCGAAGGACATTCGCATTTGCTGTTGCATCCCTACAATGAAACGCCGTGGGATGACCAGGTGCTGCACGAGCCGGTCGCCCTGCGCGTCGCGCGCGCGACGAATCACGCGCGCAACACGCTGCTCGCCGGATTCACCACCGTACGTGACCTTGGTACCGAGGGGGCCGGGTACTCTGACGTCGGGCTCAAGCGCGCGATCGAGCAGGGCATCATCCCGGGCCCCCGCATGATCGTCGTGACGCGCGCGATCGTCGCGACAGGTACGTATGGGCCCAAGCATCCGACGCCCGACATCGATCTGCCTCAGGGCGCGGAAGAGGCGGACGGCATGGAGGGTCTAACGCGAGTCGTGCGGGATCAGATCGGGCGGGGCGCCGACTTGATCAAGGTGTACGCTGATTATCGCTGGGGGCCTAACGGGGAAAGTCGCCCGACGTTCACCGTGGAAGAGCTCACCCACATCGTGGAGATCGCGCGCAGTAGCGGGCGGCCGGTCGCGGCGCACGCGAGCACGGCGGAAGGGATGCGCCGAGCGGCCGTCGCGGGCGTCGAGACGATCGAGCATGGCGACGGCGGAACGCCGGAGGTGTTCCGACTGATGGCTGAAAAGGGCATCGCGCTCTGCCCCACGGTTGCGGCAGGCGATGCGATTCTTTCCTATCGAGGTTGGAAGCGCGGTGTTGACCCCGATACCCCGGGCATCACACAGAAGAAAGCCAGCCTCAAAGCAGCGCTGGCCGCCGGGGTGACCATCTGCAGCGGCAGCGACGTCGGCGTGTTCACTCACGGCGACAACGCGCGTGAGCTCGAGCTGCTCGTGAACTACGGCATGAAGCCGGTGGATGTGCTGCGTTCGGCGACGTCCATCGATGCCAAGGTCTTTCACATGGACGACCGCATCGGCGCCGTGAAAACCGGCCTGCTCGCGGACCTCATCGCGGTCGACGGCGACCCGACGCGCGACATCGCCGCGGTACGCAAGGTGAAGTTCGTGATGAAAGGCGGCGTCGTGTACCGCGGGCCGCAGCAGAATCCGTGATCGCCTAACGCCGTTTCTCCAGGAGCACGCCAGCCCGACGAATCGACCGCGCTTCCGGGCTTTCACTCAGCGCGCCGGACCAGAACCGCGAGTTACTCTCGTCCCAGTTCAGGAGACGATTGTAAACCTGGTCCGCTTCGCGAACGACCGCCGCCAGGCCCGGCGTGGACCGTGTGGCACCGTCGAGCCATCGCGCGTACGCACGGAGCGAGTAATAGAGCTCGGTGGTCGATCGGAGGTGCGTGTCGATCTTCGCGCGTTCCTCCGCCGGAGTCCAAGGCAACCGCGGATCGAGCGCCGGCGGCGCCGCGCGATCGGTCGTGTCGCGTTGGAGCGCGTAAAGGCGCCAGTTGAGGCCGCGCAGCCAGTACGTGTTTTCGCCGAAGAACAGTCGGCCATGCTGCCCCCGCATCCACCGCGCGAACGCGAGCCGGCCCGACCGCGATGTGTCGGCCGCCAGGGCCGCGGTGCGCGCCCAACGTCGGGCCTTGTCGGGATCGCTCACGGGGGCCGAGCGGGCCGCCCCTGCCCAATCGCCGGCGGCGGCTCGGCGAGCTGCGTTCGTTAGGCGGGCGTCGTTCGCGAGCGGCGAGGCGGCCGCGGCTGCCAGCGAGTCCACGATCGCCTGGGGCGCGATGACGCGAACGAGGTAGCGCGTTGCGGCATCAGTGGCGGAGGAAACGGCCAGCGCCTTCCCCCAGTCGCGCCGAAGCAGGTGGACGCGAACCCGGATAGCACCAAGATCGCCCTCGGAGTCGTTGGTGCTGTCGGCCTGCTCGATCGCGCTGTCGAGGTTTCCCGCCTCGAGCAGTGCGAGCAGCCGCAGCTTGGCCCACAGCGGGGTCGGCGCCCCGGGACGCCGTGGGAAACGTGACGGAAGCGATCGCGTAGACTGGGCGAGCCTGATCGCGTGCCAGAGGAGTCGCTCCTGCATCGCAATCACCCACGGTTCGCCCGCGTGGGATTCTGTCGCCTGCCAGTAGGCATTCCACTCATCGGGCGTCACGCGTACTTCGGGAACCAGCGCAGTGCGGAGCGGCCAATCGAACCTCGGATCATCGATCGATTCCGGCAGCACGCTCTGCTGCACGAGATATCGCATCTCGCCGAGCACGCGCTCCCGATGTCGGGGATACATGGCGAGGAGCTCGTCCCACGCACGCGCGCCGTCACCCTTGAAGTACAGGAGGCGCACTCGCGCCAGCCGCACATAGTCGGCGAGCGGGTGATTCGGGAATCGTCGCAGCCAATCGGCGTGCAGGCGCTCGAGCTCATCCCAACGCGTGGGAGGCACACTGTCGCGAATCGTGCTCCCCCAACCGTCCGGAATGCCGGCGCGCATCGCCTCTTGAAGGGCTACAAAGCGGAGCGATGGCAAACGAGGCGAGCTCGCGTGCGTATCCGCGTATGCACTCGCATCACGACGGCTCAGCCGACGGATGTCGAGGGCAGCGCGGAGCACCTGCGGAAGCGCACCGCCCGCCCCCAGCGGCTCGCGAGCGGCCGAGTCTCCCGAGAAATACCGCGCAGCGATCGCGCGGTCGCGAGGCGTTAGGCTCGGCGCTACGTCGACGACCTCGACCGCTGTTCGAAGCGCCTGTGCGTACGGGGACGCGAGACCAGCGGGCATATCGAGCACATCGCTCACAACCCGCCGGGCGGCCGCTTCGGCCCGCGCGTAGTCCCCCTGCTCTATCGCACGCACGGTGGCGACCAGCCGCTCGCGCTCGTAGTGACGCGGCAGCGTATCGACGTCCGCGGGGGACAGGTTGCCGTTACCCTCGTACGCAAACGCGAGGAGCGTCCCGACCGAATCGGGCATCGCTCGACGAAACGGCTCGAGAAACCGAAGCTCGGGACGGAGCTGTGATTCGTACTCGTCCTCGTAGAGCGTATGCAGGAGGTAATCGTGGACAGGGACGAGCGGACGATCCACGATGTCCGCGCCGGGACCACCGCACGGGAACGCGGGAATGGCGACCAGAGCCAACGCGACGGCTGCGAGGGCGAATCGATTCACTTGACTGTCTCCAGCAGGTGTGCCCACGACACGTTGCCGGGAAAAACCCAGACGCCACGAAACCACCGGCTCCCGCGCATGACGTGCGCCGCCTCGAACCACGCCTGATGATCGGTTGTCTGTCCGTTCGCCAGACGCCGCTCGAACGCGCCTACACCCAGACGAAACGGCATGCGGTGTCGTGACACGAGCCGTTCGATTCGGCGCGCGTAGGGCACCGACATCCGGTCGCCGGTATCGAACACCTGCAGGATGTGGCCGGCAACGTTCGCGCGAAACAGATCGCCGTATTCGGCGTGCCGAACGTGGGAGATGAGGCTCGTGATCCACACCGATCGTCCCCCGAGCGCGCCGCGGGACAGCATCGCGATAACCGCGCTCCACCGGCGAAGCAGGCGCTCGGGACAGTCGTAGTCGAGCTGCACCTCGCTCACGGCGACTCCGGAGCGCTGCGCTGCGACCAGCATGTCCCCCAGTGCCGCGCCTACCGCGTTCGCGACCGCGCTGTCGGTCTGCACCGCCCAGACGCTCGAAAATCCGTCATCGAAACGCACGACGACGCCCGCGGATGATCGTCCTGAAACTCGGGGCGACAGCGCGAGCTGCGACTGGACCTTGCCATCGCTGGAAGCGCGGA
>DATCGG010000123.1:0-3735 GCA_036509075.1 Gemmatimonadaceae bacterium
TCGCCACGGCGTATTTCGCGCACTCGACCAACCTGCTCGCGCGCACCGCGGCCGTGTTAGGCAAGACGGAGGACGCGCGGACGTATCGAACGCTCTTCGAGGGGATTCGGGCGGCGTTTCAGCGCGAGTATCTCACGCCGACCGGACGCATGAGCTCGAACACACAGACCGCGTACGTGCTCGCGCTGGACTTCGACCTCGTCCCGGATTCGTTGCGACCGAGGGCTGCGGAGCGGCTCGCGGCCGACGTCCGTCAGATGGGCCACCTGACGACTGGCTTCCTTGGCACACCCGCGCTCACGCGTACCCTGAGCGAGAACGGATACCTCGATGAGGCCTATGCGCTCCTGCTCAACGACCAATATCCGTCGTGGCTGTACGAGGTGAAGCAGGGAGCGACGACGGTGTGGGAGCGGTGGGATGGTCAAAAGCCGGACAGCACGTTCCAGGAGTCGTCGATGAACTCGTTCAATCACTACGCGTACGGCGCGGTCGGCGACTGGATGTATCGCGTGGTGGCGGGGCTGAACGATGACGCGTCGGAGCCGGGCTACAAGCACATCGTCGTGCGCCCACGGCCGGGCGGCGGGCTCGCCTACGCGAGGGCCACGCTCGTGACGCCGTACGGCGAGGCAGCAGCTGGCTGGAGGCTCGAGGGCGATCGTCTCGTGGTCACGGCGATCGTCCCGCCTAACACACGAGGGACGGTGCGACTCCCGGGCGCGCGCTTGGCGCAGGTGCGCGAGGGCGGCACCGGTCTCGCTGCCGCGTCGGGTGTACGCCGGACGACGCAGAGCGGCGACACCGTGGTGGTCGACGTGGGATCGGGGAGATACACGTTCACGTACGACGCGGCGGCGCTGGCGGCGACGCTGCGAGCTCCCGTCAAGCGTTAGGTACCAGCCGGCTCCTCCGATTGTTGGCTGGCGTGATGATCAGCACCGTGCTCGAGCGCCCGAGCTCGTCGGGCTCCGCGAGCGCCGCGCGCAGGGTGTACCAGCGGCCCGAGCGCCCATGCACGCTGAGGAAGCTCACGCCCGACGCGCCACGCGCCGCACGGTGTCGCCGCAGGAAATCGACAATCGCGTTGGTTGGAGCCGTCGTCGCATCCGTGGCATCGGCGAGGTCGGCCAGCTGCGCCTCGGCGGCCCGCGTCCATTGCGTGATCCGCCAGCGGTCATCGATCACGACGACGCCAGGCGCCAGGTCGGCGCTCGTGGTATCGTTAGGTGGCAGGTCAGCGAGACGCGTTACTCGCGCCGCGTCCACGAGCGCCGCGCGCCGCAATGCCCGCGCGACGTGGGGGGCGATCCGTCGCAGGAACGCCGTGTCGTGCTCGCCGAACGCACGCGACCGGCGCTCACGAAGCGCCAGGAATACCCCGCCGGGCTCGTGCCGAAGGCCAAACGCGGCGCGAAGCTGACGCCCGAAGCCGGCGTCGTGCATCCACTCCGACATCCCCGCCGATACGCCGGTGTCGACCACCTCGCCCGAACGGGCGAGATCGATCGCACGCTCCGCATCGGTACGGGAATAGGCTGCATCGAGCAGGTGCCACTCGATCCCGGTTGACGTGTCCTCGCCCACGAGATCGTCGAGCAGGGCAGTGACTCGGTTGAGCGAGCCAAAGAAGCTCGCCTCGGCTGGAATGAGGCCCATCACGCGTCGCGTGAGCTCGACGCGAAGGGCGGTCGAATCGAGTCCCGCGTCGCACGCGCGCCTAACACTTCGGTATGCCTCGCGTTCTGCGGCGGCGTACCCTGCGCTCATCGTTTCCGGCATACTGCCTACCCGCCTCCCAGAAACGTCGAATCAGTTTGTCCCGTATCGGGGCGAATCCCCGTTCGGAATTATGTGTCGCCGGCGCGGCGACGCAATCGGCGATTCTGGACGCAACGTGAGCCCGTCGCCATGTTCTGGCCTGAGTCTTACCAGTCTCGACGGGTTGTACCACGCGAGCCCAGCCGGCGTGCCCATGACAGAGCCAACGGTAGCAGCTGGATCACCCGCCGCGCACGTTCCACCCTCGTCGGCAACCGCCGTTCGCTCAGGTTGGCAAGCGTGGCACACGGTGGTCTTCCTCTGCTGTGCCGCCGTGTTCATCTCGTATATCGACCGCACCAACATTTCGGTCGCGTCGATCCCGATGAAGGAGCAGTTCGGCTGGACCGAAACCACGAAGGGATTCGTCCTGTCGTCGTTCTTCGTCGGCTACCTCCTGCTCCAGGTGGTGAGTGGTACGCTCGCCAACAGGTATGGCGGTAAAGTCGTCCTCGGCGTCGCTGTGCTCTGGTGGTCGCTGTTCACCATGCTCACCCCGCCGGCAGCCAACGCCTCGTTGGCCGCACTCATCGGGGCGCGCATCGCGTTAGGCATTGGGGAAGCCGCTGTCTTTCCGGCGTCCATCAACATGGTGGGCCGCTGGGTTCCGGTCCAAAAACGATCGCGCGCTGTCGCGTTCTTTGTCAGTGGGCTTTCCCTTGGAACCCTCGTGTCGCTTCCGGTGACGGGGTGGCTCGTGCGCGACTACGGTTGGCCGATGCCCTTCTACGTCTTCGCAATCGCCGGGTTCGTGTGGGTGGTCGTGTGGGGCTTCGGAGTTGGCAACGGTCGCGGCGTCGAAGCCGAACCAGTGCCGGCCGAGCGGCCCCCGATTCCATGGCGGAGGATCATGACTACCCCGTCCGTATGGGCGATCGTCATCAACCATTTCTGCGGCAACTGGCTGCTCTATGTGTTGCTCGCGTGGCTGCCGAGCTACTTCAAGACCACCTTCGGGGTCAGCATCGCGAATGCGGGCCTTCTCTCAGCGGCACCGTGGCTCGCCAGCTTCGTGATGGGAAACGTCGCCGGCCATCTGTCCGACTGGATGATCAATCGTGGCCGCTCTCGGACGTTCGTCCGCAAGCTCATACAGGCGACCAGTCTTTTCGGCGCCGCACTCTTTCTGCTCCTTGTGCAGACGGCGGGTTCTCCGACGACTGGAATGCTCCTGATGTGTGGTGCGACCGGCACCTGGGCGTTGTGCGCGGGGGGCTATGCCGTGAACAGCTTCGACATTGCGCCGAGGTACGCGGACGTGATCTGGGGCATCAGCAACACGGTCGCGACGGTGCCTGGCATCGTGGGTGTGGCGGTGACGGGTTGGCTCGTCCAGCGCACGGGCGCGTACTCGGCACCTTTCTTCGTCACGGCGGCGGTAGGCGTGGTGGGCGCGGTCGTGTTTCTGAAATTCGGATCGGGGCGCCGACAGATCGACTGATGCTCGATCGGCTCTCGGCCACGCAGCGCGAGCTGGTCTCATCGCTCACGACTCGACTCGGGTCGATCCCCGGTGTCGCAGCGGTGGTACTCGGCGGGTCGCACGCGCGGGGTCGGGCCCTGCCAGGTTCGGATATCGATCTTGGGCTTCTGTATTCCGAGTCTGATCCGTTCTCCATCCAGAGCGTTCGCGCGCTGGCCGAAGCCGTGAACGACACGCCGGACCCCGTCGTCACGGGGTTTTACGAATGGGGCCCGTGGGTCAACGGTGGCGCATGGCTCACCATCGGCGGGCAGCGCGTCGATTTCATCTATCGCAATCTCGAGCACGTCACCCGGGTCATCGGCGACGCCGAAGCAGGGCGGTACGAGCTCGACTACCTGCAGCAGCCGCCCTTCGGCTTCTTCGGCCCGACGTATCTCGGGGAAATCGCCGTGTGTATCCCGTTGTTCGATCCCGCGGCGCGGCTCGAC
>DATCGG010000124.1:0-19248 GCA_036509075.1 Gemmatimonadaceae bacterium
CCTCGCGGTCGCGCTCGCTGAACGGCTCCGCGAGCAGCGTGACGCGCTCACCAGCCGGTGGCTCCTGCGCATCGCGGACCGGGTCTCCCTGACGCCCAATCGGATCTTCCCGTCCGACGATCTCATCGACCACGTCCCGCTCCTGCTCCTCGGGATCGCGGACTATATCGAGAACCCGGCCCGGCCTGTCCTGGCCGAGACGCCCGTGATCGCCAAGGCGATGGAGCTCGGCGCGCTCCGACACACCCAGGGATTCGACGAGCACCAGCTTCTCAAGGAATACGAGATCCTCGGCGGGATCCTGTTCCAGTTTCTCTCCGAAGCCGTGAGCGAGGTCGACGCGGAGTGCACGCGCGCCGAGTTGGTGGCGTGCGCCGCCCGGCTGTTCCAGGCCATCGCCGTCATCCAGCAGGCAACCACGACCCAGTTCCTCATGCTGGCGCGGGCGCAGGTAGCCGAGCGCGAGGAACGCCTTCGGACGTTCAATCGCGCGCTCACCCACGAGCTTCGCAACCGGATCGGTGCCGCGCTTGGCGCGTCGCAGATCATGGACATGCCGGAGATCGATCCGGGCGAACGGCATCGACTCAACGGTGTGGTGCTCCGCAACGTCGAGAGCATGCGCACCGTGCTGGACAACCTGCTCGTGCTGACGGGCGTCACGCTCGAGAGCCGCCAGCAGCGCCACGTGCAGCTCCCGGAGGCAGCGCACGAAGCCGCGCGCCAGGTTCGCGCTGCGGCCAAGGCCCGGTCGGTGACGGTGCGGATCGATCCGGACCTGCCTCCCGTCGAGGTGAGCGCGGCGGCGGTCGAGCTCTGCCTAACGAACCTGATCGCCAACGCGATCAAGTACTCCGATCCGGACTCGGACGACCGGTGGGTCGAGGTTCGGGGCCGCGCTGTCACGCGAGACGATGGCGGCTGCGAGGTCGTTGTCGAGGTGGCAGATAACGGCGTCGGCGTCCCCGTCGAAGCGCGCGCACGGCTCTTCCAGCGATTCTTCCGCGCGCACGAGGCCTTGATGCCCCACGTCGAGGGCACCGGCCTCGGGCTCAGCATCATCCGCGACACCCTGGGGAGTCTCGGCGGACAGGCGTGGGCGGAGTTCCCCGCGAAAGGATCGGTGTTCGCGTTCTCGCTTCCCTCACGTCGCGAAGCCGACGCGGAAGGAGCGCGTTAGGGATTCGGCGTTGTCACGCGACCGTGCTCGGCTGGCGAGCGGTCGTCGCGCCGCACTCGCCAATCCTCCGCCGGCGCGGACCCCTCAGGCAACGCACCGGACCCGCCGCCCGCAACCGACCGTACCCCGCTATCCGGCCGCTGGCGCACGATCAGCCACACGACCCAGAGCAGGAGCGGCGGCGCGACGACCCAGAGCAGCGCCATCGTCACGGGCGTCGTGCCCACCCACGTCTTCACGCCCTCCTCGATGACCGTGTAGCTGAGACCTCCATCGCCGACGGAGGCGGACACGCTGCCGTGCCCCTCTGGGAGGTGCGTTGCGCGCCACGTCGCGGCGATCGCCGGCGAGAGCGTGACGCCGATGAGACCCGCCCAGTACGCAGCCCATCCCAACAGCAACTGCCCCGGTTTCCACCGACGGAGTGACAGTTCCATCTCGCCTCCCGACCGCCCGCCCAAGCGGGCTGTCACGTCACGATGCCCAGCGTACCTCGCGTTGCCCCGCGTCCTCCTCCAGAAAGGCGAGGAGTGCGTCGCCTTCCTCCTCGAGCGCAGCCTTCGCGCGCTTCGGGATGCTGCCGAACGGCTCGATCACCAATACCGCCACCGCTCGCTTTCGTTCCGACTTCCACGTACCGGCGACCATGCCGTCGACGAGGAACGTCGCACGCACCTGCAGGTTCTTGAGCGTTATACGACTGCGGTGTGCGTCCGCCATGATGCGCGAGCGATCGTCGTGCGAGAGGACGAGGTTGTCGAAGTCGGGAATGAAACGGACTGGCACCTCGGTGTCCTCGTCCGGCCTGGCGGCGTCAGGCAAGTCGAACAGCTCGCGCTTTCGTTCATCGCGAAACGTCACGAGCGACGGCCTCAGCGAATCGAACACCTCGCGGAGCGCGGGCAGTCCCGACCATGCCTGCGCATCGGCTGGCGTTGCCGGACCAAACGCGGCGAGGTAGCGGAGCACGAGCGCTTCCGGCCTTGACGCGGACGTCGAGACTTTCTTCGACAACCATCGGTCGGCGAGCGCGAAGTCCGCGGCCGCCGGAAAAGCCCAAGGAGCATCGGTCGGCACTTGCACGAGCGGGACGTGCGTCCTGATCGCATACGCCATCGCGCGTTCGTCGGCACCCGGAAACTTCGCTTTGAGGTGGTCGCGCAGCGCATCGAACGTCGCGGCCGATTTGCCGAAGAATTTGCGCGCCTCGACCTCGAGCGCTTCCATCTCCAGCAAGGCGCCACGCCCCCGCAGCGTCGCTTGCATGCCGCGTGTGAGCATCGGCTGCATGGCACCGCGCATGGCGATGTAGTCCGCGGTCGTCATCACGTGCAGCGTGCCGCGCATGGCGGTGACACGAACGGCGCGGCGGTCGTGAAGCGCGGTCGCCAGCTCGCTGCGGGAGAAGCTCTGCAGTCGAGTCCACAGTCCGACGAATGGAGGGCGGGCCACCTGCGCCTGCAGCCCAACGAGTCGCTCGATGGCGTCGAGCGCCGATACCTTCTGCCGGTCGAGGAGCATCTGCCGGGCTAGAAAGGCGCGATTGAGCGCCCGAGGAGAGACCGTGGTGCCCGATTGCGCCGGCGTTGTCCCGGGTTTTACCATCGGTGAACCAGTCCCGCTCCAACGAAGTAGTCGGGCTGCACGCCGTTGAATCCCATTCCTCCACGCAGGTCGAGCTGAAAATCAGGCGTTAGGCTGAACGTCAGCCCCGTGTTCCCGTACCGCGAGTGTCCGAGACTACTCAGCTGCGGCGCGAATCCGAATACCTCGGTGTACGCACCGAGTCGCCGTGTGAGCTCGAAACCGAACGACACGCTGCCCTCGAACACAGTGTATCGCCCGTTCTCGTCGTCTCGTGGCCGGGACACGTTGAAGTTCGTGGCGACACCAATGCGATCGCTGAGCGTCCATTCCGCCGCCAGCTTGGCTTCGGGCTGCAACTTCGTTTCCCGGAACTCGGCGCTTCCGGTAGGCACGCTCGTCAAGACGATCAGCGACACGGTCGGCACGAACGAAGGGTTTTCGTTGGGCGGTTCGTAGAGGCGCAGCTTTGTTCCGACGGCAGCGTCCACCCACCCACTGGCGTCGCCATCCGGTGACGTGACTTTCGTGTACGATCCTGGCTCGATCCGAAGCTCGGCGCGAGACGCGAGCCCGATACGGAGCAACAGCTCGCCAATCGTGTTCGTCTTCACCGACGCGGTGTGCTCGAACGTGTCACCACCTTCGAGCTGCACCTCCCCGCGCTTCATTGTGGCGGTCGACTCGGTGAAGTCCGGGCGATCGGAGATGAGCGGCTCGCGCGACGGATTGGCCGTCGCGCACCCCATGATCCCGGCGGCGGCAAGCCCACCGACTGAGCGCGCGACGAGTGATCCCGCGCGTGGAGCCGAGCGTATACTTGGCAAGGAAGGCGGCACGATTGCGTTGAGGCGATGATGGATAAGTTGGTCGACACCCACATGTTCGGGGAATCCCTATGACCGAGAGCGGCAGTCCCGTGGGCACCTTCACCGTCGACGTCACCATCGCCGACCATATTCGTTCAGAGCGGACGCGTACCATCCGCGAAGTCATGGTCGACACTGGCAGCGACGCAACCTGGATTTCAGCGGGTATTCTCGAGGAGCTCGGCATTCGTCGAGTCAAACGCGACATCATCGAATACGCGAACGGCCTCCAGGCCATTCGCACGATCGGCTACGCGATCGTGCGCGTCGGTAATCGCGAGACGATCGACGAGGTGGTGTTCGCGGAACCTGGCGATCATCTGCTGCTCGGGTCTCGAGCGCTCGAGGGCCTTGGCCTCATGGTAGATCCCCGCAGCAAGCGGCTGATCGACCGGGGGCCCAAGTTGGCGATGGCCGCGTTGCCGTGAGCTAGACCCGTTCCGCCTTCACAAAACCCAGTCGCGTCGCCAGACCCCCGAGCTCACCCTCCGGCCACAGCCCGTCGGCGAGAAACGCGTCGTAGAACCGCGTCTGCGCATCGAATGGCACGCGCAGCCGCTCGATCTCGAGCAGGTCGAGCAGAGCGTGTAATCTCGTTAGGCTTCGCGAGCGCTCGTGGCCGAGCTGGTCGACCGCATGGACGACCGCGTTCGAGAGTCGGTCCGCGGCGTACCGCGAGTCGAGGAACGGCGCCTCGTCACCGAACGCGGCGGCGACGAGTCGCTGCCGAACGCGGTCCTCGACGATGCCACGCTGGCGTTCCGTCATCTGGGCGAGCGTTATGTCCACCGGAGGGTCGCTGAGCTGGGCCGATATCAGCCAGGGCGACCAACCCGCGCTACTCTCATTCGTGATCGCACCGCTTCCGTGCGGAAGACCACTCAGGCTCACGGAATACGTCTTTCGCTGGCCGCTACGGTGCTGGTGGACGGTGACCGAGCCGTCGATCGCGCGAACCTGGATGGCACGGCTGGCGTCGCGCGAGCGTGGATCGTCACCAGCAATCGTCCGCGCGGCCGCAACCGACCCGGCAAGGCGTGCAAATTGGTCGAGCCTAGGCCTCGCCATCCTCAGATAGACGTCCTGACCGGTCCCGACGCCCGGGTCGTTGCTCTTCGCCTCGGCCAGGCGAGCCACGAACGCCTCCTCGAGCGCCACACCCGGAGGACCCGCCAGCTCGATGGCGCGTGCGGCATATCGAAGAACCTCGATGGGTTCGAGCCCGCCGATGTCGTCGAAGAACCAGGCGCACGACGTGAAGATCCGGAGCGCGCCGCGTTCCATCTCCAGAAGGGACTGGGGACTGGGGACTAAGGACGCGGCGGGAGCCGCGTCCGATGACCGTGCCGCGGGTTTCACGCGTTCGGACACCCAGGATTCGATACGCTCCGGCGTCGCAACCACCTCGCCGTACGCGTCGCGAATCGCCCACGGATCGTCGAAATACCGCGTTGCTTCGCGCTCGTAGATCTCGTGTAGCCCATCGGCGAGCGTGGCGATCGCATCCCGAAGCGGTGTGCGCCAAGCCTGGTCGGTTCCACCGCGCATGCGACAGCTGCAGTTCGACCGCCACCGTTCTACCCCATGGGCACAGCTCCACGCGCTCGGCCCGACGATCTCGACGTCCTCCGTCGCCGGGTGGTGTGCGAGGAAGGACGCGAAGTTCTCGACGTGGACGGCCCGCGTTGCCTCGAGGTCGAGTACGACGCGCGCCAGTGCCATCTCGCCGAATCGGTGATGGTGGCCGTAGGTCTCGCCATCCGTGGCGGCCGATAGCAGGCGGTGGCGCAATGTGCGTGGCGCCGGCTCGTCGGTCGCCGTCACCGCGAAAAACTCGCCCGTGGTGAGCGGACGCGTGCCCCCATCGGTCTCCGGAGGTGGCTCCCAGTGTCCGGCCTCGACGGCGGCGTGCGCGGGATCGCGCGGCGTGTGTCGACGCTCCGAGCGCGCGAGCATGCGCTTCGCCCAGACGTGCGCATCGACCAGCAGGCCACCGAACGCGATCCCGTGGGAGATGTCGCCGTCATAGATGCAAAGCGCGATCGTGCGGCCGTTGGCCGTGGTGTAGCGTCCCGGGTGTCCGTCGTTAGGCACCGACCGGACCTGTCCGGGGGCGACGATCGTGAAGCGCATCCCCTCCTGTGCCAGCACGTCGAGGGTCTCGTCGTCGAGCGCCGTCTCGGGCAGCCACATGCCTTCGGGATCGCGTCCGAACCGACGCCGGAAGTCGGCGATCCCCCAGCGGACTTCGGTGACCTTGTCCCGACGGCTCGAGAGCGGGAGGATTGCGTGGTGGTACGGCTGCGCGATGGCGTTGCCGTGGCCGAGGCGCGCGATGCTCTTGCGGTCGGCGTCGAGCACGCGGGCGTATGTGTCGGGCGCCGCGACCTCCAGCCACTCGAGCAGTGTGGGCCCGAAGTTGAAGCTGATGTGCTCGAGCGTGTTCACGATGCGGCTGATACGCCCGTCGCCGGCGAGGACGCGCGCCGCGACTACCGGGCGGTAACATTCCTGCTCGATGCGCGCGTTCCAGTCGTGGTGTGGCGCTGCGGAGGCTTCTTGCTCGATCTCTTCCAGCCACGGGTTTTCCCGTGGGGGCTGGTAGAAGTGACCGTGGATGACGATGGAGCGCATGTAACTGCCGGGGACCGGGGACGGGCGACGGGGGACAGGCGACGGGAAGATGCGGACACCCTCGGGAGGCTCATCTCACTGAGAGAGGCCTCCCGAGGGTTCTCGCTTTCTAGCCGTCGCCCGTCCCCCGTCGCCCGTCCCCGGTAGTTCGTCTCCCGTCGCCCGTCGCCCGTCGCCCTTCAAGACCGCTTTCACGGATTCCAATACGTTCGGAAAGAGATCGTCCTGCACTCTCAGCTCGCGCGCGACGTTCGTCGCACTCGTTAGGTCGCCCGTCGCCAAGCCGGCT
The DNA here is from genome assembly GCA_036509075.1 of Gemmatimonadaceae bacterium. GTDB lineage: Bacteria > Gemmatimonadota > Gemmatimonadetes > Gemmatimonadales > Gemmatimonadaceae > JAJKIV01. The sequence goes on from DATCGG010000124.1 coordinate 6,557, forward strand.
TCGATCGCGCCGAACAGCCGGTCGCATGCGTCACCGTGACCGGTGAATCGACGGATTCCATAATCCACGACCGCGCCCGTCGAGACGATGAACTGCCAGTCCGACGATTGCAGCAGCAGCAGCTCGCGAGCGGCTTGCGCCAGTGACTCGTGGGCAGTTGGGAACTCGATCGCCTCACGCGCCATGGTCCAGAACCTGTCCTCCAGCTTCCAGATTCTCGGCCACATCCACGCCGTCTGCGAGTTCAGCCACATGCTGTAATCGCCGTTCGCTCCCCACGAGCCCGCGCTCAGCCGCAGACCGTTGCGGACGCGGTAGGTCCCCAGGTGATCGGAGGCAGTCACGGGGCGGACGTGGGGCTGAAGCCGAAGCGCCCGATACATGTTGCCGAGAAATTGTGGGCCCTCGTACCACCAATGGCCAAACAGCTCGGTATCGAACGGGGCCACGACGACGCCGCGCCGATGCGCCGGATTCGTCGTCGCGATGGTGGCGAGCAGGCTCGCGAAATGTGCGGCGTGCGCTGATGACATGGCGCTCGCCGTGGCGGGATCGTACGGCTCCTTCAGTCCCAGATCGATGTCGTTCCCCGTCACGCGCCACAGCTTGAGCCCACCAGGCCACCGAATCTTGTGGAACTCGAGGTAGCGGCCGTCACCCGGATATCCCTGGTGACGACTCCATACCTGCGCCGAGGACTCCGGGTCGCGGATGAAGGCGGCCACCGTTTCAGTGGTGTATGCCGAGGTCACCCGATAGGCACGATAGGGCGTCCTGGTCGCCTCCCAATGCGCGTCGGGCGAGGCGACGTGCTCGAGCTCATTCGCCACGACCTGACCGTAGAGGCCGAGCGGGCTTCCCGCCCGGGCCATGTGCGCATCGGCGAAGAAGAATTGGAAGCCGGCCGCGGCAAGGTATTCTTCGATCCCGGGGCGTTCTCCGCTGTCCGGAGCGTTAGGCAGCGGCTTCCACGGTCCCCGCGGGCGGTAGGCACACTCCGGCACCCAACATCCGCGCGGCAGGCGCCCGAAGAGCCGCCGGTGCTCGCGCTGGCCAACGTCGAGCTGAAGCTGGATGCTCTCGTCGCGCGAAAGCAGCGGCAGGAACGCGTGTGTCGCGGCCGACCCGATGACCTCGAGGCGCCCGCGGTGCTCGAGGTCCCGAAAGACGCCAACGATGTCGCCGTCGATCGACCGGAACAGGCTCCGGAGCCGCGTGAGGCGGTCCCGCCAGTAATCCACGAGCGGGATGAGGTGCGTGTCTCCCGTTTGCGCGAGCGACGCCGGCGCTTCGTCGCAATGCGTTAGGCGCTGCTCGAAGTACCGCTCGAGCTCACCGCGAAACGCGTCGCTCGCGAGCTGGTTGGCCAGCACCGGCGTGAACCCCACCGTGACCGGCGCCGTGACGCCTTCGGCGTCGAGCCCGTGCAGTGCATCGATGAGCGGCAGGTAGGTGTCGATCGCCGCTTCGGTGATCCAGTCACTCCCGTGCGGCCACCGTCCGTGGTTGAGGACGTACGGCAAGTGGCTGTGAAGCGTCAAGACGAAGTCCATGCGGAATGCGGACAGGGTCAGACAAGGAGAAGGAACGACTGAACGTCACACGGTCACGGTTACTCCCAGCGCTCTCCGGTAAACATCCCGGTATCGGGATTCCGAACGCTCCCAACCAAAGTCTCGAGACATGGCTTCGCGCATCATGGCGCGCCAGCCTGACGGGTCGTGATACTGGTCGAGCGCCCTCACGGCGGCGTTCATGAACTCCTCGGACGTGTAGCCATCGAACAGGAATCCCGTCACGCCGTCCTCGATCGTGTCTGCCAGCCCCCCCACCCGACGCGCGACAGGGATGGTTCCGTACCGCTGCGCGCGCATCTGCGTGAGCCCGCACGGCTCGTACTGCGACGGCATGAGACACATGTCGGCGCCCGCCATCAGGCGATGCTCGAGGCGGTCGGTGAAGTTGAACTCGCACGCGATGCGGCCCGGCGCGCGGCCCGCGAGCTCGGTCAACTCCTCCATGTACCGCGGGTCCCCGGCGCCAAGGAACAGGAACTGTCCGTCGAGCGCGAAGTAGTCGTTGTAGCCAAGGATGAGCTCCAACCCCTTCTGGTACGTCAAGCGCGCGCTCATGGCGAAGATCGGAATGTTCGCCCGCTGTTTGAGCCCGAATACCCGCTGCAGCGACGCCTTGCACTTCTTCTTCACCTCGAGCGTCTCTGCCGTGTAGTGCGCGGTGATCTGCTTGTCGGTCGCCGGGTCCCACACGCGCTGGTCGATACCGTTCACGATCCCGACGAACCGGTCGCGCAGCCCGATGAAAGTGTCGTGGAGACCGAACCCGCCGAACGGCGTGCGAAGCTCGTGCGCATGCGTCGGGCTCACCGTCGTCACCATGTCGGAGAACGTGAGCCCGCCCTTCAGGTAGTTCATGCGCTCGTACCACTCGAGATGCCGGTACGTGTACAGCTCCCAGGGGAGCCCTACGTCGGCCATCGTGCGCGAGGGGTACTGGCCCTGAAATCCCGCGTTATGCACCGACAGCACCGTGCGAATCTGCCGGTAAAACGGATCGCTCATGAAGTACGTGCGCAGGTACACGGATGCGAGCGCGGCATGCCAATCGTGCGCGTGCATGATCACCGGCGCGTTCGGTGCAACGCGTTGCACCGCGGTGAGCGCGGCGAGCGAGAAGAATGCATACCGGCGAGGATTGTCTGGATAGTCGTACCCGTTCTCGCCGTACAACCCCGGTCGATCGAAGAAATGGGGATGGTCGATGAAATAGACTCGCGGTCGTCCGCGCACTCGCCGATCGGGGGCGATCTGCCACAGCCTCGCATGCTCCTGCTGCACGCCGAGCTGCACCGTGAACGGCTCTCCCACCTGCTCCAGATTCGGCGCTACGGTGTGCACTTGCCGGTAGAGCGGCATGATGATGGCCGTCGGTATTCCGGATGCACTCTGGAACTCGGCGAGGCTCTTGGCTGCTTCGCCCAGTCCGCCGGTTCGAGCGAACGGCGCCAGTTCCGCGACGATGTGCACGACCGACACGACGCGGCCGTCGTTGGTTTTGAGCGGCGTCGGTGGCGACGGCGCCGCGGATTTCTGCGCGGACGCGCCGCGGGCGCTGCTCACCGGTGCCGACGCCTCGAGAGCGCGATCGACGTCATCGGGCGGCACCGGAACCACCGGCGCGCCTAACTCGACCTCGCGGTCTCCGAACCCGGTGCCGGCTCCTGGCGGGGCGGGCGCGTTCGCGCCCGCGTTGTACGCGGTTTTCTCCTCACCGCCTTCGCCCATGGCCGGCGTCTCGCCGCGTTCTTCGCCCATCGGGCTCCTCCAGGAATTGCCAGTTACGCCGTCGGCGGATCATCCGCCGTCGAGTCCCCGAGCACGGCGGGCACGTAGTACTTGGTCACGTACTCCTGCAGCATTCGGCGGGCCGTGAAGAAGGAACCGGACACGCGCAGCGCGTGCTTCATCTTCTGCACCCAACCAACCGGCACGTTGTCCTCGTTGCGATCGTAGAACAGCGGCACGACATGGCGCTCGAGCAGAATGTACAGCCGCTCGACGTCTTCGCGATCCGCGTCGGTTCCCCGAGCCGCAGTCGGAATCGCCCAACCATTCAAGCCGTCGAACGCTTCGGGCCACCAACCATCGAGCGTCGAAAGATGCGGCACACCATTCAGTGCCGCTTTCATTCCGCTGGTGCCGCTCGCCTCCATCGGGACTCTCGGCAGATTCATCCACAGATCGACACCCTGCACCAGAACGTGCGCAACGTGCAGGTCGTAATCCTCCATGAACGCCACCCGCCCCTCGAGACTGGGGTCCCGGCTGAAATTGTAGACCGTCTGCAGTATTTCCTTGCCGGGATTGTCCGAGGGATGTGCCTTCCCGGCGAAAATGAGCTGCACCGGCCGGCGCTGATTGGTCAGCAGCTCGCGCAAGCGCTCGAGGTCTTCGAAAATCAGGTTTGCACGCTTGTACGTCGCAAACCGTCGCGCGAAGCCGATCGTGAGCGCGTTCGGGTCCAGCAGCGTCCCTGCACCGACGACGTGCGCCGCCTCTTTCCACTGTCGAGCCCATCGCCGGCGGGCCTGTTCTCGAACGAATCCCATGAGGATTCGCTTCATTCGATGGTGGACCCGCCAGAGCTCGCCGTCATCGATCGACAGCACGCAGTCCCAGATGCCTGGCTCGTCGAGCCGATTCCCCCAGTTCTTTCCGAGGCGCTGGTCGAGGAGCTCCATGACGTCACGCGCCATCCACGTCGCGAGGTGCACCCCGTTCGTGATGTGGCCGATCGGCACGCCGTCGGCCGGACGCTCCGGCCACAGCGTGCGCCAGATGTCGCGCGAAACTTCGCCATGGCGCTTCGCGACACCGTTCACGTGCGACGACAGCCGGATCGCCGCCACTGTCATGTGGAACTGCCCGTGATTCTCCACCGGGTGGCGTCCGATGTCGAGCACCTTTTCCTGGGAGACCTTCATCTCCTCCCAGATCGGCCCCGTGCACTTCGCGACCTGGTCCACCATGAACGCGTCATGACCCGCCGGCACCGGCGTGTGCGTCGTGAACACGCTCGTCGCGCGCACGCGGCGCGTCGCCTCTTCGAAGTCCATGCCGGAGAGCACGAGCTCGCGCACGCGCTCAACGAGCATGAACGCGGCGTGGCCCTCGTTCGCATGCCACGCGCGCGGCTCGATCCCCACGGCGCGCAGCACTCGCACGCCTCCGACGCCAAGGATCCACTCCTGGCGCAGCCGCAGATCGGGACCGCCCGCGTAGAGCTTGCTCGCGAGGTCGCGATCCTGCGGATCGTTCTCCTCGAGGTTCGTGTCGAGGAAGTACACGGGTACGCGGCCGACCATCATCCGCCACGCGCCGACGTGAATGTCGCGCCCGTGCGTATTCACGACGGCGAGCCAGGGCTTCTGTCCGGGTCCGAACACCTGCTCCAACGGAGCGCTGGTCGGGTCGAACTGCTCGTCCGAATCCTCCTGCCAGCCGTCGAGCCGCAGGTGTTGGTCGAAGTAGCCCTTCGTGTAGAACAGACCAACGCCCACGAGTGGGACCCCGAGATCCGACGCCGCCTTGCAGTGATCGCCGGCCAGCACGCCAAGGCCACCGGAGTAGATCGGCACGGAGTTGTGCAACCCGAATTCCGCGCAGAAGTACGCGATCGGCCGATCGACGAGCTCGGGATAATGATTCCCGACCCAGGTTCCCTGACTCGTGCGCTCGCGATCCGTTTTGCGCATGAGCCGATCGTAGAGCGCGAGGAATTGCGGATCGCGTGCAACGGCGCTGAGCCGCTCGGGATGCACGCGGCGCAGGACCATGATCGGATTGTGCCGGGTGAAGTGCCACAGCGGCTCGTCGATCGAGGCGAAAAGCGATCGGGCGCTGCGACTCCAACTCCACGAAATGTTCATCGCCAGCGACGCGAGACCTTCAATCCGCGGCGGCAGGTACGGGAATCTTCGTCGGTGAGCCATTGGGACATAGGCTAACCGCTCGGGGTTGGTCTAGGAAGCCGACCATCGTAGTGACAGCGAGACGCACAGGTAATTGGTTACTGGAATTGGTTATTGGTTACAAAACCCTCGGGACGTCTCTCTTCGGCAAGATGAGAATCCCGAGGGTTCAAAGCACTGATAACCAATCCCAGTAACCAATTACCTGTGAGCCGTCCCTGGCACTTTCACGACCGATGTATCCGACGCCGCCTTGCAGAAGACCTCGACCTGCTTGGCCGACACGGGCTGGAGCTGCGTGAGATAGTCCTGGTATTGCTTTACCGCCTCCGCGGCGATGTCCGCGCCCGCCGCGAGATTCGGCTGCGCGATCGCGATCATGTCGAAGCCGAGCCGACTGAGCTCACAGTCTTTTGTCTTCGGCGCTTCGGTTGCTGCACTCAGCGCCACGTTGGTCGCGGTGATCCCCATGAGGAACTTCGCGTTCGGCGTATCACGAACGCTGTCGGCCAGCGAGGCGAAGCGCATCGCCAGCAGGTAGTCCTCCCGCGTCTTGGTCTGACTCGCAGCGCGAAGAAGCTGGTTCCCGCGGGCCAGCGCGAACTGCGCGACGAGCGAGCTGTCCTCGCCGGCGGCCAACGCACGCTTGAGCGACGCGTACGCGCTGTCGTTCTGCCCGAGGTCCGCCTGCGCGCGCGCGAGCTGGATCTGGCCGTGCTCGATGGTCGAGTCCAGCGCGAGCGCCGCGCGCATCGCATCCACCGACTCCTCGGCCTTGCCCCGAACCTTGAGGTCCTGCGACTGCATGACCTTGAACTCGGCGTTCTGCGGAAACGCCGCCAGTCCCCGCGTTAGGCCATCGACGGCTTCGCCTCGCACGAGCTGCACGTAGGTCGAGAAGATCCGCTGGTCCTTCGGGAACGCCTCCAGCCCGCGAGCTGCCACCTCGACGGCGCGCACCGATTCCCCGTTCGACTTGTACGCGTTCGCGAGCCGAAGCAGGAACGTCGAGTCCTTCATCGACGCGGAGTCGGTCGCGAGCAGGATGCCACCGACGCGCGTCGCTTCTTTCCACGATTTGTTCGCGAACAGCACCTGCCAGCGCAACCGCAGGAGTCCCACGCGATCCGGCGCTGCATCCGACATGCGTTCGATGAGCGGCTCGGCCTTCTTCGCGTTTCCGTTGTACAGCAGCGCCGCCACGATGCGCTCGCTCAGCTCGACGTCCACGGTGTCGATGCCGTGCAAACGCGTCCACATCGCGGCCGCACGCTCCTTGTCCTTCAGCGCATCGTACGCCTCCGCCGCCCCTTGCAGCGCGTAGAAGCTCGCGGAGTCGACGCGGAGCATTTCGCCGGCAATCGCCAGTACCGAGTCCGCGGCGGTACCGACGACCAGCTGCGCCGCCAGCAGGCAGCCGCGCGCGAGCGTCGACCGCGGATAGATCCCGACGCCTTGGGCTGCCGCAGTGATCGCCTCCCTCGGTCGGCCATCGCGCAGATTGTTCTCGCACCGCCGCTGTGGGGCCAGCTGGCGACGGGCCTCCGTCACGGCGGCAGCGATAAGGGCGGCGGCACGATCCGGATCGGGATCGACCACCTCCGGCAACGGCTGTTGCATCCGGACGTCGCGCGCGAGGATCAACCGCGCTCTGACTCGGAACCCGGCCGGCGTTCTGTCCACCGTGCCCATGAGATACTCGTCAGCCCGCAAATATCGCGAGAGGGCGCGAACCTGTGAGAGATCGGGAACCATGTCGAACGGGAAGCCGGCGTTGACGAGCGCCGTCGTCATCGCCTTCTCGTCGATGACCTCCAGCTCGCGCTTGTTCGCCGTCTTCTCGACTCGCCCGCGGACCTCATCGGCAACGTGGTTGCCGAGCTTCTTATCAGCGCTCTTGAACGGCGAAACGAGCAACCCCTGTTGCGTGAACTCCTGGCGCCGCTGGGCACCGAGAGGGTTCCGCGCCGGGGTAATTGCTGTAAGGAGAAGGAGCGTGGCGCCCAGAGCTCGGGGCAGGCGTCCGAAGACACACAACTCCACTAGGGCCCTCGTGGGTGCGAGAATTCGCGCCGGCCGTCCCCCGGCCGGTTCACCGCGTGAAGAAACTTCTAATTCGTCCCTTGTCCACGTAATGTCAAGCTGGTCACGGCCAAAGTCTTACTACGTCCGGCAAGCGGAATGCTGGACGGAGTGGGCACCTAATTCGAGAACGAGAAATCGGCACCGGGCGCGACAGGAACAGCGCATTACCCGAGCTCGACCGTCACCTCGTGACGCCGACCATCGTCGACGAGTGAAATCGTCCGATCGCCGCGCTCGACGCCGTCGACGGTAACCCGCAAAGCCTCGGCGCCTCGTCCGCGTCTCACGACGCGAATCGCGTAAACGGCGGAGCCGTGTCGGTACTCGAGCGAGAATTCCGGCCACGCTTGCGGAACGCACGGCTCGATCGTGAGGGTATCACCTTGCCTCGTAAAACCGAGGATGGTCTCGAGCCCGATCCGGTACATCCACGATGCCGAGCCCGTGTACCACGTCCAGCCACCACGCCCAAGGTGGCCGGCGGCGGTATAGACGTCGGCCGCCACCACGTACGGTTCTACCTTATACGTATGCACGTCGTCCGGCGTCGCGGCATGCGTGAGTGGATTGATCATCTGGTACAGCTCGAACGCCCGATCCTGCTCTCCGTTCAAGGCTGTCGCCAGAACTGCCCACAGGGCCGCATGCGTGTACTGCGCGCCGTTTTCGCGAACACCGGGCAGGTAGCCTTTGATGTATCCTGGATCGTGCGCCGTTTTGTCGAACGGTGGCGTGAGCAGCATGATGAGGCGTGCGTCCTCTCGTACGAGCCAGTGGTAGAGCGAGGCCATGGCGCGGTCGCGCTTGTCGACCTCTCCTGCGGCCGAGATGACGCTCCAGCTCTGCGCGATCGAGTCGATCTTGCATTCGTCGTTCTCGGCCGAGCCTAACGGCGCACCGTCGTCGAAGTAGGCGCGGCGGTACCATGCGCCGTCCCACGCTGACTCGTTGGCGGCCCGCGCATAGGTGTCGGCATGCACCCGCAGCTCGCCGGCGGCGGCCCCGTCGCCTCGGCTGTCGCAGTGGTCGGCAAACGCGCGGAGCGTGTCGTTGAGGAACCAGGCGAGCCACACGCTCTCGCCCTTCCCCTCGATGCCGACCCGATTCATTCCGTCGTTCCAGTCGCCGACGCCGATGAGCGGGAGCCCGTGCGCTCCGACGGTGCAGGCGTGACGCAGCGCCCGCAGACAATGCTCGTAGAGCGATCCCGTCTCGTCGGAGACGGTTGGCAGGTCGTACACCTCGTGCTCATGCGGTTCGAGCGGACGCATCTGAAGGAACGGGACGACCTCGTCGAGCACGGCGTTGTCGCCGGTGATCCTCACATAGTGGTCCACAACGTATGGGAGCCACACGAGATCATCCGAGAAGCGCGTGCGCGTTCCCCGTCCCGTGTGCGGATGCCACCAGTGCTGTACGTCGCCCTCCACGAACTGTCGTGAGGCGGCGCGCAGGATGTGCTCGCGCGCGATCGCCTGATCGTGGTAGACGAACGCCATGACATCCTGGAGCTGATCGCGAAAGCCATAGGCGCCGCTCGATTGGTAGAACGCCGACCGCGCCCACATCCGGCACGATAGCGCCTGGTACAGCGACCAGCGGTTCATCATGGCGTCGAACGTCGGCTCGGGCGTCTTCACCGTGATGGTCGAGAGTCGGCGAGCCCAGTCCTGGGTCATCGCGTCGATCGCCGCGTTGGCGGCGCTGCTCGAGCCGTATCTGGCAATCAGCTGTCGCGCGGCATCCTGTCCGCGCGCGGCGCCGAGCAGCACGATGACGTCGCGCGTTTCGTTCGGTGCCAGTTCGACGTTCACCTGCAGGGCGGCACACGGATCGAACGCGGCCCCGGTCGTCTCGCCTAACGGCACCCCCTTTCCGACCGCCGCCGGGTTGGTGAGATCGCCGTTTCGCCCGATGAATTCCCGGCGATCGGCCGTGTACCCGGCCAGCGGCTCGCTGATCCAGCTGAACGCGACCCGGTCGGCGAAGCTCGCGTCGAAGTAGTTGGATGCCAGGATGGCCTGGGTCTCGCGATCGAAGCCGGTGACGATCTGATGCTGCGTGTGCTCCCGCATAACGCCGAGTGCCAACTCGACGAAGCTCGTGAGCACCAGCGATGCCGGACGGCCGGTCCGGTTCACGAGACGGAGCCGGGTGATCTTGACCGGATCGTTCGGCGGCATGCTGACGGTCAGCTCGCTGCCGATCCCGCCGCGTTCGTGGGTGAACGTCGTGAACCCTGCCCCGTGGCGCACCGTGTATGAGGAGCTATCGCGCGCAATGGCCGGCGTCGGTGACCAGAGCGCACCCGACCCGTCCCGCAGGTAGAGAATCTCGGTCGCCGGGTCGCTCACCGGGTCGTTATACCATGGCGTCAGGCGGAAGAAATAGCTGTTCTCCACCCAGGAGAATCCACCACCGCGCTCGGTGATGACGAAGCCCGCCTCCGGGTTCGCGATCACGTTGGACCATGGCGCCGGCGGAAGCGCGTCGGCCGTCAGCTTGATCTCGTAGTCCAATTGCGGCGTTAGGCCGTGGGCGGGAACCGGGACCTGGGAACCGGGAACCGGTCCTCCGCTTCGGCGCATGGTTCCCCGTTCCCTGTTCCCAGTTCCCTTCCGGTCCGGCTCTCCGTTCCCCGCCTTGCCGATTCTGAATTCCGGCAGCTCGAAGCTCTCGGCCAGATCGAGGGCGGCATCGCGCGCGTATGCCGCCGCGCGTGCGAGCACCGCGCTCATCACGCCTTCGCCACCGTTGGCGTCGCGTCCGCCCGTTTCCCACGAAGCGAAGCCGGAGTCGCGGTTCGAGAATATCGATAACCGTCGCGGCCGCTCCGGCTCATCGGGCGGCTGCTCCTCGACCTCGGGCATGTCGAGCACGCGGCCCAGGCCCAGCCCGTCGCAGGCAATGTGCACGCGTGCCGTCGTGCGCAGGAGCTGCAGCACGTCGGCTCCCAGAACGTCGGCGCGCCGGATGAAGATCCCGCCCGGTTTATCGGCGAGATACGTCTCACTCGATCCCATCACCGTGGCCAGCAGCTGGTCGGCCAGCTCCTGCTGGTACGACGGCGGCCTGGTGATGAGGAAAACCATGTCGACGGTCATTCCCTTGAGGCGCCAGTAGTGGTGCGCGTGCAACAGCTGCCTGGCCGTCGGCAACCCTTCCATCGAATCGATCGTGGCGAGCAGAATCGGCCAGTCACCGGACAGGCCGATGCTCCAGAGCTCGCGCTGCCCGAGCATGTTCAACTTGAGCTCGTGTTGCGGAGCGCGTATCGGCGGGTTCGAGTAGAAGAGATGCCCGGCGATCTGTTGGAACAGCGCCGCATCGGACGGCGTTAGGCCGAGGTCGCGAAGCTCCACCTGGGTGCGCGTCCACGACAGGTCGAGCGCGCGCTGAGCACTGTACGGCTGCCGATAGAGATCCGCGAGCTCGATCGCTCGCTCGCGCGTCTCGGCGACGAGTGTCGTGAACGCGACGCGGGCCGACTGCCCGGGCGCCAGCCGCACGCGCACGCGCAGCGCGAAGATGGGGTCCAGCACCGCGCCCGCCGTGCCGCTCAGCTTCGCCGACGCCTCCATCGCTACCGGGTTGCGCACGCTGCGGCCTCGCCCGACGAATCGGGCCCGATCGGTCTCGCACGTGATGTCACCGACCAGCTCGTGACCGACGGCCGCGACGTGGGCGAGCCACCGACGCGCCTCGTTGCTCGCCCGCGGTCGTCGTGTCGCCAGGATCGCCGCCTCGGTCGGCCGCCACTCCGTCTCGACGAACAGGTTCGCGAACGCCGGATGCGCGCGGTCTGCATCGGGCGGGGCGAGCACGATTTCGCCGTAGCTCGTGAGCTCGATCTCGCGCTCGACACCCGAGTGATTCACGAGGGACACGCGCCTGACTTCCGCCATGTCGTCCGACACAACGGTCACATCGAGCCGAGTCTCGACGTCGCCGTCCCGCCGACCGAACGAGATGCGGTCGGTGGCGAATGCGGCGGTGTACGCATCGGCACGTTTCGCCGTGGGTTGGTGCGTGACCGACCACACCTGATCGGTCGTGAGGTCCCGGACGTAGCACCACTGCCCGTGATCGTCGCGCGTGCCGTCGGCGCGCCAACGCGTGATCGCCAGCTGATCGTATCGGCTGTACCCGGCACCGGCGTTGCTCAGCATGACGGTGAACGGCAGGCTCGCCAGCAGCCCGACGCGAGGCTGGGGCGTATCCGGTGTCTCGATCTGCCTAACGGCTGGCTTCTCGGTCTCGATCGGCATGCGGCCTCCCTCACCATCGGTCTCCTGCGCGTCCTGCATAACGAGGCGGCGGGGAATCCGCTCATGCAGAACCAGCTCCACCGCCCGGGCCAGCGGCTCCGAATGGAACCGGCGCTGCCACAGGTGATCCCCGAGGGCATTCGCGAGCGCGACGAAAGTCATGCCGATGTGGTGCGCCATGTACGCACCGACGACGGCCTTCGTCTCGCCCAGCTCGGGCCGCGTGTAGTCCACGGCCTCGCGGAACCCATAGGGTCCCAGCACGCCCTCCCGCTCCAGCACGCCGAGGTTCCGGATCGCCTCGTGTGGTTCGACCAGGAGCGCGAGCGCCGTCGCGTATGGCGCAATGACGAGATCCTTGCCCAATCCTCGCTTGAGCGCGAGGTCGGGCACGCCGAACGCGCGGTACTGATACGTCATGTGCCGGTCGCGTACGTTGTACGCCGACTCCGATATCCCCCACGGCACGGACCGCTCGGCGGCGTACTCGATGTGACGGCGCACCGCGCCGCGATATGTCTGATCGAGCAGCGTGTGCGGGAACGACCGCATGACGAGCAGCGGCATTAGGTACTCGAACATGCTGCCGCTCCATGACACCAGCGCTGTCGCGTGCGACGACGCAGTGAGCGAGCGGCCCAGCCGGAACCAGTGCTCGACGGGCACGTCATCCTTCGCGATCGCGATATAGCTGGCGAGCCGCGCCTCGGACGCGAGTAGGTCGTAGTACGAGTTGTCGAGCGTGGCCGAGTCGGCGCTGTAGCCGATCGCGAACAGCTTGCGGCGCGCATCGTACAGGAACGTGAAGTCCATCTCCATGACGTAGCGATGCTCGGTGAGCGCGATCGCTT
>DATCGG010000125.1:0-8806 GCA_036509075.1 Gemmatimonadaceae bacterium
CCACGGAGACTCCGCGCACGAGACGATGTGTGAGAGCCGTCTCATCCAGGAGTGCACCGCGCGCCACATTTACGACGATTGCGGCGGGCGGGAGGCAATCCATCCGTGCACCTGTCAAAATCGTATCGGTGCCTGACGTGAGCGGCGTCGCGAGGACGACGATATCCGCCGTGGGAAGCTCGGCATCCAGACCGTCAGGTCCGATGACTCGATCAAACCCGGTCGGCGCGCCTAACTCGGGCCGCCTCCGCACTCCGACGCACCGCACGCCGAGGACCGACAGTCGCCAGCCAATGGCGCCGCCGAGGCCACCGGTACCGATTATCAGCGCGCGGCACTCGTTCAGCTCCCGGATCGTCGTATCCGTTGCCGCGAATCCGAGCTTGTCCCAGTGCCGCTGGTCCTGGTTCCGAACCGCGATGTCGAAGGAGCGAAGCAGATAGATGACACCGCCGAGCACGTGCTCGGCGATGGTGTCTCCCATCACACCCGCGGAGTTGGTCAGCCTCACATCGCTGTCCCGCATGGCCGGAAACAGCAGGCTCGCAACACCCGCGGCCGCGGTTTGCACCCATCTCAGCCGCGGCGCCGCAGCGAACAGGGTCGGCGCGAGCCCGTGCCCGAAGTAGACCTCCGCGTCGACCACCGCGCCAAGCGCCTCGGCGCTTACGGCGCCGGTGCCATCGCCGTCCGAGACGCTGAGATCGCGGACAAAATGGACATCCCAGTCAGCGGGAGCGGCGCTCAGAATGGCCGCTTCGGCCCACGACGGGAGCGCCCAGCTTGGAGCAGTGGCTGCGAGATCGACGACCAGACGCCGCGGAGAGCTCACGTGGCCTCGGGACCGTCCCGGAAACTCGTTAGGTTTCGAGGTCCCGCACGTCGTCCGCCGACGTACCCGGTGACGCGTCGCCGTACGACATGCTGCGCGCCTGCTCCTCGAGCGTCGCGATGGCCGCCTCGTCGCGCGCGGTGGGTGTCGTGAACTGCCGGAACACCGTCGACTGGCACTTGAAGCATGTGAGGCTGGCCGGCACCGCATCGTCGAAGAACTGTTCCGCGCCACATGTCACGCAGACCATCGTGGTGACGTAGCCTGAACCCTTCTGGTTTGCCATCGACTGCTCTCGGTGGGGGGCGACGGAATTCGTGCAAGATGCGTGCGGTCTGCGCAGTCGGGCTCGCCCGCGTCAGATGAGGCCCATGCGCAGCTTGACCTCGCGCATCGTCTCGCTCGCCACTCGACGCGCGGTCGCGGCTCCGTCGCCGATCACCTGGTCCACGACCTCTGGGCGCGCACGGATCTCCACGGAGCGGGCGCGAATCGGCGCCAGCTCCTTGTTCATGTGCTCGAAGAGGACCTTCTTGCACTCGATGCATCCCCAGCCCGCCGTCCGGCACTGGGTCTCTACGTGCGCCACGACATCGGGCGGGCTGAACGCTCGATGCAAGTGGTAGATGTTGCAGACCTCGGGCGTGCCGGGATCGGTTCGCCTCACGCGCGCCGGATCCGTGACCGCGGGCCGCAATTTTTCCCAGATGGACTCCGGTGGCTCGAGCAGGCCGACGGTGTTTCCCATGGACTTCGACATCTTCGCGTTGCCGTCGAGCCCCATGATGCGACGCGCCGGCGTGAGCTTGGCCTGCGGCTCGGGGAAGAAGCCGTCGCCGAATCTGGCGTTCCATCGGCGGGCGATTTCGCGTGAGAGCTCCAGGTGCTGCACCTGGTCCTCCCCCACCGGCACGAGATCCGCGCGATACAGCAGGATGTCCGCCGCCTGCAGGATGGGATAGTTGAGGATCCCGGCCGGCACACTCTCCATCCGCGAGGCCTTGTCCTTGTACTGCGTCTGTCGCTCGAGCTCTCCGAGCGGCGTGACCGAGTTGAATATCCAGGCGAGTTCGGTATGTTCCGGAACCATCGACTGGACGAAGATGGTCGACCTCGACGGATCGAGGCCGGCGGCGAGCAGCGACACCATCATCTCGCGCGTGCGCACGCGAAGGTCCTCGGGCTCGTAGGGAATGGTGATCGCGTGGTAATCCACGATGCAGAAGAACGACTCGTAGCTCCGCTGGAGCTCGGCCCAGTTCTTCACCGCTCCCAGATAATTTCCGATATGCAGCTCGCCCGACGGCTGGATGCCGCTGAAGATTCGTGACATTCGGGCAACCTATCCGACCCAAAAACGCGTTGCAAGCGACTGATGACTCCGCTCGCCGCGGAGCCGACGCCGTGATCGAACGACGCGCGTTGCTCGACATCGCCGTGACCGCTGCCGACGCGGCCGGCGCGATCATTCGCGATCGCGCACGCGATGCGGGCCAAATCGCGTGGCATCTCAAGAGCCACTCGGACTTCGTCACCGAGGTCGATACGGCGGCAGAGCGCGCAATTCGCGACGTGATCCTCACGAAGCGACCGGACGCGGTCGTCATCGGCGAGGAGTTGAGTCCGGACGCCGTGCCGCACCGCATCACGTTCGTCGTGGACCCTCTCGACGGCACAACGAACTTCGTCCACGGCTTTCCGGTGTATGCGGTCTCCATCGCAGTTGCGGTCGACGGAGTCGTCGATGCGGCTGTGGTGCTCGATGTCCCACGCGGCGATCGCTACACGGCGGTGCGAGATGGCGGCGCACACCGGAACGGCGAGCCGATCGGCGTGTCTCGAATCGATGACCCATCGAAGGCGCTGATAGGGACCGGTTTCCCCTTCAAGCACCTGGTGTACGTTGAGCAATACCAGCGACAGTTTGCCGCCGTGGTGCGCACGACGTCGGGCATCCGTCGCGCCGGTGCGGCCGCGCTCGATCTCGCCGCGGTCGCAAATGGCTGGTTCGAGGCGTTCTGGGAGCTGAGCCTCGCGCCGTGGGACATAGCCGCCGGCGTGCTGCTCATTCGCGAAGCGGGCGGCGTGGTCACGAACCTCGAGGGCGGCGATGTGAGCGGGCTGGCGCACGGCGGGCTCGTGGCCGGAAGCCCCTTGATGCACGAGTGGTTGTTGAAGACGATCCGGACGGCGTGATCACGTTAGGCGCTCCCGATTCCCTCTTCCCGATTCCCGATGAAGCTCGTCGAGTGCGTTCCAAACTTCTCCGAAGGCCGCCGTCCGGAGATCGTCGACGCGATCCGCGCCGCGATCGCCGCCGTTCCTGCGGTGCACATTCTCGATGTGTCGTCGGACCCGTCGCACAACCGGTCCGTGATCACGTTCGTCGCGTCCGTGGAGCATGCCGCCGACGCTGCCTTCGCCGGGATCGCGAAGGCGCGGGACCTCATCGATCTCACGGTCCACCAGGGCGAGCACCCGCGGCTGGGTGCGACCGACGTGGTGCCGTTCATTCCGCTCGAGGGCGCGACGATGGATGATTGCGTCGCGCTCGCGAGGAGGCTTGCGGATCGCGTCGGCCGAGAGCTGGAGATTCCGGTTTACCTCTATGAGCGCGCGGCAACGCGCCCCGATCGCGAAAACCTCGCCGACATTCGGCGTGGCGAGTTCGAAGCTCTCCGGAACGAGATCGGAACGAATCCCGCGCGCGATCCCGACTTCGGCCCGCGGCAGATCCATCCCACCGCGGGCGCCGTCGTCATCGGCGCGCGGCCATTCCTCGTCGCATATAACGTCTATCTGGGTCCCGCATCCAACCTCGCCGTCGCCAAGGACGTCGCGAAAGCCGTCCGCGGCTCGTCAGGCGGGCTTCGATACGTGAAAGGCCTGGGACTGGAGGTGGACGGTCAGGCCCAGGTGTCGATGAACCTCGTGGACATCGAGAAGACGCCGCTCTACCGGGCGTTCGACATGGTGAAGATGGAGGCTGAGGCTCGCGGCGTATCGCCGACCTGGAGCGAGGTCGTCGGACTCGTTCCGGAGCGCGCGCTCTTCGAGACGGCCGCGCGGCACGTCCAACTCCGCGACTTCTCGCCGGATCTCGTTCTCGAGCGGAAGGTGCGAAGTGCCGTGTCGGGCGGTGTCAGTCTGTCGGGATTCGTCTCGTCCGTTGCGTCCTCGACGCCGACGCCCGGCGGCGGCAGCGTCTCCGCACATGTCGGTGCGCTCGCGGCGGCGTTGGCGCAGATGGTCGCCGGTCTCACGGTCGGGCGGAAGAAATACGCGGCCGTGGACGCGGAGATGAAGCAGATCGGTCTCGATGCCGCCGACCTGGGCAACGAGCTCGCGGCGCTCGTCGAGGCGGACGCACGGGCGTACACGGCGGTGTCCAACGCATACAAGCTCCCGAAGGAGCCGGACGACGCCGCCGTTAGGCGGACCGAGGCGATCACCGAAGCGCTGCTCGGTGCCTCGCGTGTGCCACTCGACACGGCACGCGCGTGCGCTCGAGTGGCCGAGCTGGCGTCGGCCGTCGCAGTGAAGGGCAACACGAACGCCGTGTCGGACGCCGGCGTCGCCGCGCTGCTTGCTGAGGCGGCCTGCCGCGGCGCCGCGTACAACGTTCGGATCAACATCGCCGCGCTGGAGGACAAGTCTCGCGGCGCGTCGCTGGCCGCCGAGGCGACCGAGTTGGTTGCGCGGACGGGGAAGTTCGCCGCGCAGGCCGTCGCGGCCGTGGAAGCCGCGATTTGATACGTACGGGGTCAGCGAAATTACGCCGTCGTGAGCACCCGCGGGCCGCTCTCCGTGATCGCGACGGTGTGCTCGAAGTGCGCCGACCGCGATCCGTCCACGGTGACCACTGTCCATCGATCAGGCAACGTACGCGTACCCGCGCCGCCGACGTTCACCATCGGCTCGATGGCAATCGTGAGCCCCGGGACGAGCTTCGTTCCGCGCTTCGGCTTGCCGTAGTTAGGCACCTGCGGCTCTTCATGGAACGCCGCGCCTATGCCGTGGCCGACGAGATCCCTAACGATGCTGAACCCGGATGCCTCGACGACCGCCTGGATCGCGGCGCCAATGTCGCCAATGTGGTTGTTCGGCAGCGCCGCCTCGATCCCTGCCGCCAGCGCACGCTCGGTGATCTCGAGCAGCCGCTGGGACTCGTCAGGCACCGCACCCACAGCGACCGTCGTCGCCGAATCGGTGTGGTAGCCGTCGTACTTCACCCCGACATCGATCGAGATGATGTCGCCGTCCTTCAGGACACGGCGGCGCGACGGAATGCCGTGCACGATCTCGTCGTTGATCGAAACGCACACGCTGCCCGGGAAGCCATACAACCCCTTGAACGAGGGCGTCGCACCGGGATGGCTCCGAATGAACGACTCGGCCATCTCGTCGAGCTCCCACGTCGACATCCCCGCGCGGACCTCCCGTCGGAGCATCGCGACCGTGGCGCCAAGGATCTTGCCTCCGTGCGCCATGATGTCGATCTCGCGAGCCGACTTGAGCTGGATCACCGCCGTTTCTCGCCGCCTCCGACGCCCGCCCCGCGAAGCGCATCGAGTGCCCGACGGGTCACCTCGTCCACCGAGCCCACCGCGTTGACCGTGGCAATGCGCGTTCCGTGCTCTTGGTACCACGCGAGCACCGGCGCCGTCTGACGCTGGTAGACAGCGAGCCGGTTCCGAACCGCCTCGGGCTCGTCGTCCTTACGGCGCATGAGGGTTCCACCACAGTTCTCGCAGCGCTCGCCGGCCTGCCGACCGGTGTAGGGCGTCTGGCACTGCTCGCAGACGGTGCGCGATCCCAGCCGCTGCACGAGCTCGTCATCGTCGACGTCGAACACGAGCACGGCATCCACGTTCCGCCCGAGCTCTGCAAGCACGCGGCTCATTCCCTCGGCCTGTGGCGTCGTGCGCACGACACCGTCGAGCAGCGAGCCCTTGGCGAATTCACCCTTGCCTAACGTCTCCTTCATGATGCCAAGGATGACGTCATCCGGCACGAGGTCGCCGCGATCCATGTATGCCTTGGCCGCGAGCCCCATCGGAGTTCCAGCCCGTACTGCACCGCGCAGCACGTCGCCCGTCGCAACGGTGGGCACGTCAAGCGCCGCGGCGATGCGCGGCGCTTGGGTGCCTTTGCCGGCACCGGGCTTACCAAAAAGAACGATATCCATGGTCGAAAAACGGGAACCGGGAACGGGGAACGGGGAACCGTGCCTCCTCGACGAGTCTCTGTTCCCGGTTCCCTGTTCCCGGTTCCCGCTGTGCTAAAAGCCTCCGGTTGCTTGTCGCCCGCGGAAACGCACCCGGCCCTTCTTCATGAAGCCGTCGTACTTCCGCAGCAGCAAGTGCTGCTGCATCTGCGCCATCGTATCGAGTGCGACGCCGACGACGATGAGCAGCGACGTGCCGCCAAAGCGGAACGGAACGTTCACGATGTCCGCGATCCAGACTGGCAACAGCGCGATGGCTGTGAGGAAGATCGCGCCAGGCAGGGTGATCCGGGACAGCACGTAATCGATGTACTCCGCCGTCTTCGCGCCTGGCTTCACACCCGGAATGAACCCGCCCTGTTTCTTCAGGTTCTCCGCCAGATCGATCGGGTTGAAGATGATCGAGGTGTAGAAGTACGTGAAGAACACGATCAGGATGGCCGACAGCAGGAAGTACCACACAGTACCCGGCTGGAAGTACTGCGCGAAATCCTGCGCCCACGCCGCGGTCGAGAACTGCGCGAACGCGCCGGGAATCACGATCACCGACTGGGCGAAGATGATCGGCATGACGCCCGCCGAGTTGATGCGCAGCGGAATGAAGTTCTTGGCCGACTCCCGCATCCGACCTCTCGACATCGTCCGCTGCGGGATCTGAATCATGATCCGCCGCGCCGCGAGCGTGATCGCCACCACGCCGGCAACGACCGCCACCATCAGGATCCCGAGCACGAACAGCGAGAACAGTCCGATCGCGCCGGTGCTCACGAAGCCGAACGTCGCGAAGATACCGGGCCAGAAGCGCTCGACGATCGAGAAAAAGATCAGCAAGCTCGCGCCGTTTCCGAGCCCGCGCTCCGTGATCTGCTCGCCGAGCCACATCACGAAAATCGCGCCGGTCGTCAGGAACAGCACCATCTGCACTTTGAAGCCGAGCCCCGGCGTCGCGACCGCGCCCTGCAGGGATTCCGTGAAGAGCGCGAAGCCCCACGCCTGGAAGATCGCGAGCACAACCGTGATGTAGCGCGTCCACTGCGTCAGCTTTTTCCGGCCCTCTTCGTCCTTCTGCATCTTGTCGACCGTGGGAATCACCGCTCCCGCGATCTGCACGAGAATGCTGGCCGAGATGTACGGCATGATGCCGAGCGCGAACACCGTCGCGCGCGACAGCCCGCCGCCGACGAACAGATTGTAGAGTCCCAGCAGGCCCTGGCTATTGCCCTGGCTGTTGAAGAAGTCCGTCAGCGCGATCACGTCGACGCCCGGCGCGGTGATGTGCGCGCCGACGCGATAGATCAGCAAGCAGAGGAACGTGAACTTGATCTTGTCCCACAGCTCTGGCGTCTTGTAGATGTTCGCCAGTGCCGCAGCCGGATTCGGTTGCGCCATTTACTCCTCGATGCGGCCTCCGGCCGCGACGATCTTCTCCCGGGCGCCAGCGCTGACCTTCACGCCGCGCACGGTCACTGCGTGGGAAAGCTCCCCATTCGCCAGCAGCTTGGCCGGCCCCTTCCGGGAGCGGATCAGGCCCGCTTCGACAAGCGACTCGGTCGTGATTTCGGTGCCCTCGGGAAGACGGCTCAGGTCATCGAGCGACACGACCTGGGATTCCACGCGAAACGCATTCGTGAACCCCCGCTTGGGCAGACGACGGGTCATTGGCATCTGACCGCCCTCGAACTGCGGCTTGCCGCCGCCCGGGCCGTGGTGGCCCGCACGCGCCTTGATGCCTTTGTGTCCCTTGCCTGACGTCTTCCCGGTGCCAGAGCCCGGGCCACGGCCCAGACGCTTCCGGTTGCGATGCGATCCCGGCGCGGGCTTCAGGTTGTGCAGACCGATCTTGTCGGTCCGTGATTCGGTTCCAGTGTTGGTCACGAGCCTATTACTCCTCGACGGGCGACACCTTCACCAGGTGTCGCACCCTCCTGATCTGACCGCGCAGCGACGCCGAATCCTGCTTGATGACGACGTCCTGATGGTGACGAAGGCCGATCGCCTCGAGCGTCTTTCGCATCACGGCGGGCTTACCGATCCCGCTCCGAACCTGCTCGATGCGAACCTTGCCGGAGGTCGGCGCTTCTTCCTTGGGCGTATGGTGCGGACCGCGGGTGCGGTGCCAGACGAATGTTCTAGGCACTGACCGCCTCCTTGGCCTTGGCGCGCGAGCGATATCCGATCGATGTCGGCTCGACGCCGCGCTCGCGCGCGGCCTGCTCGACCGTCGTTAGGCTCTGGAGGCCTTCCATCGCCGCCAACACCATGTTGTGCGGATTCGTCGAGCCCAGACTCTTCGTGAGAATGTCCGAGATGCCGGCACACTCCATCACCGCGCGCACCGCGCCGCCGGCGATCACGCCGGCGCCAGGCGCCGCGGGCTTCATGAGCACGCGACCCGCACCATGTTCACCGACGATCTCGTGCGGAATCGTCCCGCCGGTGAGCGGAACGCTCACCATCCGGCGACGCGCCGCATCGACGGCCTTGCGCACCGCCTCGGAGACCTCGTTCGCCTTGCCGGTTGCGAAACCGACCTTCCCTTGCCCATCGCCAACGGCCACGAGCGCATTGAACGAGAACCGCCGACCACCCTTGACGACCTTCGCGACGCGGTTGATGGCGATCACGTTCTCGACGAGCTCGCTGCCTTCGCGGCCGCCCTCCGGGCCGCCACGCTGGCCATCGCCACCGCCACGACCGCCACGGCCTTCACGCGCGTTCGGACCGTCGCCGCCGCGGCCACCGCCGCG
>DATCGG010000126.1:0-14102 GCA_036509075.1 Gemmatimonadaceae bacterium
GTACACCGCTTCGCCCACCGGCGAGCTGTAGCCGGCATCCATCGTATTTCCCACGACACCGACGACCGTCACGGGGGTTGGCGTCGGGCTGCCCGGTGTCGCGCGGAGCAACCGCTTGCCGACGGCGTTGTCGTTAGGCCATAGACGCGATGCGAGCGCGCGGCTAACGACTGCGACCTGAAACGAGGCGCTGTCGTCCTGGACAGTGAGGTGTCGGCCGCGGAGTAGCGGGATCCCCATCGCCTGGAGATATCCCGGCGACACCCGTCGAAAATGAAACAGCACCGGTTCGTTGGAGATCGACCCGTCCGGGAGCTCGATGAAGAATCGTCCGCCCCAGGCGCCGTCACCGATCGGGAGCGTCGTGGTGAATCCGGCGGCCGAGATGTCCGGCTCGCTGGCCAGGTTCTCGGCCAGCGCTCGCCCGAATGCGGCGCGCTGAGGATGCTTGCCGTAGGTCGCGTCAGGCAGCACGATGCGCGTGACAACTCGATCCTGCGACGCAAACCCGCCCGGTACGTGCGAGAGCCGCCAGAAGCTCAATGCAGTCAGTGCCGACACGGCCAGGATGGCCGCGGACAACGCCGCCTGGCCGACGACCATCGCCTTCTGCCAGCGAAGCGCGAGCGGCGACAGCGTGGAACTGCGCGACGACGCCATCAGTGCGCCCGACAGCCCGGTGCCTCTGCTGAACCACGCCGGTAGCGCACCCGCGACGAGCCCCGAGATGACGGCAACGCCGGCGGTCGCCAACAGCACGCTCGTGTCGAGATGAGCTTTGCCTACGAGCACAGTGACGGTCGGCCCGAGGTCGAATTGCTGCAGCGTGCGCAACCCCCCGTACGCGAGCACGACACCGAGTGCCGCTCCCGCGGCGACGATCACGAGGCTCTGCTGCAGGAGGAGACGCATCACCCGCCCGTCACCGGCCCCGAGTGCTCGCCGGACGGCCATCTCCTGCCGCCGCTCGAAGCCCCAGGCGATGAGCAGCGAGGCCAGATTCAAAATCGCGAGCGCCAGGAGCGTTGCTGCACCGGCCTGCACGAACAACGCGCTCGAGTCGGCACCGTCGAGCAGGAGGTTTCGAAGCGTCTTGATGGTGTAGCGATAGTCCTTGTTGTCGGCGGGGCTCGCCTCGATCGCCCGAGCGGTAAAGCGGTTCACGTCAGCCCGCGCGGCCTCGAAGGTCGTGCCGTCGGCGATTCGACCATAGACGGAGAGCTGCCTCCCGCCGGAGATCACCGTCCGCTGTGCCGGCGGGATGTCGAACGGCAGCCAGACGTCGCTCGGCACGGGTTGAGCGAAGCCATCCGGCATGACGCCGATCACGGTGTGGGCTTTTCCGTCGAGCGGAATCGTGTGCCCCACGACGGCCGGGTCCGAGCCGAACGCCGATGTCCACAACGCGTGGCTGATGATGACGACCGGTGCGGGCGACGGACCTTCTTCCGCAGCGGTGAATGGGCGGCCACGTGCGGGCAGCACGCGCATGGTCGAGAAAAAACTCGCCGAGGCGCGAGTCGCGTTGAGCGATCGCGCTTCGCCGTGGTCGTCCCAGCTCGTCTGCAGTTGCACGAACACGGTGACGTCGGCGAACGCCCGCTGCGTCTTTCGAAGCAGCTCGTAGTTCGGGTACGCGTCGGCGAAGACGACGGACCCACGACCTGGCATGGTGCGCTCGGGCGCGATGAGCACGACGCGGTCCGACTCGGGCACCGCGAGACTCGAGAGCAGGAACGCCTTGAGCACGGAGAGCGCGGCGGTATTGGCGCCGAGTGCCAGGGCCATGGTGAGCACCGCGACGGCGCTGAGCGCTTTGCGCCTCGCGAGGAATCGCAGGTCGAGCATGGGATCTCCGGGTTGGCACCATCGTCGCGGGCGGATCAGGGGCCGCGCCCTTGATCACGGCTCGGGCTTCAACCTATGGCTTCGTCCGGAGTGTTCGAACTCACAGCACGCATGCATATGCTGCGCGCCGCGCATACGAATCCATGGTCGGTTCGTCCCAAATCGCTTGCTCGTTAGGGTCGAACCGAGCAAGACAACGGCAAGACCTAACACGGATGAACCACGATAAAAACGATGACGCGGATGTGTTCCCGGTGACATCTAGCCATCTCGGCCTCGAACACGGTTCTTTGGTTTTTTGAACAACAGGACCGAGGGCTACCAGGCGGGAGGTAGTTTCAATGCCTGCGGGGCCAATCCGCGTCATCGTCGTGATCGTGGTTCATCCGCGTTAGGTCTTGCTGTTCCTGCCCCTCCTGATCAGCGCCGCCGAACCTCGAAGTCGCGGTCGATCACGATGTCCGCCTGCTGCGCCTGCTGCTCGATGATCTCGTGCTCGATCGCGAGGATCCGGTCGATCACCGGCGCATCGATGTCACGGTTGCGGGCCCGACGGCGCTCTTTCGTGTCCTCGTGCGTCGCGTCGAGAAAGATTCGGGCATCGATGCCGCGAAGCCGAAACACGTACGTCCCCTCGACGATCAGCACCTGAAGCGCAGAGAAGTCCAGGTGGCGCGTCACGAACCGGTTCGCGGGATAGTCCACTGCCGGCCCCTCCACACCGTCGCGGCCGGCCAGAAACGCGTCGACGTGCGACTGCAGCAGCTCGAGGTTCACCTCGTGCGGCCCGACGTGTCGCAGGTCGAGCAGCCGGTATTCGTGATTCGTCCGCGGCGGCCGAAGAAAGTAGTCGTCCTGGTGGATGAGCCCCGTGGAAACGCCGCGTGTGGAGAGCTCACGACCAAGCGATGAGGCCGTGGTCGACTTGCCGCTCCCCGACTCGCCCGCCACCGCGATCACCACCCTGCCTTCGCGCGGAAGTCGAAGGCGGTCGATGACCATCGACGCGAGCGACCTCGCCAGCCGGTTGGCGTTAGGCAGTGGGTCCGTCGGCGGCTCGATGCTCATGCGCCGAACAGCCGTTTCTGGGCTTCCGATCCGGCGACCTCGAGGAAAACGAGCCCGGTGGCCGAGTAGGCCATCTGGGTCACGCCGCCGGGGGTGCCGGTGGCGCCGTGCAGATACTCGTCGAACGCGAAGGTCTCGAGCGACGTGACGCGTTCGCCGACCAGTGCTTGCAATCGGGCGAGTGGCGCGGGTCGATCGGCGCGCGCGAGCCCGAGCGCGAGCCAGCCCAACCAGATAGGCCAGATGCCGCCGTTGTGATACTCGTGGGGCCGGTTTCGAAAGTCGTGCAGGTGGTATCGCCGCAGCG
Source organism: Gemmatimonadaceae bacterium (assembly GCA_036509075.1). Taxonomy (GTDB): domain Bacteria; phylum Gemmatimonadota; class Gemmatimonadetes; order Gemmatimonadales; family Gemmatimonadaceae; genus JAJKIV01. The sequence goes on from DATCGG010000126.1 coordinate 3,224, forward strand.
CTGGCCAATCCGAATGCGTCTCGTCGATTACCGGGTGAAAGGCGGGCGGCAACTCGGCCCGCGACAGAAACCGCTCGTCGATCCAGTCGAGCGCAATGCCCGTTAGGCGGCGCGCCGTTCCGGATACCGCGAGCAGGCTGCACGCCGCCAGATCGAACATGTCGCGAGTGACGGTTGGCGAAAACGCCGCGATGGGATAGCGTCGATCCACCTCGCCACGAGGCCAGTAGCGTTCCTCGATGGCGAGCTCGATCCGCGCCGCCTTGTCGGCCCATGCGGACTCGCCGAACGTCTCGCCCGAGAGGCGGAGCGCCCATGCCCGCAACACCTGGTCGTACAGGATGTACCCGTCGTAGATGTATTCGTCGGCCCAGTTGCCACCGACGGGGACGTAGATCAGGTGACGGCCATTGTACTCCAGCGCGTCGAGCAGCCTGACGACCAGACGGGCCGATTCGTGGAACGGTCCAGGATCGAGCGCACCGGCCCGCGCCGCCAACGCGATCCCGACGAGATACCAGGTGGTCGCGTCGATCCGTGGCGCGAGCGTGCCGAAGCTCACCCGCGGGCGGCCTTCGGCGCGCATCAGAAAGTTCGAAGCGATCTGGCCCTCGGGCCCCTGCAGATCCCGCAGGCACGTCACCGTGCGCACCAGTCCGGCGGCGATCGCGTCGTCGCCCGCAAGCAGGCCCGCTATGCCCGCCATCGCCGCGTCCCGAGTGAACACGGCGTCGTAGTTCGCGGTCGTGGAGAGCGACGCGCGAATCCCGTGCGGGCCGGTCAGTGCGTGGAGCAGTGCCAGCGCCTTGTCGGACATCATCGCAGGTACCATTGCAGAGTCGTCACTCGCACCCGACCTTCTCACTCAGCAGCGAAGATAGCTCCCTCGACCGCGTGCGAGAGAGGACATCGCTCATGCCGACGACCGCCACCGCCAGCACCGCCAGCATGGCTCCCAGGCCAACGCTCACGTTCGGGCAGATCCTGAACATGAACTTCGGCTTCTTCGGAATTCAGTACAGCTTCGGGCTGCAGCAGAGCAGCATGAGCCCGATCTACCGGTACCTCGGCGCCAACGAGGCGAGCCTGCCCCTGCTCTGGCTGGCCGGACCGGTGACCGGGCTGCTCGTGCAACCGATCATCGGGGCCATGAGCGACCGGACGTTGAGCCCGCGAGGGCGACGCACACCGTACTTCCTCGTGGGCGCCATCCTCTGCAGCATCGCGCTCCTGCTCATGCCGTTCAGCGCCGCGTTATGGATGGCGGCCGGGCTCCTCTGGATTCTCGATGCCGCGAACAACGTGACGATGGAGCCGTATCGCGCGTTCGTGAGCGATCGTCTGGATGCGAGTCAGCACTCGATCGGCTTCCTGACCCAGAGCGCCTTCACCGGGCTCGGACAGACGCTGTCGTACCTCACGCCGTCGATTCTGGTCGTGTTAGGCATGAGCCGCGATCGCATCACCGGGCACGGCATCCCGCTCATCACGATGATCGCGTTTCTCATCGGCTCGGTGGTGTCGATCAGCTCCATCTGGTGGACCGTCACCACGACGAAGGAGATTCCGCTCACCGAATCGGAGCGGGCGCGGATCAAGGCGCTGCCGCCCGGAGTCGGCGCGATCGTGAAGGAGATCGTCGAGGCCGTCCGCGAGATGCCGCTCACGATGAAGCAGCTGGCGCTCGTGAAGCTGTTCCAGTGGTACGCCATGTTCTGCTACTGGCAGTACATCGTGCTCTCGCTCTCGGTGACGCTGTTCCGGACGCACGACGCCACCACGGCCGGGTTCCGCGAGGCGGGGCTCATCAACGGGCAGATCGGCGGCTTCTACAACTTCATCGCGTTCGTGTCGGCGTTCGCGATGGTCCCGTTCGTCCGACGGCTGGGTCCGAAGGTGATGCACGCCATATGCCTAACGCTGGCCGGCATCGCCATGCTGTCGATCCCCGCCATCACCGATCGCGCGCTGCTGTTCATCCCGATGATCGGCGTCGGCCTCGCGTGGGCGAGCATGATGGGCAACCCCTATGTGATGCTCGCCGGGTGCATCCCGCCCGAGCGGGTGGGCGTGTACATGGGGATCTTCAACATGTTCATCGTCATCCCGATGATGATCCAGATCTTCACACTTCCGCTGTTCTACGATGCCTGGCTTGGTGGCAATCCGGAGAACGTGATCCGGCTTGCTGGGTCGCTGCTCATCTGCGGCGCGGTCGCGGTGCTGTTCGTGAAGCTGGGCGCGGGGGCGGCGGCGGGAGCCGAGGTGAAACGGTCGGCTTTGGTCGCGGAACCGCAGCCAGAGTAGCAGTCGCCGGCCGCCTGCCGCCTGCCGCCTGCCGCCTGCCGCCGGCCGCCTGCCGCCAGTCGCCAGTCGCCAGTCTTGTGGCGCGACTCGATCGCGAATACTGGCGTGGTCGCTCTCGGCGCACGCGCGGTATGGTTGAAAAAACCATCCGCCTATGAAAACGCTGCTGATTCTGTTGGGACTCGGCACGTCGGCCATGCCCCACGCGATTGCCGTCGCACAAATGCACGCCGAGCTCACGACGCCGCCTAACGGCGACAACCAGAGGGCCGAGGTGTCCCAGTGGATCGGTCTCGTGAAGGTGACGATTGCCTACCACAGTCCACGGGTCCACTTCCAGGGGCGTGAGCGCACGGGCCACATCTGGGGCGAGCTGATCCCCTACGGCCTGTACGACGAAGGCTTCGGTCCGTCGAGGGCGGCGCCGTGGCGCGCCGGCGCGAACGAGAGCACGACTCTCACCGTGTCGCACGACGTGCAGCTCGAAGGCATGGCACTCAAGGCCGGCACGTACGCGCTGTTCCTCGAGCTGGCGAAGACCGGCCCGTGGACGTGGATCCTGTCTTCGAATCCAGGGTGGGGCGCGTTCCAGTACGACCCGAAGGACGTGGTCCTCCGGGTGGCAACAACTCCTCAGGACGCGCCGTTCACGGAATTCCTCACCTACGGCTTCGACAACCGGCTTCCCAACTCGGCCACGGTGTACCTGCAGTGGGAGAACAAGCGCATACCGTTGCGCATCGACGTGCCTAACGTCAACGAGCTGTACGCAACGCAGATGGGCAAGGATCTCCGGGCGTGGGCCGGATTCAACTATCAGAACTGGCAGGCCGCCGCGCAGTTCGCCGCCGCGAGCAAGGTGAATCTGGAGGAAGCGCTGGTGTGGGCGGACAAGGCGATCTCGGAACCGTTCAGGAACGCGGCCCAGGGACGCGCAGACTTCTCGACGCTGCAAACCAAGGCAGCGGTGCTCACGGCGATGGGACGCGATGCGGATGCCGACACCGTGATGGACCGTGCCATCAAGCTTCCGGACACGGACGCCCCCTCGGTTCACCGGTACGGTCTCGCGATGCTCGCCGCCGGTCGCAAAGACCGCGCGATGCGCGTGTTCGAGGCCAACCGACGGCTCCATCCAGCCGACAAGTTCTGGCCGTACGTGGGTCTCGCCCGCGGGTACACCGCGCTTGGGCGTCGAAAGGCGGCGATTGCGAGCTGGGACGTTGCCCTCAAGCACGTTCCACGCGATCAGCAGGCCAATCTGCCGAATCTCGAGAAGGCCGCCCAGGCACTCCGGTCCAGCCGCTGATCGCGTCGCGCCATTGACTCGCCGGTCACGCTCGTACAGCGTGTCTGGCCTATGCATCTGGACCACGATGTCGTCTGTCCTACCCTCATCGGTCGAGAGCCACAGCTCACCGGTCTGCGACGTGTTCTTACGCGAGCACGCGAAGGCAACGGTGGCGTTGCGCTGATCGTTGGCGAAGCGGGAGTCGGCAAGTCGCGGCTCCTTCGAGTGATGACTGACGAAGCGCGCGAGTCCGGCTTCTTCGTGCTGAGCGGCGCATGCTTCGAGGCTGAACGGTCTATTCCGTACGCGCCACTGCTGGATCTCGTGAGGCTCTTCGCGGGTGGCGCCTCCCTCGCCGTGGTGTCCCACGTTCTCGCGCCGGCGGCTTCCGAGCTCGTGACGATTTTTCCCGAGCTCGGTCCGCTCCTCCCGGATGCGACGCCGAACACCACTATCGATCCCGAGACGAACAAGCGGCGGCTGTTTCACGCGCTGGCGCAGGTGATCACCACGCTGGCGCGTACGCAGCCGGTTCTCGTCACGTTCGAGGATGTGCACTGGAGCGACGACGCCACGCTCGAGCTGATCTTTCACCTTGCGCGGAGTCACAGCACCCAGCCGGTCGTCATCGCGCTGACCTATCGTGGCGAGGAGGCTGGTCCGCAGCTGACCCGGCTCGTAGCGGACCTCGAGCGCGCGCGCGTCGTGTCCGAGATGCCGGTGGAGCGACTGGGCCGCGGCGATGTCGGCGCGATGCTGCAGGCGATCTTCGGCCAGCGCGACACCCTCGGCGACGAGTTCCTGCACCTCTTGCACGGGCTCACGGAAGGCAACCCGTTCTTCGTCGAGGAGACGCTCAAGTCGCTCATCGTCGGCGGCGACCTGGCGCGGACCGGTGGAACATGGCACGCCCGGCCGCTCGAGCGTGTACGCGTGCCGAAGACCGCGGTCGAAGCGGTGCGACGGCGCGTTGCCGCCCTCACGATTCCGGCGCGCGATGTCGCATCCACCGCCGCCGTTGCAGGACGTCGCTTCGACTTCGGATTGTTGCAGACGCTCACGAACCGCGACGAGAAGGAATTGCTTGCGCTCGTGAAGGAGCTGATTGCGGCCCAGCTCGTCGTGGAGGAGTCGGCCGAACGTTTCGCGTTCCGCCACGCGCTGACGCGAGAGGCCATCTACGCGGAGCTTCTCGCTCGCGAGCGGGTCGCGCTGCACCGTGAAGTGGCGGCTGCGCTGGAACGACAGCATGCAGACGCGCTCGACGGCGTGGTCGAGGCGCTCGCGTACCACTCGTGGGAAGCGGGAGACTGGGCACGCGCCGCGGAATATGCTGCTCGCGCCGGCGAGCATGCCGCGGCGCTGTCCGCTCCGCGTGAGGCGGTGGCCCATCTCGATCGCGCGTTCACGGCGTCGGAGCGCGCGGGAGTGGAGCCGACCATCGCGTGTTATCTCGCGCGCGGGAGCGCGAACGAAACGCTCGGCGAGTTTCAGCGCGCCAACGATGACTTCCACAGCGTGCTCGAGCGCGGCCGCGCGGCGTCCGACCGCCACGCGGAGTGGGAAGCGTTGTACGCGTTAGGCAAGCTGTGGGCAGCGCGAGACTACGAGCGCGCCGGGGAATACCGGCGGGAGTCACTCGACCTGGCACGCACGCTTGGGGACGAGTTACTCGTGGCGCGGAGCCTCAACCGCGTCGGCAACTGGTACGCCAACCTCGATGAGCCGCAGGCCGGCCTGCCGCATCACGCGGAAGCGCTGGCCATCTTCGAGCGGCTCGGCGACAACACCGGTGTTGCGGAAACGGTCGACCTGATCGGGATGGCCCATCACGTGGGCGGAGAACAGCGCGCCGCGGCAACGTACTACGAGCGCTCGGTGAAACTGTTCAGCGACATGGATGACCGGCGGGGGCTAGCGAACGCACTGGCGCTGCTCGCGTTATGCGGCCCGTCGTACCAGTCGTCCTCGACGACGCCCTTCCTGAGCGCCATGGTGCCGGAGGAGCTCCAGGTGATGCGCTCGATACGCCTTGCCCAGGAGATCGGGTGGCGTGCCGGCGAGGTCTTCATCCGGTTCATTCTCGGCGACTGTCTCCTGGCGTATGGCGAATATGACCGCGCGATCCCGCTCGCGCGCGAGGCGCTGTCACAGGCCGAGGCGATCGACCATCTGCAGTGGATGAGCGGGTCGCTCCGGATGCTCGGCGCCCTGTCGCTCGACCTGCTTGCGCCTGAGGTGGCGCGCGAGCATCTGGAGTCGGCTCATCAGATCGCGCAGCGGATCGGGTCCCGGGTGTGGATCCGATGGACGGCGGCGCCGCTCGCGGTGGCGCGCGCCCGGACATCGAGCCTCCCCGAAGCCATTGAAGTACTGGACCGCGCGGCCCGCGTGGCTGGCTCCGCAACGACCTTTGGGGGGACGGCCGCCGGCCCATGGAAGCCGTCACCGACGCTGGGAGAGCGTCAACTCTGGATGGCCCGCGCCGAGATCGCGCTGATCGAACAGCGCCCCGAAACGGCGCTGCAGATGGCCGACGCTCGGCTCGAGGTAGAGCGGGCAGGCGACCCCACGAACGTGCTGGGCGTTCCGCGCCTGTCGCTCGTTCGGGGCGAAGCGCTGTCGGCGCTCGGCCGGTACGAGGAAGCGGAGCGAACGCTGGAGACGGCGCGAGTAGAGGCGACCCGACAAGCTGCGAAACCGACACTCTGGCGGGTCGAGGCGGCGCTCGGGCACGTGCACCGTGCGCAGCGAAAGCGTCTCGAGGCACGTCGCGCGTTCGACACCGCGCGCGCTCTGGCCGATGAGCTGGCGGAGAAGGTGCCGGATTCCGATCTCCGGGCCCGCTTTCTCGAGGGGCTCGATGCCGTGATTCCGGCCGCGCCGGCACCGTCGCCGGGACGCGCCGCGAAGCAGGCGTTAGGCGGGCTCACACAACGCGAGCGCGACGTGGCGGAGCTGGTCGCGCAGGGGAAGGCGAACCGCGTCATCGCTCGTGAGCTCGGGATCGGAGAGCGGACCGTGGAGGGGTACGTCGCGAGCGCGCTGGGGAAGCTTGGATTCACGTCGCGGACGCAGCTCGCAGCGTGGGCGGTGGAGAAGGGGATAACGCGACCGCCGGCGGTCCACCGTCGGTAACGTCGCGGATAGGCATGTGCGCGCGACGAGCCGTGTGAGACGGGAGACGGCAGACAATCGAAGACGGCAGACAGCAGACGGCAGGTTGCAGAGGGCAGAGGATCCGGTTCCTCTGCCCTCTCCCGTCTGCCCACTGCCGTCTACCGTCTGCAGTTCTCTGCCGTCTTCGTGACGAACCGCCCCGTACTGCGCCCGAAATCTCCCGTACCAAATCTGAAAGTCCGCGTGGTTCCCCCGCGGTAGCGCTTCAGCGTCTCCGGTATTCTGCCTCCGCATTCAACGCTCGACACGACGTCGAGCGCAGGTAGTGACTCCTTCGGAGACAGTTCCATGCGTACGACCCCTCTCGCCTACCTCGCGGCCATTCTCGCCCTTGCCGCGTGCTCCAAAGCCTCAGGCACCACGGTTCAGGACACGCCCACGGCACCATCGGCCTCCAAGTCAAACCAACAGGGCATCACGTGGGGCCCGGCGCCGGCGTTTCTGCCGCCAGGCGCCCAGATCGCGGTGCTCGAGGGTGACCCAACGGCGGCCGGCACGTTCACGATCCGCCTCAAGCTCCCGAACGGCTACAAGATCCCTCCGCACACCCACCCCACGGTCGAGAACGTGACGGTCCTCTCCGGGACCTTCCGCGCCGGGATGGGCACCACGTTCGACGACGCGAAGCTGACCGACCTCGGCCGCGATGCCTTCGTCAGCATTCCCGCCGAGCATGCCCACTACGCGATGGCACGCGGCGAAACCGTGGTGCAGGTGCACGGCCTCAGTCCATTCGTGCTCACCTACGTGAACCCGGCAGACGCGACCCGCTGAGGGACGATGCCACACCTAACGATTCCGTCCCCGACGAAGGCCGGCCGGTTTCTCCCTTTCTCTTCATTGACGCCAACCATTTATATGACTGCACTACCCGATACGCCGCGCGCCCCGCTCGAGCTCGATCCGATGGGCGAGCGTGTACGCGCGACCTGGACCGCTGGCGATTTCGGCCGGATCGCGAAGGGGTACAGCCGGGGGTCCGCCGAGTTCATCGCGCGGTTGGGCTTCGAACGCCTCGAGCCCGTGCTCGATCTGGCGTGTGGCACCGGAAACCTGGCCATCCCCGCGGCGCGCACCGGTGCATCGGTGACCGGGATCGACATTGCCCCCAACCTCGTCTCGCAGGCACAAACGCGGGCGCTGGCCGAAGGCCTGTCGATCAGGTTCGACGTCGGCGACGCCGAACAGCTGCCTTACGCGAACGGCGAGTTCCAGACCGTCGTCACGATGTTCGGGGCGATGTTCGCGGCGCGCCCCGAGCGGTCCGCGGCGGAGATGCTGCGCGTGACGCGGTCCGGCGGCAGGATCGCGATGGCCAATTGGACGCCGGCGGGCTTCATCGGCGAGATGCTCAGAATGACCACGAAATACGTGGCACCTCCGACGGGCATTTCTTCGCCTTTACTGTGGGGCACCGAAGACGCCGTGCGCGCGCGTCTCGGGTCCGGTGTGAAATCGCTGACGCTGACTCGGCGACTGATCACGTTCGAGTACCCGTTTGGGCCGGAGGAGACGGTGAACCACTTCCGTCTCTGGTACGGGCCGACGCTGCGGTCGTTCGCGGTGCTGGATGAGCCGAACCGCGGCGCTCTGCGTCGTGACCTGGAGCGGCTCTGGACGGACCACAACCGCGCGACGGACGGGACAACGCGCGTGCAATCGGAGTACCTCGAAGTCCTCGCTGTCGTAAACTGAACCGCCTAACTAGGGAGTATCCTCCAATGTTGACTACCAGTATCACCCGCGCCGTGGCTCGCACCTCGATGATGATCGCGTCGGTCGCCGTCGCCGCGACCGTAACCATCGCCGCTGCCCGCGTCGGTATTGCTGCCGCCGAGCCCGCGAAGGCCCTCGCCACGCGCCCCGGCCCGAAGGAACCGAGCAACAAGTGGCTCGACGGTCTCACTTCGAAGCACAAACAGTTCTTCGATGCGCCGACGGCGAACGGCGGCGTGCCGCTCGTGCACGTGATGAACTATTACGACACGTACAACAAGGCGTTCAACGTGAAGGACGCGGACATCGATGCGGTGCTCACGTTCTATGGCGCGACCACTTTCTACGGGCTCAACGACGCCGCGTGGGCGAAGTATCAGATCGGCGAGTTCCTCGAGACGAACGACGCGACCGGGAAGCCGGCGACGGCCAACCCGTGGCGCGCCGCGCCGGTGGTCCTCGGCATGACACTGCCGCAGGCGAGCCTCGAGTCGCTGCACAAGCGCGGCGCTACGCTCATCCTCTGCAACAACGCGCTGACGATCTTCTCGGCACTCCTGGCCCAGAAGCGCGGCCTGGACCCGAACGCGGTCTATCAGGATATGAAGGCGAATATCCTGCCTGAGGTAGACCTGGTCCCAGGCATGGTCATCGCCGTGGAGCAGGCGCAGCGCGCCGGGCTGAGCTACCACCGTCAGTAGACGCTGGCGTTAGGGTGGGGGGTCAGAGCCGTCGTGCGCAGACGGACTCTGACCCCCAACTTTCTTTTAGCCCCTGCGTTCAAGCCGGTAGGCTGGCCGGTTCGCATCTTCGGTCCATGCCTCTCTCGACCGACACCCAAAACTCCCGGCTCGGACGCGTCGAGCGTTTCGAGACCATTGTCATCGGCGGCGGCCAGGCTGGCCTCGCCGTCGGACACTACCTCGCGTCAGACGACGCAGACTTCGTCATTCTCGATGGCGCGTCGCGCATTGGCGATTCGTGGCGTCGCCGGTGGGACTCGCTGCGCCTCTTCACGCCGGCGGCGTACAGCGGTCTCCCGGGAATGCCGTTCCCGGCGCCGCCCACTCATCTGCCCGACAAGGATGAGGTGGCAGATTACCTAACGCGATACGCCGAGCGATTCGACCTGCCGCTCCGTCTCGACACAAAGGTTCGCTCACTCGAGCACGATGGCGAGCGCTTCGTCGTGCATGCTGCCGACCGCGTCTACGAGTCCGATCAGGTCGTGGTCGCGACCGGTCCTTTCCAGCGGCCGAAGCTTCCGGCAATCAGCCAGCGGCTGATGCCGGAAATCCACCAGCTCCATTCGAGCGACTATCGCAATCCATTCGAGCTCCCGGACGGGCCCGTGCTCGTCGTCGGCGCGGGGAATTCAGGCGCGCAGATCGCGCTCGAGCTCGCACAGTCTCGAAAGGTCTGGCTCGCGGGGCGAAGTCCCGGTCATCTTCCGCGTCGATTCCTCGGCCGCGACCTCTTCGACTGGGTGTGGCCCGTCATGAAGCGGGCGACGACGGATTCCGTCCTCGGCCAACGCATGCGAAAGCGGGCGCAACATGGCGATCAGCGCATCGGCATTTCGGAACGGGCGCTAAGCGCGGCGGGGATCAATCGCATCGGCCGCCTCGTCGACGAGCGTGGCGGACTTCCGGTCTGTGGTGACACGGTGATCGAGCCACGCGCAATCGTTTGGTGCACCGGGTTCGAGGCAGACTATCGATGGATCCAATTGCCGGTGCTGAACGAACGCGGCACGCCTTCGCACCGCCGAGGCGTTTCCAGCGCCGTCGATGGACTCTACTTCGCCGGCCTGCGGTTCCAATACAGGCTCAGCTCTTCGCTCATCGGGGGTGTGGGCGAAGACGCCGCCTTCGTCGCGGCGCAGATCGCTCGCCGCGCTTCGATTGCGGAATCGGGTGAGACTCCAACATCAGTCGCCGCTCGGGGCTGACCGTTTGACCGCTGAGCCACTCGTCTGCCTGGCGGTGAGTCGTTTTGGCCTCCAACAGTCTCGGCATCGTGACAAGTTTCGCGCGTCACGACGGCGAGAGGATCATGAGCAACGGCACGGGGATCGGACATTTCGTGTCATGGGATGGCGGCTGCCTGGTGGTGGGGCGGGCAAAAAGCATCGTCCCGGTGCACGCTCACTACGCCATCCAGATCGCGTTTGGATCCCAGCCGGGCATCCGCTTTCGTTCGAGCGAGCGGGAGGCGTGGACGGAATACGGCGGCGCCATCATACCGTCGCGGCAGCCGCATACCATGGACGCCACGGTTGTTCCGTTCAACGTCGTCATGTTCATCGAGCCGGAGACGCGCGAAGGCCGTGCGCTCAGCGAGATCTACCTCCGCGATGGCATCGCGGCGCTGCCTGACGACAAG
>DATCGG010000127.1:0-5733 GCA_036509075.1 Gemmatimonadaceae bacterium
GAACCATCGGGCTGTTCGAACAGCCAACGTCGGCCAGCACGAGCAGCCAGCAACCAGCCGCTGTTTCCCAGTCGCCTGCCGCCTGCCGCCTGCCGCCTGTCGCCCGTCGCCTGCCGGATGTCGGGTCATCGCGGGGTTCTGCGCATGACATGGAGGATCCGATCGCCCACCACTCGGAGGCTCCATGCAACCGCATCGTACCTGTGCCCCTCTGCTCCTTCTCGCCAGCCTCGCCGCCAGCGCGTGCATGGAGCAGACCACCCCACCTACCGCCGTCGCCGTCGGCGTGAACGCCACGGTGAGCGCGGCCGCGGGCGCAAACAATCAGAAGGTCAAGGTGAAGACGCTGCAGCTCAGCTCCAACACTCTGCGGATCGACGGTCCGTCGGTGAGCGGGAACGTGACCTTCGGTAATTCCGGTCTGGCTATTCCGAACAACGTCGTCGTGAGAGCTGAGATCACGCAGGGTGCGGCGTCGAGACAGGCGGTGAACACGCCAACGCAATGTGTGTCGGAGGTTGCGGGCAAGCTTCCGACAGGGTCGTGCGATATGACGTTCACCGCGTCCGCATCGAACCTGGCGCCAGGCAGCGGAACGCTCAGTGCCGGCTCCGCAACGTTCACGTTGCACGTGATTCAGACGAGCGATGCCGGTGACACCGAGCTCGCGAGCAAAAGCCTCCTCGTGAACCTCGTCGGAACTCCCAGCATGACGGTGACGATCTCACCGACAACGGTCCTGATCGATGGGGCAGCCGCGACCGCCACCGCCGTGATTCAGAATCCGGCGAACAGCTTGCAGGGTGTGCTCCTGCAGGGCTGGATCGTTCAGGGCACCGCGCCGAACCAGATTCGCCATCCCAGTGGTGGATCCCTGGTCACGTGCGGCTCCAACACGGGCGTGCTGCCGCCCGGCACCTGCACCATGACGATCTCGGTATCCGCTTCGAACGGCGGTTCGAGCACCGGTCTACTCGCTGCGGGTCCGGCCACGTTCGAGCTCGACCTCATTCAGACCTCCGGGTCGGCGAACACGACGCTCGACGTCGAGACCGTGCCGATCACGCTCGTCGCTACGGTAGCGAGCATCGGCGGCGTTAGGCTTCCGAGAGACTTCCCGCTCGGTTCCGTCACTGGTATTTCGGCGGTACTCCTGAACACCGGACCGGCTCTCCAGGGCATGGTATTTCGGAGTGCGATCATTCAGGGAACCGCGCGTCGCGAGACTGGTGAGCGACAGGTCCAGTGCCCCGGCCGTCCGGTCGGTGAGCTCCCAACGGATGGGTGTACGTTGGCCGCGACCGTGTTCGCGATGAATGCCCCGAACGCGGGAACTGGCACGTTGATTCCGGGACCCGCGACGCTCGAGCTCGACCTCGACCAAACGACCGGCGGCACGACGACCAACCTGCACCAGCGGCTCATCTCGATCAACCTGGTGATGTCGGGGCCGGGTATCATTGGTCTCGCGCTGTCGGCGCCTAACGTGTTGATCGGAGAGTCGATCGAGTACACGGCCACGCTCTACAATCCAACCGGCGCGAGCATCTCAGCGGCAGGCATTCAAGGCTACCTGAGCCAGGAAAGCATTGTGGACTTTGGCGCTGGCGGGACAGACCTGACGTGCAGCGGTGCTGGCCAGGCGGAGCTTCCGCCCGGCGTGTGTCAGGTGACGTTTACGCTCAACACCCGCAATGTTTTCGGAGCCCCTGCGTGGGTCCCTGGGGAAGCGACATTCCGTCTCGAGCTGACCGCGGGCGATACTCTGCTCGATTCGAAGTCTGTCACGGTGTTTCTGAATATCATCCAGTAACCGCGGCGACAGGCGACAGGCGACAGGCGACAGGCGACAGGCGACAGGCGACAGGCGACAGGCGACGGAGAACCCTCGGGATGCATCTCGCTCTGAGACAAGCATCCGGAGGGTCTTCGCTTTCTACGCGCCGCCTGCCGCCTGCCGCCTGTCGCCTGCCGCCTAAGCAACAAACCGAGGAAGCGCCGGGTTCAGGTGCATCAACAGGTCATACACGGAGCCAGTGACCCGCGCGACCTCGTTCGGGTGAATCTCCGGGCGATCGGGACCGAGGAACGTCGCGACGTCGCCTATGCGCACGAGCTCATCGTCGCCCACCTCGATGATCGAATGGCTCGCGCTCACGGCGCCGATCACCGGGTACAGTCGGTCGCCGACGAGCACCTTGGCGCCCTTGACTGCCGTACGCGCATAGCCGTCGCCGTGGCCTAACGGGATCGTCGCGATCCACGTCGGCTTCGTCGCAATGTACTCGCGGCCGTAGCTCACGCTGTCGCCCGGGCGCAGACGATCCGTCCGCACGACACGCGCGCGCAGCCGGAACGCCGGCCGCAGCTCGGCCATCGTTCGCTCCTCATCGAATTTGTCCGGATAGCCGCCGTAGAGTGACATCCCCGGTCGCAGCAGATCGAAGCCGACGTCGCGGTGATGGAAGATCGAGTGTGACGACGCCGCGTGCAGCTTGCCGAGCTTCATTCCGGCTCCGGTGGCGTCTCGCGTTAGGCTCTGAAACCGCGACAGCTGCTCGCGATCGAAGTCGGCATCCTCGGTGAACGTCATGAAGGTGCCCGCGAGCCTGCACTGTCGCACATTGGCGAGCGCGCGGAGGAACGGCATCGCCCGGTCGTACCGGATGCCCATCCGGCTCATTCCGGTATCGATGTAGGCGTGGACCGGCGTCGGCTTGCTGACGCCGAGCCGGCCGAGGCGTGATGGATCATCGTCCGCGTAGACGGCGAGTGTGATGTCATGCGCCACGAGGTCCTTCATCATCGCGTCGGTCACGCGCGCCATGAGGAGAATCGTTTTCCGCACGCCCTGCTCGCGCAACGTCAGCGCCTCGTCCGCCCGCACGAGCGCGAAGCCCTCGATCTCCGGCTGCGGCTCGAGCAGCCGGGCGACGACCCGATAGTCGAGCCCGTAGCCGTGATTCTTGATGACAGCGAGGATCGGACTGCCGCCGAGCTGGCGTAGTGCGGTCGCGTTATGCACGAGGTTGGCCGGGATGACTTCGATCCACGGATCGAACCGATCGGGCACTGGCGCCGGGCCTCGATGCGTCGCGAGCCCGCTCGTTTCGGGCGTTGTTGCGCCGAGCAACCGCGTCGCCGGCGTGAGCGACGCGGCAGTAGCGGCGGCAGACTCCAAGAACTTGCGACGAGAAACGCTCATGACTGCCTCCGGAATCACTCTCCGCCGTCTGTCGCCTGTCGCCTGCCGCCTATTTTCGCGTCAAGATGATCGGCGCGATCGCCGGCTCGAACGGAATCGCCACGCGATCGATCTTCCCATCCGTGTTCGTGAGGAATTGCACGAGACCCGTCACCGGTGCGCCCTTCAGCTGCGTCGGGTCGAGGAGAAAGACGTCATAGTGGTAGTGGGTCATCGGCCAGCTGGTGCCCTCGTAGACGAACGCCAGCCCGTCGTCCTTCGACTGCACCTCGAACGTCCCATACCCCGGATGGCTGTACTTCCCGGCGTAGTCGCTGAGCGGATGCGACGGCGACGTGCCGGCGACGCGCTTCGACTGGATCGCGCGGGTCGTGGAGTCCGCGGCGTTCTTGGCCCGCTCCGCGTCTTTCCGGGCGCGCGCATTCCAGTCGACCGGCGGAAGTCCCAGCAGGTCGTCGAAGACCCGCTTCACGACGACGTTAGGCACCGGGTTGGCCGGCCCGGACATGTTGGTCAGCACCACCACGCCGATGCTGTCATTCGGCAGCCAGGCCATCTGGGAGATGAAGCCATCGATGCCGCCGCCGTGCTGCACCCACTTGTGACCGCGGTAGCTGCTCACCCAGGTCGCGAGCCCGTACGTCTCCGGACCGAGCTCCGGGTCCGCCATCCGCTCCGTCACCACCGACTGCGGGCTCTGCATCTTGAGGTCGTTCTTGGCGGAGAGAATTCGCTTTCCGTTCCATTCGCCCATGTTGAGATGCATCTGGACGTAGTGGAGCATCTCCTCGACGCTCGAGTTGATCGAGCCCGCGGGGCCGGCATTGTCGATGTTCCGGAATGGAACCCGACCGATCTTTCCGCCGAACAGGAGATACGGATACGAGAAGTCCCCTGAGGCCGGCATGTCGTTGGTCGACGTGTTCGTGCGTGTCATCTCGAGCGGCTTGAAGATGCGTTCGCGCACGACCTGGTCCCACGGCTGCCCTCTCAGCTGCTCGACCAGCAGTCCCGCGGTAATGAACATCAGGTTGTTGTACTGCCAACGACCTCGGAAGGAGGTCGACGGGTCGAGATACTTGAGGTGCTGGAAAACGTCCTTCCGGTTGTTGGTGCGGCCGTACCAGAGCGCGTCGTGTCGCGGCAGTCCGGAGATGTGCGTTACCAGATCCTTGACGCGGAAGTTCTTGGTGGCGTAGTCGTCCTTCAGCTGGAAGTCCGGGAGGTAGTCCGTCACCGGCTTGTCCCAGTCGAGCTTCCCCTCGTCGACGAGCTGGCTCAGGAGGACGACCGTGAACGACTTCGAGTTCGAGCCGATGGCCATCAACGTCTGCGGGGTGACCGGCTGCCTGTCCTCCAGATTGCGGTACCCGTAGCCCTTGAGGAGAACGACCTTTCCACCCTTGATGGCGCCGACCGCCATCCCGGGGATGTTCCATTCCTTCAACATGCCGTCGGCCCACTGGTCGAACCCGTTAGGGTTCGGCGCCGCGACAGGAGCCGACGTGCTCGCGCGGGCACCGCTCTGCGCGAGCATCGGGAAGTTCGAGGCCGCGAGCAGCAGGCCGGCCGAAAGGATCGCGAGTCGCCGTGACATAGCCCCTCTCCGATCGATTTGAGGTGAGACGAAGATACAGCCATTTTCCAGGGCTTCAACGCGACCACACCCCAGCCGACTCGTATGGCACCGCATCCCGATCGAAACATCTCGCGACGGACGGCCCTCGGCCGACTCGGAGTCACCCTCGTTGCTGCGCCGGCGATTCTCCGCGGCCGCTTCCGCGTGTTCACCGGCGCGGCCACGGAGTACTCTGCCCGGTGCATCAAGCTCATGGAGGAGAGCATCGTCGTCGACCTCCTGAATCAGTTCCGCTTTCAGGACTTCGCCGAGAAGCCGCCGAGGATCGAGCGGTGGCTCAAGGAGCCCGGTGCGCTCTCCGCCGCCGACGCCGACATCTACCGCGGATCCCGGATGACCGCCGTGGCGCTCGGCCACTCGCCGGCGGACTACGACGAGGGTATCCGGTTCTTCGCGGACTGGAACGGACTGCTCGCCGGTTACAGCGATTGGTTCACGCGCGTTGACGACGCGAGCGACTTCGCGCGGGCGAAGGCGGCGAAGAAGCTGGGGATCATGATCACGTTCCAGAACTCACAGCATTTCCGTCGCGCTGACGACGTGAACACGTTCTGGGGACTGGGCCAGCGGATCTCACAGCTGACGTACAACATGAACAACGGGATTGGCAGCGGGTTCCTCGAGCAGCGCGATGGCGGGTTGTCGATGTTCGGGCTGTCGATCGTGGAGCGGATGAACCAGGTCGGTATGGCGGTGGACCTCTCCCACTGTGCCGATCAGACCACGATGGACGGCATTGCGGCGTCGAAGCGCCCGGTGGTGTTCACGCACGCGAACTGTCGGGCCCTGGCGCCGAGCCTAACGAGGCTCAAGACGGATGAGGCGATCAGGGGGATGGCGAAGACCGGTGGTGTCATGGGCGTCGCCTTCATTCGCTTCATGGTGCGCG
>DATCGG010000128.1:0-16127 GCA_036509075.1 Gemmatimonadaceae bacterium
TGATGCATCTCGCCGTGAGATGAGCAGCCCGAGGGTTTTCCGTCGCCTGCCGCCTATCTTGGCATTGACACATCACGGCGCCAGAGCGTGAATATGCGCGGAACGCGCGGCAGGGTGCCGCGCGCATCGGCGGTGCGGCCGCCGAGATTCGACTGCCGAACGGAGAGCCTGATGGCGCACGCACAACTGCCGGTGATCCAGCGCGGATTCGGCGAGACGTACCGCCGCGACGCATGGTGGGTTCAGCCGGTGGTCGTCTTCCTCATTCTGTCGTCGTTCGTGGTGTACGCCACGTGGGCAGCATTCCAGAACGCGCACTACACCTATGGGCCATACCTCTCGCCGTTTTACGCGCCCGAGCTGTTCGGCGATTCGCCGCACGCCTGGTTCGGTGCGAAACCCGGGTGGTGGCCGGGCTGGCTTCCCTTCTCGCCCGCACTCCTGATCCTCCCGTTTCCCGGCCTCTTTCGGTTCACGTGCTACTACTATCGCGGCGCGTACTACAAGGCCTTCTGGGCTGACCCGCCATCCTGCGCCGTCGGTGAGCCGCGAAAATCCTATCGCGGCGAGCATTCGTTTCCGCTGATCCTTCAGAACATCCACCGCTATTTTCTGTACATCGCGGTCGTGTTCCTCTTCCTGCTCGCGTGGGACGTCTGGAAGGCGATGTGGTTCACGAACCAGGCGACCGGCCAGACAACGTTCGGTATTGGGCTCGGGACGATCCTGCTCGCCGTGAACGTCGTGCTGCTGTCGAGCTACACGTTAGGCTGCCACTCGTTTCGCCATGTGATCGGCGGCTATCTCGATCGCCTCGCGGGGCGCCCGGTGCGACAGCGAATGTACGCCGGATGCAGTGCCCTGAACCGGCGCCACATGATGTTCGCGTGGATGAGTTTGTTCTCTGTCGCCTTGTGCGATGTATACATCCGGCTCTGCTCAATGGGCGTCTGGCACGACGTCAGAATCGTTTGACCGAGCCACCTTGTTTCAACCACGAACGCTGAGTACGCAGACCCGAGCGGCGCTGATGACGCAGAGGAAAAGCTGTTCTCTGCGTTCTCTGCGCTCGGTGTTCACTGCGTGCTCAGCGTTCGTGGTCCGCAGTTGCGCTGATCATCGCTAACTACCATGGCTGACTACGAAACGATAGATCACGACGTCCTTGTCATTGGTGCCGGCGGCGCCGGGTTGCGCGCCGCCATCGCCGCTGCAGCCGAAAATGCGAAAGTCGGCCTCGTCTGCAAATCGCTGCTCGGTAAGGCGCACACCGTGATGGCCGAGGGCGGCATGGCGGCATCGCTCGCGAACGTCGACGACCGCGACAACTGGCGCGTGCACTTCGCCGACACCATGCGTGGCGGCCAGTACGTCAACAACTGGCGCATGGCCGAGCTGCACGCGAAGGAAGCGCCGGACCGCGTGCGCGAGCTCGAGGCGTGGGGCGCGCTGTTCGACCGAACGCCCGATGGTCGCATTCTGCAGCGCAACTTCGGCGGGCACCGCTATCCACGGCTGGCACACGTCGGCGACAGGACTGGCCTGGAGATGATTCGGACACTTCAGGATCATGCCGTCTACCTCGGCATCGACGTGCACATGGAGTGCACGGTCGTGACGCTGTTCAAGGACGGTGACCGCGTCAGTGGCGCCTTCGCGTACGATCGCGAGCGCGGACGCTTCAAGGTCTTTCGCGCCACGGCGGTGGTGCTCGCGACCGGCGGCATCGGCCGCGCGTACAGCATAACGAGTAACAGCTGGGAGTACACCGGCGACGGCCAATCGCTGGCGTATCACGCCGGGGCCGTGCTGCAGGACATGGAGTTCGTGCAGTTCCACCCGACCGGCATGGTCTGGCCGCCGAGCGTGAAGGGCATCCTCGTGACGGAGGGCGTGCGCGGTGAGGGCGGCGTGCTGACGAACAAGAACGGCCGCCGGTTCATGTTCGATGACATTCCCGAGAACTACCGCGCGCAGACCGCCGACAACGAGGAGGAGGGTTGGCGCTACACGCAGGGCGACAAGAACGCGCGCCGGCCGCCCGAGCTGCTCACCCGCGACCACGTGGCGCGGTGTATCATGCGCGAGGTGCGCGAAGGCCGTGGGAGCCCGCACGGCGGCGTCTACCTCGACATCTCGTGGATCAAGGCCAAGCTGCCTAACGCCGCGGAACACATCAAGAAGAAGCTCCCGAGCATGTACCACCAGTTCAAGCAGCTGGCGGACATCGACATCACCACGACGCCCATGGAGGTCGGCCCGACGACCCACTACGTGATGGGCGGTATCCGCGTGGACGGCGACTCGCAGATGTCCACGGTGCCGGGGCTCTTCGCGGCCGGCGAGTGTGCCGCGGGGCTGCACGGTGCGAACCGCCTGGGCGGAAACTCGCTGTCCGACCTGCTCGTGTTCGGAAAGCGCGCCGGTGAGTATGCGGCCAAGTTCGCGAAGGCACGTGGAGCCGCCACGATCGACAAAGGCGCCGTCGACGACGCGGCGCGGTTCGCCCTGGCGCCGTTCGAAGGCGCCGGATCCGACAACGGCTCGGCTGACGGGCCGTATCAGATCCAGTACAAGCTGCAGGGCATCATGCAGGGCGGTGTGGGGATCGTGAGGCGCGATGCCGAAATGCGGAAGGCGCTGGATGCCGTGCTCGCCATGCGACAGGATGCAGAGCGCGTGTCCGTGCCCGGTAACCGCGAGTACAATCCGGGATGGCACACGGCGCTCGATCTGCGAAACCTGCTCACGATCTCCGAGGCCGTCGCTCGCGCGGCAATCGATCGCCAGGAGAGTCGCGGCGGGCACTTCCGCGATGACTACCCGGACAAGGACCCGAGCTTCGGCTCATTCAACATCACACTCAGTAAGGCAGCCGATGGCTCGATGCACCTGGAGCGCGTACCCATTCCGCCGATGCCGGCGGAGCTCAAAGCGGTAATCGAGGAAAATAAATGAGCACAAGTGCGACGTTTCGTGTCTGGCGCGGCGATGAGACGAAGGGCGAGCTTGTCGACTATAAGACGCCCGTCTCCGAAGGCATGGTCGTGCTCGATGCCATTCATCAGATTCAGGCCGAGCAGGCAAACGACCTCGCGGTGCGCTGGAACTGCAAGGCAGGCAAATGCGGCTCATGCTCGGCCGAGATCAACGGAAAGCCGAAGCTCATGTGCATGGCGCGGCTCTCGGAGCTGCCGCTCGATCAGCCCGTCACCGTCGAGCCCATGCGCGCCTTCAAGCCGATTCGCGATCTCGTGACCGACGTGTCGTGGAACTTTCGAGTGAAGCAGGAGATCAAACCGTTCAAGCCGCGCAAGCCCGATGCGCCCGACGGGACGTGGCGGATGGCCCAGTCCGATGTCGACCGGGTGCAGGAATTCCGGAAGTGCATCGAGTGCTTTCTCTGTCAGGACGTGTGTCACGTGCTGCGCGATCACAAGAAGCACGAGGAGTTCATCGGACCGCGCTTTCTCGTCTACACCGCGGCGCTGGAGATGCACCCGCTGGACGTCGAGGACCGCGTCGCAGACCTGAAGCGCGAGCACGGCATCGGCTTCTGCAATATCACGAAATGCTGCACGAAGGTCTGCCCGGAAAGCATCACGATCACCGACAACGCGATCATCCCGCTCAAGGAGCGCGTGGTCGACGAATTCTATGACCCGTTAGGCAAGCTGGTGAAGATTTTCTCCCGGCGAAAGAAGGACGCCTGACCTACGCCCGGTTCACCGGAGGCTCCGTGTTCACCCTCAAGCGCATCTCGGCATCCGGCGTTCCCGCAGCGCTGCAGAAAGCGGAACGCTATCGTTTGCTGAACGACTCCTCCGCGGCCGAGAGCATCTGTCGCGACATCGTCGAGGTCGATCCCGACAACCAGCAGGCGCTCATCGTGCTGCTGCTGTCGATCACGGACCAGTTCCCCGATGAGCTTGGCGACGCGCTTCGCAGGGCGCGCGAGGTGCTGCCGCTCCTGCGCGACGAGTATAAGCGCGCGTACTACGCGGGGATCATCTGCGAGCGCCGCGCGAAGGTGCAGCGCCGGCAGTCGACACCGGGGTCGGGCTCCATGGCGTACGAGTCGTTCCGCGAGGCCATGGAGTGGTACGAGAAGGCGGAGTCGATGCGCCCGGGCGGCAACGACGAGGCGATTCTCCGCTGGAACACCTGTGCGCGCGTGCTCGCGTCGGATGATCACCTGCGTCCACGCCCGGTAGAGCAGTACGAGCCGGTCCTGGAGGATTAGTCGGGATCAGAGGCCACCGGTCCTCGCAGGGCCAGCTCTCCTTAGATTCATGGTCGATGTGAATTTCACGTTCCTGTCCGGTGTTGGCGACGGGAACGAGACTCGAGACGCATTCGCAATCACGACCATGCAATCGCCGACTATCCTGGAATGGCAGTTCTACCACAACTCGGTCCGGGCGTGGCTCATCGCCGGCATCATCTTCGCCGTGATCGGGGCGACGCTGTTCATCGCGCGGACGTTGCTCGCGCGTCATCTCGCGAAGGTCGCTGCGCAAACCAGCAATACGGCCGATGATGCCATCGTCGACCTGCTTCGCCGCACACGCTACTTCTTCATTCTGACGGCGGCCATCGCGGGGGCATCGCTGTTCCTCGATCTCCCACCGCGCGCCCTGTCGGTTGGCCGCACGCTCGGCACGATCGCGCTCATCCTGCAGCTTGCGATCTGGGGCAATGGCCTCATCACGTTCTGGTTCCGGAACTATGCCGAGCGGAAGGCGGACACGGACGTCGCTAGCCGGACCACGATCGCGGCATTCAGCTTCGTGGCGCGTGCGATCCTGTGGAGCATGCTCCTGCTGGTCGGACTCAACCGGCTCGGAGTCGACATCACCGCGCTCATCACGGGACTCGGCGTCGGCGGTATCGCGATCGCGCTCGCCGTGCAGAACGTGCTCGGCGATCTCTTCGCGGCGCTTGCGATCGTGCTCGACAAGCCATTCGTCGTCGGTGACGCGATCTCGGTCGACACGATGACGGGGACGGTGGAGAACGTCGGCCTCAAGACGACGCGCATCCGGAGCGTGAACGGCGAACAGCTCATCTTCTCGAATACCGATCTGCTCAAGAGTCGCATCCGCAACTTCAAGCGGATGCAGGAGCGGCGCGTCGTGTTGACGATCGGCGTCTCGTACGACACGCCGCCGGACACGGTCGCGCGCATTCCCGACATGCTCCGCGAGGCAGTAGAGTCACAGGAGCAGGTGCGGTTCGACCGGTCTCACTTCATGAGCTACGGCGAATCCGCGCTCAACTTCGAGACGGCGTACTTCGTGTTGACATCCGATTACCTGACGTACGCCAACAAGAATCAAGCGGTGAATCTGGCGGTACTTCGGCGATTCGCGACGGAGAAGATCGACTTCGCGTTTCCGACGCGCACGATCGTCGTCCGTGGCGCGGCGCCAGGCGTGGTCGCCGCGCCCGCCTAGCGGCAGCCTAACGGCGCAGCGGCGACGACTGCCGCGGTGCCACGCGGCGCGGCGGCGGCCACCGCTCGACGGAGAATCGCGTCGCGCAGCTCCAACTGCGCGTGGTCGGCAAATCCGGGTGCCCACGCATTGCCGAGCAGCGCTCTGACCTGCCACGGTGCGCGCTCCGACGTCGCGGCGTAGTGCGCGCGGCGCGCGATCAGCCCCCGGGCGCGAGCGTCAGCCGCTTCGACGAGCACGCGCGCCCGCTCGTCGGCCAGCCGACTGTCCAGCCTCGCGCCACGGCAACCGGAGCCTAACGCGATGAGCGCCCGCGCGCTGGCCTCGCCACTCGGCGCGACGAGCTCGGCGCCCGACCTCGCGACTGGCCCGAGTCGGCGGTCGCCGCCGGTCAGCGGCACGTCCAGAACCCGACGCGTGAGCTCGGCGACCGGCACCGAGCGGCCACGCCCGTAGGTTTCGACGAACCACGCGCGAGTCGCCGGGGTCACGAGCGTCATCTCGTCGAGTGCACGGATCATCGCCTCCGCGCCATCGCGCGCCACCTCCGGCGCCGCGACCGCGCCGTACCCGGTGAGCACGCCGTCCTGCACGGCCGACAGGTAGCCGTTCATCCGTCCGTCACGCGCGAGCGCCGCGTTCACGAACCAGTCCATGTTGCGCGCGAACACTTCCGTGGGACGAGTGCTCGGCATCGGCCGCACGCCATCGGTGCCTAACGAGCTCTCCCCCGGCCCGGCGTCGCTCAGCTCGAGCATCGACGCCGCCAGACGATCCCGGTATTGCCGGACCGCGCGGTCCGTGCTGTACGTTCCGCGCAAACCGTAGCGCGTCCGCGCCGACTGCCAATCGAGATCGTGTGCCAGCTCGTGCGCCATGACGCCAGCGCTCGTCGCGATCGGGAAGAACACCGTCCGCGTGGCCGGATCGTGCATGGCCAGCGCAGCGTCCCGCATCGGGCTCTCGCCGAAGTGGACGCCGAGGCCGCGCACCCCCATCGCGGGGAGCACCCGTTGCAGGTCCGACAGCGCCGAGCCAAGCATCCGGAGGTAGTACGGCCGCCAGACCGTGGGCACCCCCGCGTCAAAGCTCACGGATGCCAGTCCAAAACGGTCCTTGAGATCCGGCACCGATGGCCCGCCGTACCCGGGGAACCACACCCGTTCCTGCCCGTACACTCGCATCGACACCGCAGCCCAGAGTACCGCCAGCGCGGCCTGCGAGTCGTGCATGGTATCTCGCGCGACGAACAGCGAATACTCTGCCGCAAGCGCCTCCTCGTTGACGGCCCGGTTCAGGAATCGGCCAATCGCATTGCTGAGCGCCTCTTCGGACGAGATCGGGACGGCGGACGCGATCTGGACCGGTCGAACGGTGCTGGTGACGGCGACCGTAATCGGTGCTTGAGGCGGCGACGCGCGCACGGCCGTCACCCAGGCAAGCCGCCGCGCGGCCTCCGATGGCAAAGCGGCGTCGAAGGCAGATGTGGCGGCCAACGTATCCCGCGCCGCATCGCGCTCGAGTGCCGCGATGGCGTCGAGCTCCCGAGCCACCGCGGGAACGTGCTCCAGCGCATCCCGCTCCACGTCGGACCGGAGCGTATCCATCAGCGGTCGCTCGACGGCAAATCGGCGCTCGAGGCGCCATACCGGGATGAGGCCCAATGGATCCACGTGATTCCGGCGCGCTGTCGCCAGCAGCCGAATGACGTCGCCGCGTGCGAGCGCACGGTCACGCGCCAGCGCAGCCGCCTGCGTACCAAGCCAGGGTCCCCGCCGGCCAAGCGAGCCGGCAGCAGCGGCCAGGCGATACGCCTCGCGAATCGTCAGCTCGCCGCCTCGCGGGTCAGCCGCGCGACCAACGACGCTGTCGATGAGGGCGATGTGGCGAGCTGCCAGCTTTGGTGGCAGCTCGGCCGTCGTTGCACCCGCAAGAGCGAGCGCGGCACCCGGGGCGTGGTAGGAGTTCCCATCGAGCGTCCGCTGCAGGATGGCGTAGGTGACCAAGTGGCGAACCGAATCCGTCAGCAGCGGATCCGCCAGCGCGTAGTCGATCAGGCGGAACGGGCTTCCGAGACCTAGCCGAAGGCGCTCGAGATAGCCGCCCGCCACGGCGTCCGCGACCGAGATGGATTCCGCGGCGGTCGTCGACAGCGCCTGATCCAGCTGGCGCGCGAATTCAGCGCCCGAGCGCATCTCTCGCGCAACCTCGCGAGTCATCGGAACGCGGCGCGACCCACGCATCACAATCGCCCAGGAAACGGCGGCGATCAGGGCGAGGAGTAGCGTACCAGTGAAAGCGATCCGATGCGTGCGGCTCATGACGGCTAGGTAATGCGCGAAGTTCCCGAGGCCTCTGCTAAGCGCAGGGCCCTACGTTCGACACCTCATGTGGCAGATTGGTCACGACGCCGGCCGGGCGAACCGCGACAGCGCACGGACGCAAAGGCGAGGATACACCTTCGTACACGATTTCGCGACCATGGTTGCCCTCAAGTTCAACGTTCGTTTGGTACCGATGCCGACTCGCCGCCCGTCATGAGGTCTGGTTTACTTCGCCCGCTGCTGCTGGTGGTCGCGGTCGCTTGCTCCCGGCCTGCCGATGCCCCGGCGCAACTCGATGCCTCGATTACTTCGTTTGCCGGGAGCAAGGACGCTGCGGTTCGCGCGGCCGGCGCCATGCTCGAATCCGGGCGCCCTTGGAGAGCGACCGAGATTCTCGACTCGGCCTATCGAGCCGGGACATCCCGGAACCCCGAGGTGGTTCTGCTTTCGGCGATGGCAGCCGCCAACTGGGGCGGCTGGGACCGGGTGGACCGCGAGCTCACCGCGGTTCCCTGGCTCGATTCAATGTTCGCGGGTCGTGGCCGGGAGCTCCTCGCGCGAGCGGCTCTGGCTCGAGGCGCAGACTCCGTCGCCCGGTTCCACGCTGAGCGGGCGGTTGCTGAGTCGCGGACCGAACGCGATCGCGGGGTTCGCGAGGTCCTCACGGCCCGGGCCCTGGACCGACAAGCGTTGGGCGATAGCGCCGCGGAGCTGTACCTCCGCGCGGCGCGACGCCTTCCATCGGTGGCCGACTGGCTCGAGTTGAGAGCAGCCGGAGCGACATCCGACGCCTCCCGACGCCAACGCAGCTACGGCCGGGTCGGCACGGCAGTGGCTCGCGCACGCGTCGCACCCACCGAAGCCCAGGCGCGCGAGCGTTGGCGCGACTTTGCCGGCGCGGCGCGCGCTTACGCCGAGATGGGGGAAAAAGCGCAGGCACTGCGACTCGAGCTGCTCGCAAAGCCGGACAGTGCGACGCGCGTGAGCGTGCGCGCTCGGACTCTCGCGTTGATCGCGGCGCGGCCGTCCCCGAATGATGCACGACTCGCGATCACGCTCATCGACTCGTCCTTGTCACCGCTGTCGGCCGCGGAGAACCTCACGGTAGCACGCGCGGCGAGCGGCGCGGGACTCAACGCGCGGGCGGCGGCGGGATTCGCACGCGCGGACCGCGAGCTCGACGCGTCGGATCGATATGGCTACGCGACGGTGCTCTCGCGTCTCGGGCGAGACGTCGACGCGGCCGGCGAATTCGCGAGAGTTCCCGCGAGCTCACCGCAGGCTGCCGTCGCCGCATACCAGCGCGCACGGTCGCTGCTTCGCGCCGGCCAGACATCAACTGCGCGAGCCGCATTGCGCCGCGTGACGCAAACATTCCCACGCGATACGAACGTGGTCGCGCCAGCGCTGTTCCTCCTCGCCGACCTCGCGACCGATGATGGTCGCGACCCGGATGCCCGTGCGGGATTCAGCGCGGTCGCGACACGGTTCCCCACGAGCGCACTCGCGCCTGCGGCGCTGTTTCGAGCCGCAACCATCTCGTACGTGGCAGGCAGATTCGACGTCGCCGCTCACGACTTCGACCGACTCGTCGAGCGCTATCCGCGAAGCGCGGACGCGTCGGCAGCGCGCTACTGGGCGGGACGTGCGCGCGAGGCCGCGGGAGATCGCAAGCGCGCAACCGACCGTTGGCGCGAAGTCATGGCGACGGATCCGCTTTCCTACTATGCGCTCGCGAGTGCACGCCGGTTAGGCGTCGCACCGTGGAAGCCCGGCCAACCCACGGATTCGTCGAAGCGCTTCCCTGCGCTGCGGCAGGCGGCCGATCGCGCCGAGCTGCTCGACCTGCTGGGGATGGGGACTGAGGAGGCATTCGAGTACGATGCGTTAGGCAGCGTCGGTACCACCCCGGACTCGATGGTTGGCGCTGCCGGGGTGTTGATGGAGCACGGAGAGACGTCTCGGACGATCGGGCTTGCGCGTCGAGCACTCGCGGCCTCGGCTCCGCGCGACGCGCGTCTCTTCCGGCTCCTGTACCCGCTCGTCTACGGCGAGGCAATTCGGGCGGAGGCCGGGGCGCACCGGATCGACCCGACACTCGTCGCGGGGCTGATTCACCAGGAATCGGGCTTCAATCCTCGTGCGACGTCGCGCGCGGGTGCGGTCGGTCTCATGCAGGTCCTCCCGAGCGTGGGCGCGAGCATCGCCAAGGCTCAGAGGCTGGCGTCGTACGAGCGCGTGCTCCTGTATCAACCCGACGTGAACGTGCGGTTAGGCATGGCACACCTCGATGCGATGCTCCGCCAGTATCCTCGTGTCGAGTACGCGCTGGCCGCGTACAACGCGGGCGGTGCGCCGGTGCGGCGTTGGCGCCAGAAACACGGCACCGATGACCCGGAGCTGTTCGTGGAGCGCATCCCGTACGACGAGACGCGCGACTACGTGCGGATCCTGCTTCGCAACCAGGCGATGTACCGAACGCTCTACGACTGGCGGGTCGGAAGCCGCTAGTCGGTCGTAAGGCGTTACACAGCTAACGCGGGGTCAGAATTCTGGTCCGACCCCGTTTGCAATCCTTCGATCGCCGGGCAAGGCAGGCGTTACGTCAGGCTCGCGTCCATGACGAACTTCACGTTGCCCTTCAACGCTTGCGAGACCGGGCATCCCTCCAGCGCGGCGTTGGCAACCTGCTGGAATTTCGCGTCGTCGATGTTGGGCACGGTGGCGCGCGTCGTCAGGCGCATGGTCGTGATCTTGAAGCCCGCGCCGGCTTTCTCGACGGTGCACACGGCGTTCGTTTCGACACGCGTCGGCGGAGTACCGTTGCCCTCGAGCTGAGCGCTGAGCGCCATGCTGAAGCACGCGGCGTGCGCCGCAGCGAGCAGTTCCTCCGGATTCGAGCCGGCTCCTTCCTCGAAGCGAGACGAGAACGAGTAATTGCCGCTGATATTGCCGCTCTCCGCCCTGAACGTGCCCGTCCCACCCTTGAGCCCCCCTTCCCACACTGCGCTTGCCTTTCTATTTGGCATCCCCATCGCTCCGGTTCGAGATAACGCGAATAGTAAACTGCTATAAACAAACCATGCCTGCCGATCGAGTTCGATGTTCGAGCAAGCCTTTGTTTTCGGGAACAGCGATGAAGCGGATGTGGCGGAAACGGCCCGATCCGAACTTTGCATCCACGCTGGCTCACGCCACGAGACAGGAACTTCGATTGGACGACCTCAGGAAGCTCATGCGCCCGAGGGGCCCCATAGAATCCTGGCTCGTGGCGCGAGGCGTTATCCCGTTAGGCAGTGATCCGGCAGTTTCCGCCCGATCCGCTTCATAGCGGTTCCGTGAAGAGGCTTGAGAGACTTCCGAAGCCAGACAAGGCGCACAGAACAATCCGCAGAAATGTCGCGCCGCCGGCCTCCTACTCGATGTTTTTCTGGAAGCGCCGAACACTGAACGCAATGAGGACGATGGCGAATGCGACGAGCGCAAGCGTGTCCTGCCACATCGCATCGATTCCGGCACCCTTGAGCAGGATGCCGCGCAGCACGCGAAGATAATACGTGATTGGGAACGCGGCGCCGAGCCATTGTGCGAACGCCGGCATCGCCTCACGCGGAAACATGAAGCCGGACAACAACACCGTCGGCAGGATGAACACGAACGACAGCTGCATCGCCTGCACCTGGGTGCGCACGACAGTCGACACGAACAGGCCGAGGGCGAGGCTCGCAATGATGAACGGCGCGGTGATCAGGTAAAGCAGCCCGAGGTTGCCGCGAACGGGTACGTCGAAGACGACGCGACCCAACACGAGGATCACGGTGACCTGCACGTAGCCCACGAGCGCGAAGGGCAGCACCTTGCCGAGCATGAGGCTGGTCTTCGAGATCGGCGTGACGATGAGCTGTTCGAGCGTGCCCCGCTCGCGCTCGCGCACGAGCGCCATCGCCGTGATCATGAGCAGCGTTAGGGTGAGCAGCAGGCCGATGATCCCCGGCACGATGTAGATGGCGCTCTCGAGCCCGGGGTTGTACCACGGCCGGACGCGCACATCGATCGGCAGCGGGCGACGCGCCCCGGGCGGTCCGAGCGCGGTCGATCGTGCCTGACCGGCGAGCGCCGCGCCGGAGATCGCCGCGGACGACGCAAGGGGATCGGCGGCATCCACGATGACCTGCGCCTCAGCGGTGCGGCGGCGCTTGATGTCGGTCTCGAAATCGGGTGGAATGACGACACCCGCCCGCGCGTCCCCACGCTCGATCTTCTTCCGAAGGTCATCGCGGCTGCCGATCGTCCCGACGATGTCGAAGTTGCCGGTGTTGCGCACGGCGTCCACGAACGCGCGACTCTCCGTCGTGCGCGACTGGTCGAGCACCACCGTCGGCAGATGGCGCACCTCGGTGCGAATCGCGAAGCCGAACAGCAGGAGCTGAATCGCCGGCAACCCGATCATCATGCCGAGCGTGAACCGATCGCGACGCATCTGGACGAATTCTTTCCAGAGCATCGGGAGGAGAGATCGGGGAGGCGGCTTGCTGGGAACCGGGAACGGGGAACCGGGAACCGTCGCCCGCTCCCGGGACGATGGCGATCCCTCGCTGCGCTCGGGATGACTGCCTACGTCTTCCCGAGCCGACAGGCGGGGGATCGCGACCGTCCCGGTAGTGGGCTTCTGTTCCCTGTTCCCAGTTCCCCGTTCCCGTTGCTCTCCCTCATCTCTCCGTTGCAGCTCGATGAACACATCCTCGATACTCTCCTGCCCGAACTGCCGTGTGATCTCGTCCTGCGTGCCGACGGCGATGAGGTGGCCGCGCGAGAGGAACGCCAGCCGCGTGCATCGTGCCGCCTCGTCCATGTAGTGCGTCGTAACAAGGATCGTCGTACCGCCTTTCGCCAGCTGATAGATCCAATCCCAGAACAGGCGACGCGACGCCGGGTCGACGCCAGCTGTCGGTTCATCGAGGAACAACACCTCCGGCTCGTGCGAGGTGGCACACGCCAGCGCGAGCCGCTGCTTCCACCCGCCACTCAACGTGCCGGCGAGCTGGCGTTTCCGCTCCTCGAGACCGAGGTCGCGGAGCTGCTCGGCGATGCGCGCCGTTCGCTCACTGCCGCGGAGGCCGTACACCGACGCGTAAAAGCGAAGATTTTCCTCGACCGTCAGGTCATCGTACAGGCCGAACTTCTGCGACATGTAGCCAATGCGGCGTCGTACGCCTTCGGGATCATCGACGACGTCGACGCCGGCCACCTGTGCGCGTCCCGCCGTCGGCTCCATGAGCCCGCACAGCATCCGGATCGTCGTCGTCTTGCCGGAGCCGTTAGGCCCCAGCAGGCCGAACACCTCGCCCCGGTCAATCGTGAGATCGAGTCCATCGACCGCCACCAGCGATCCAAAGGCTTTCCGCAACCCTTCGGCCCGCACGGCGGGACCGTTGGACGCGTTAGGCGTGCCGGAGTCATGGGGCGGGTGCGGTGTCGTCACGGCAGACCGCGCCCCGCCGCCGTGGTGTCGATGGTGACCGTGGCCGGAAGACCAGGCTTGAACGTCCCGGTCGTGTCGATGATATCGAGCTTTACACCGAACAGGAGATCCGCGCGCTCCTTCTCCGTGAGCGCCACGCGCGGCGTGAACTCCGCCTGGGTGGCCACCGACACCACTCGTGCCGGAGCGGACCGCGACCCGAGGCCCTGCACGGTCACGCGGGCTGGCTGCCCCAACTTCACGAACGGTACCAACGGCGCCGCCAGATAGACGCGTACCCACGGCCGCCTGGCATCGCCTAACGTCATCGCCACCTCGCCGGCTCCCAGCACCTCGCCGCGTTCCACATACCGCCCGAGCACAGTGGCATCCATCGGTGCGGTGAGGACGAGATCGCCCTGTGTGGCTTCGCCCGCGGCGAGGGCGCCGCGCGCAGTCGCGAGCTCGGCGCGCGCCGCGGCCACCTGCTCCGGCCTCGGGCCTTCGCGCAGCAGCCCCAGGACTTCGGCCGCCGCATCGCGCCGAGCGGCAGCGGCGTGAGCAGCCGTCACGGCCGCGTCGTACTGCGACCTCGAGATCGTCGCCGCGGCGGTGAGCGGTTCGAGGCGAGCACGCTCCCGCTCGGCCCGATCCGCTTCGGCCGTCACGGACCGGAGGTCCGCCTGCGCCTTTTCGATCTCCGCCGGCCGCGCGCCGGCCTGCAGGTCGCGCAGTCGAGCTTGGGCCGAAGACACCCGCGCTCGACGCTGCTCGAGGTCCGCGGGCAGCGCCGACTGCGCGAGCACGACGAGCGTGTCACCACGCCGGACCGTCGCGCCTTCATCCACACTCACGAGGACCACGCGGCCGGAGACGAACGGTGCGACATCCACCTGGGTCAGCTCGACCGTCCCGTCGGCGGTGACCTGGTCGGTGGCGCTGCGGGTGCAAGCAACCGGCATGGCGAGGATCGCACTCGCGCCTAACGCGCGCAGCCTGATGAACCGCGTCATGTCGACCGTCCTTCCATTAAGGCCGCGAGCGCGAACTCCTCGGCGTGCACGTAGAACTCGTCGGATACCGCGCGCGGCGGACCTGACGTCCCGTGTCCCAACAACAATCCAACCGCCGGGCGCGCGATCGCGAAGTACGCCACCTGAGCGATGATCGAGATCGCGGTGAAGCGCGGGTCGAGCGATTTCCGAAACGCGCCGTCTCGCTGTCCCGCCTCGATCACCTCGCACAGGCGGCGGAACGCTCCCGCGGCCGTATTCGTGATCGCCTGCTCCGCATGCGCGGCCTGATGGTCGACCAGCTCACGAACGAGCAGCTGTGGAAAGTGCGGGTGCTCGCCGAGCAGCCTCGCCTGCGCGCGAACGAACGCGCGGATCCGGTCCGCGTGGCTGGAGGCGCGCTCGATCGCGTCCACTCCCCGCGCGAGGAGCTGCCCGAGTATGCGCTGGAGCATCGCGCGGTAGAGCGTTTCCTTGCTGTCGTAGTAGTAGTAGAGCAATGCCGGGTTCACCGCTGCCTCCTTGCCGATCTGCTTGACGGTCGTCGCGGTGAAGCCGTGTCGAGCGAAGAGCTGCTCGGCGGCATCGAGAATCGAGTCCTGGGAAGATGTCGGATCGGCCACGGTGTATTAATTAAACGATTAATTAGCGACCGCAAGTGATATTCAACCGTCGATCAATCAACCGCTTATCTTTTTGGAGTGACCACCGACCAGTCGCCGCAGGGTGTCCCGCCATCGATCGAACGTGTACTGAGCCGGTTCAGGTCGCTCGGGCGCGAGGAAAAGATGCAGGCGCTCGTCGGGTACGCGAAAAAGCTCGAGCCCGTTCCGGAGCGCTTCCTCGCATTGGATCGCGGGGCATTCACTGTCCCGGAGTGCCAAACGCGCGTCGACCTCTTCCCGGAGTACAAGGACGGGAAGCTCCACTTTTACGCCGACGTGAACACCCGGCAGTCGCCGACGATCGCGGCGTTTCTGAGCATTCTGTTCAGCGCGATCAACGGGCAGCCACCGGAAACGACGCTCGCCATTCCCGAGGATTTCGTCCGGACGATCATGGACAGCCTCGGACTCGGCACACGTGAGGTGGGTCTGAACGCCATGCTCATGCGTATCAAGCGCCACGCGCAGGAAGCAGCCCGCGCCGCCTAACGAGCTTATTGAACCGTCGGTGCCGGCTTTCTCGGCAGCTTCTCGTCCCGGTTCGCCGTGAGATAGACGAACGTGGCGACCACCGCCGCGTTGTGCTTCATGTCGCCCGGCACGAGTCGCTCGTAGACGTCCATGTTCGAGTGGTGCGTCCGGGACCCGTAGTCGACCGGGTCCTGGATGAATTGGAACCCAGGCAAGCCAACCGCGTCGAAGGCCAGGTGATCCGTTCCACCGGTGTTGTTCGCGGTAAGCGTGTGCATTCGCGGATCGTTGAACGCCTTCATCCAGGCGGTGAAGATCGGCGCCACTGACTGGTTCTTCTGCAGATAGACACCGCGAATGGCGCCCGTCCCGTTGTCGACGTTGAAGTACCCCGCGAACTGCTCGTGCGCGGGCTGCTTCAGCTGCATGGTCTGCGGATCGCCGAAATGCTCCTTCACGTAGGCTCGTGAGCCGAGCAGTCCCTGCTCTTCGCCGGTCCAGAGACCGATCCGGATGGTCCGGCGCGGTCTGAGGCCCGTCGCCTTGATGAGACGGAGCGCCTCGAGCATGACGGCGGATCCGGCGGCGTTGTCGGTCGCGCCGGTGCCGGTATGCCACGAGTCGAAATGCGCGCCTAGCATGACGACTTCGTTCTTCAGCTTCGGGTCGGCGCCCGGAATTTCGGCAACGATGTTGAAGGAGCTCGGGTCGTCGTCATAGAACGTGTTCTTCACGTC
>DATCGG010000129.1:0-2497 GCA_036509075.1 Gemmatimonadaceae bacterium
ATTGTAGAGCTGTGCATTGCGCAGCGCGACAGTCGCCTGGTTCGCGAGGATCGTCGCCAGCTCCTGCTGCCTCGCGCTGGCGAAGTCCGGCTTCGCCGATTCCAGAACGAGAATACCGACCACGCCCTCGTCGTCCTTGAGTGGGATGTATAGGCCGCTCGCTACACCATCGGCGGCGAGGTCGTCGCTGAAGATCTGGAGAAACGTGCGCTCCGCGTCCGACGCGGGCTCGGTACGATCGGACAGGTAGAAGCTCTCACCGATGCCCGCCGCCCAGGCCGAACGTGCCGCAAGGTCCTGGAGCTCCGGATCGTCCGGATCGACCGTCTCGGCACCGGCCACGGCGCGGATATCACAGGTTCCACGCTCGTACAGCGCAATCGCCCCACGGTCGAACGGCAGCGCCTTCATCGCCAGGTTGACGACCGACCGCATGACCCGATCGAGATCGAGCGTCGACGCGATCTCGCGACTCATCTCCATCACGAGCGCGAGGTCGCGGGCGCGGTCGTTGGAAGCGACCTGCCGGGCATTGCGCCACGCAATTTCGGCCGCGCTGGCAAGTCGCTCGAGCGTCTCACGTTCGGCGACGGTGTACGGGCCGCCGGCGGCGGAGTCACGGGTGACGCGAAGCGCGCCGACCGCTTCGAACGTGAGCGGTACGGTTACGATCGCGACGGGGTCCTCGCCGCCGAGAGGCTGGGCCAACTCATCCCCGGGAGACCGTCGCCCGACGAGTCGTTGGGCTCCGTCCCCGACCGCGACCGGGCAGATGAGCGAGCCGTCATGCATCTGCCACAGGGATGCGCCGTCCGCCGACAGGAGGGTACTGGCCGCGCGGAGCAGCTTCGGCTCGATCTCATTGGCGTCGAGCGTCGACGCGAGGTCCAGCGCGGCCGAAAACCAGGCGTCGACCGCCGGCCCCGGCGTGAGTGGAACGCCGGCAGCCGGGGTCGCGAGGACCTCGGGGTCTATGGCTGCCATGTGGGGCCCCAAACAAGTGGCGGAGGGGCTAAGGTGCCGCGCGGCGTGACGGGCCGCAATCCCGGCATGATCTGCCGAGAAAATCAAAACGGGCGGAGGATATCCTCCGCCCGCTCCGCCAGGTCGTGCCTGGAGCTCTATTGGAACGTGATGGGAGCGATTCGCTCCTCGAGCTCGCTGACCGAAAGCTCCACGGCCTCGGCGTCCTTTCCCGTCTGCTTCTTGATGAGCTGCTTCTGCTCTGCGGTCAGCTCGATCCGGACGATCTCTTTATCGCTCTTCATGGCAGACTCCCACAGTGGGGGTGAGGATGCCATCGATCCGATCCGACCGATGGCGCATCAAGAAAATCAGAGGATCGCTTTCGGGGCGATACGCTCTTCGAGCTCCTTCACGGTCAGTTCAACCGAGTCACCCTCTTTCCCGATTTCCTTCTTCACCTGCTGCTTCTGCTCCGGGGTCAGGTCGATGCGGACGATCTCTTTGTCGTTCTTCATGGTCAGGCTCCCCGGTCGAAAGTGTGTGGTGAAGCGTCGCTTTGACGGGCGAGACGATACGTACCTGCCGTGAACCGATCGTGAATTCTCTGGTGCCGATCGTGAAAATGGCGTACGTTAGCGCCCTTCTCTCGTGCGAGCCCGGCCATGCCGTCGTTGTCACTTACGCTCTGCGGACGCGTCGGAGTGGCAGGTCCCGGTGTCGCGGCCGATGCAATCGGCGCGAAGTCTTTGGCTTTGCTGGCGTATGTCGCGCTGGAGCCGGGTGCCCACACCCGTGACGAGCTCACCGCGCTTCTCTGGGGTGAGTACCCGGAGGAGAAAGCCAAGGCATCACTCCGACAAGCGCTGACGCACCTGCGCGAGCAGGTCCCGGGAGCGCTGCGGGTCGAAAGGACCACCGTCTCGCTCGTCGCCGGCGACGTCGATTGCGATGTCACCACGTTTCTCGGACTCGCTCGAGAGTCGCCACGGGCCGCCGCTGACATCCCGGTCGGCCGGTTTCTCGAAGGCCTGCATCTGCGCCGCTGCTCGGCCTTCGAGGATTGGGCGGACGGGATGCGGGCCTCGCTCGTGAAACGAATGTCGGACGTCCTGACGGTGGTCACGCGCGAAGCGCTTGCCACACGACAGTGGCGTGAGGCCGCCCGTCTTGCCGAGCGCTGGGTGGCGGTCGCGCCGCTGTCGGCCGCATCCAACGCGGCGAGAATCGAGGCGCTTTTCATGGCCGGCGACCGGGAGCTCGCGCTCGACGCGTTCGGCGACTACAGAACACGGCTCGCCAAAGAGACTGGCCAGTCTCCCGAGCGGGAGCTGCTAGAGCTGGCCGAGCGAATTCGCGCGTCGAAGTCGAGCACGCCGAAGCGGCAGGCGACCGAGGACTGGTATGCGAATGCCCCATCCTTCGAGGGCAGCCTGCTGGGCCGCGATCGCGAATGGGACGCGCTGATGCAGGTCTGGAGAACGGCGGCCGGCGGCAAGGGTCGTGTCGCGCTCATCGAGGGTGATGCCGGGGT
>DATCGG010000130.1:0-15949 GCA_036509075.1 Gemmatimonadaceae bacterium
GGGCGTGCGTCGCGGGCGCTCGCGCGAGGACGGTCCGGACGATTCGCGGACGAACCGGGGCGAACGGTTAGGGCAGGTGTTGTCGCTCATAGCTGCCAGCCGTAGACGGCAGATCCGCGAGGGCGGGCCCCACAGACGAAGAGGGAACGGATACTCCGGATCAGTCGAATGCTCCTGATCGCTCCTCGGAGCTGACACCTCCGCTCGCAACGGGCCGGCTGATCCCCCCACATCCGAAACATCCGAACACCCCTTCGTCGTAAATGCCAGACCCGAGAGGGCCGGCCCCACGAACACTGCCTCCCGAGCTCCGCTACTCGGACCGCAACGCTGTAACGGGATCCACACGTGACGCGCGCCAGGCGGGCAGCGCGGATGCCACGATGGATGTCAGCGTGAGCAGCACGACCACACCCACGTACGTGAGCGGGTCCACGTGCGACACGCCGAAGAGCTGCGTTGCCAGGAGTCGAGTCGCGAGCAGGGCGCCGCCGATGCCGACGACAACGCCCAGTGTCGTGAGCCGCAACCCCTGACGCAGGATCAGGCCCATGATGTCCCGGCGCGATGCGCCTAACGCCGACCGCACGCCGATCTCGCGCCACCGTTCCACGACGCTCCCGGCCAGCACGCCGTAGAGTCCCGCGGCCGCGAGCACGAGCGCTGCGAGCCCGAACGCCTCGAACAGCCGCAGCGCGAACCGACGGCTCGCCGCCGACCCGGTCAACAAGGCGTCCATTGTCGCCACGCGCACGATCGGCTGATCCTTGTCGACCGCCCACACGGCCGCGCGAACTGCAGACGTCAGGCCCGCCGCATCCGAGCGCGCGTGGACCACCAGCGACATCGGGTTGTCCTCGAACTTCCACTGGCTCGGCGCCATGTACACGGCGTCCGTCTCACCGAGCGCGAGGGACTCCTGTCGCACGTCGCCGACGACGCCGACGACGGTGTACGGTCCCGCCGGACCAACGCGAAGCTGCCGCCCAATTGGATCGAGACCGGGCAGGCGCCGTCTCGCCATCGATTCGCTGATCACGGCGACCAGCGGGGCGCCGGCGCGGTCGCGTGCGTCGAGCAGGCGACCCCGTCGGAGCGGAATCCCCATCGTGGCGAAGTAGTCTCCCAGCACCGCGTAGCGGAACGTTCCACGCAACGATCCAGGATCGTTCGGAACCGCGGGCTCGAAGAAGACGCCATAGATGTCGGCATCACCACTCAGCGGGAGCTGACTCGTCATGGCGGCGTTCGTGACACCGGGCACCCGCCTCACGTTGTCGAGCGCCTGCTCGAAGAAACGGCCGGTCGCGCCCTCTGGGTCGAACCGGTGCCCCGTCGCCTGGATCTGCATCGTCAGCACGTTCGACGAGGCGAAGCCGACATCCACGGCGAAGAGCCGTTCGACGCTGCGCAAAAGCAGGCCCGAGCTTACGAGTAACACCAAGGCGATCGCGACTTCGCTGCTCACGAGCACCGCACGGGTGTGACCGAGGCCGCCGACCGTCCGCCGTGACGCGTGCTGAAGATCGTCCCCTGGATTCAGTCGCATCGCCTGGATTGCCGGCGCCAAACCGGACGCGACGCCGACGAGCGTCGTGACCACCAGCGCGAAGGCGAACATCGTCCCGTCGATGCCAATCGCTGCAACGCGTGGAAGCTCGGCAGGACTGAGCGCCACGAGGGCGCGCAGGCCGAGCACTGCGACGACGAGACCGAACGTGCCGCCGACGCCTGCGAGGAGAAGAGTTTCGGTGAGCAGCTGTCGCATGACGCGACCTCGCGCGGCACCGAGCGCTGCTCGCAACGAGATCTCGCCGCGTCGGCGAACGCCGCGCGCGAGCAGCAGGTTCGTGACGTTCACACTCGCGATGACGAGAACGAGTGCGACCGCGGCCATGATGGCGAGCAGCGCCGAGCGGACTCCGCGCGTGAGCTCACCACGGAGCGACGTGGCGTCGAATCGCGTCGCGGGGTCGTAAGTCTCCGGCCGCTGCTCGGCCAATACCGCGCGGCCGATTGCATCCACTTCACGCGTTGCGCGATCGATGCTCACGCCCGGCGCGAGCCGGGCGATCGTGCGCAGGTGATGCCCCCACGCGCGGCCCTGTGAGAGATCGTATTGGAGCGGCGCCCAGAGCAGCGCTTGCGGTGCGAGGACGTTGTCGAAGCTGGCCGGCATGATGCCGATCACCATGTAGCTGTCGTCGTCCAGCGTGACCGTCTTCCCGACGATGGCACGGTCGGCCTGGAAATGCCGGCGCCAGACGGCGTCGCTCAGTATAACCACCCGCGGCCCGTTCAGCCGGTCGTCGGACGCATCGAACTCGCGGCCCATGGCCGGGGCGATGCCTAACGCGCGGAAGTAGCCGGCGCTGACGCGCTGGCCCTCCAGCCGTTCCGGCTCCCCTCGTCCGGTGATGGTCGGCTGCCACGAGCGGAACACGGCGATCGCGTCGAGGGATCGTGCGCGGTCGGCCATCGCGCGGTACATCCCGAACGTGCCGGCGTTGGGGGCACCGTCGGTGCCGAATTCCCGGATCGCGACGACTCGCTCGGGATGCGGATAGGGCAGGGGATCGAACAGGATGGCGTTGACGACGCTGAAGATCGCGGTCGTCGCGCCGATCCCGAGCGCAAGCGTGAGCGTGGTGACGAATGTGAATCCGGGCGACGAGCGGAGACGTCGCGAGGCGTAGCGCAGGTCGGCGAGGGTGGAATCGACGATGTTCTCCCACCCGTACCCGCGAACCTGCTCGCGTACGTTGGTGGCGTTGCCGAGCTCCAGCCGCGCCATGCGCGCGGCTTCGGCGCGCGGCACGCCACGGCGCTCCTGCTCGGCCGCCGCCTGCGCGAGGTAGTGCTGGACCTCCTCGTCGATCTCGCGATCGGTGGCGGAGCGATTCGTGAGCGCGCGGAGCCCGCGGGTCAGTTGGCGGAAGAGACGCATGTCGGTTCAGGCGTCGGCTTTGAGGAGCCGAGCGACCGCGGATGCGCGCCGGTTCCAGTCGGCGGTTTCCTCGTCGAGCTGCTTTCGGCCGGCGCGCGTGAGCGTGTAGTACTTCGCGCGCCTGGCGTTCTCGGTGTCGCGCCATTCCGCGTCGAGCCAGCCGGCGCGCTCGAGTCGCTGGAGGGCAGTGAGGAGCGATCCGGGGTTGACCTTGAAGACCCCGCGCGAGATCTGCTCGATGCGACGGGCGATGCCGAACCCGTGGAGTGGCTGGAGGCTCAGCGTCTTGAGGATGAGCATATCCAGCGTACCCTGAATGACATCCGTATTGTTCTCTTCCATGCCTGACGATAGCACCCGTTCCTCTTGATTGTCAAGACGTGAACATCAAGATGAGGGGGGCATAGGGCCCAAACGGCGCGAACTGACTAACGGCGCCAATCCAAAAGGCGCCAATCCCAACGACCGCCGATCCCCAGCGCCGCAACCGCC
This sequence comes from Gemmatimonadaceae bacterium, assembly GCA_036509075.1. Classification (GTDB taxonomy): domain Bacteria; phylum Gemmatimonadota; class Gemmatimonadetes; order Gemmatimonadales; family Gemmatimonadaceae; genus JAJKIV01. The sequence goes on from DATCGG010000130.1 coordinate 3,440, forward strand.
AACGGCGGAACGGCGCGCGCCCTCTCCGCCGTTCGAGATAGGCGCCGTTCGGAATTCAGCGGTGTTCGGGATTGGCGCCGTTCGGAATTGGCGCCCTTTGGGATTGCGCGCTTCTAGTCAGTTGCGCTGTCAGTCGGCCACGATGTCGTCGAATGTCTCGATTGCCTGTTCGTCCTCTCTCGCTGGCTCGGGGTTTCCGGGGCGAACGCAGAGCATGGCCTTGAAGCCCGCCGCGCGCGCCGCCTGCAGCTCGGCGTGGACGTCGGAGAGAAAGAGCAGCTCGTTAGGCGTACGGTGGAGCTCCGACGCGATGCGCCGATAGCTGTCCGCCGACCGTTTCGGGCCGATCGTCGCGTCGAAGAACTGGCTGATGCGCGGCGTCAGGTCACCGGACGCCGTGTGGCCGAAAATCAGGCGCTGCGCGAGCACGCTGCCTGACGAGTAGATGGCGACGTCGATCTCGCGTGAGCGCCAGCGGTCCAGGGCAGGGGCGACGTCGGGAAAGAGCTCGCCCCGCAGCGTGCCGTCCGCGAAGCCCCGCTGCCAGATGAGCCCCTGGAGCAGCTTGAGCCCGGGAGACTTCCGGTCGCGATCCATGAGCCAGAGGACGTACGGCTCGAGGTCCACGGCGTTCCCGCTGCTCACGTCGGCGGGGAGGGGCGGTGGCGCGTCGCCGCGGGCAACGTCCGCGGCGTGTTCTTCTCGCAGCAGCCGGTCCACCTCCCGCAGCAGTCCGGATGGCCCGTGCGTCGTGAGAAACTCCCGGAGGTGCGTCCGGGCATACGGGAACAGCACGTCGAAGACGAACGAGATCGGCGTCGTGGTGCCCTCGACGTCGAGCACCACGCCGCGCACGCCGAGCGAGCCTAACGCGACCATCACACCTGCACGCCGGGGTCGACGTGCGCGGCGGGGATGTACGCCGGGCCGAAACAGAGCGGCTGGAACTTGGTGTCCTCTCCGCTCTCGGTGTAGTGCGGCGTCCAGCCCGACTGATCCTGGAACAGGCGAATGGCACGAATGCGTTTCTCTCCGCACAGGTCGAACCAGTGGTGCGTGCCGCGCGGAACGCGAATCAGGTCGCCGGCCTCGACTTCCAGCGCGAATACGGGCTTGCCGCGGGGGTGGATGTGGAAGAGCCCGCGTCCTTCGACGATGAGGCGCACTTCGTCCTCATCGTGCCAGTGCTCGCTCGAGAAGCGCTTGAGCATCGCGTCGAGGTTCGGCGTCTCGGGCTTCACATCGATCACATCGGCGACGACGTACCCGCCGCGCGCCTTGAGCTCATCGATCTTCGGCGCCCAGGCGGACAGGATCTCGGCGGCGCTCGAGTCGGAATTGACCCCGGGGGCCGAACCCGCGCGCTCGTATTCGATCCCGTGCTCGGCGAGAAAGCCGCGAACGGCCTCGGCGTCGGTGAGGGTGCGATTCTCTTCAGGAACCTTCAGCAGTGCCATCATATCCTCCGCGTAACCGGTACGCCCGCGTGCGTCCCATGGTCTCGAGCAGGAACTCGAGGATCTCGACGTGCCGCACCGCGTCAGCCAGCGTCGCACCCCAGGTGTAGATCCCGTGACGTTGGAGCAATATCGCGTGCGCGCTCGGGTGGTCGTCCAGCGTGCGGCCCACGACTTGGGCGAGCCGCGTCATGTCCTGGTCGTTGGGCACGATCGGGACCCATTCACGATGCTCGTGTGTGCGCACGCCGTCGAGTCCCTTGAGCATCTCGTAGCCCTCGATCGCGAGCCCATGGTCGAGCCCGTGAGAGTCGGACAGTACCGTGCTCCACACCGAATGCGTGTGCAGAACGGCTCCCGCGCCTCGGCGCCGCACGATCTCGAAGTGGAGCAACGTTTCGGCCGAGGGGTTCCCGGTGCCGCCATGAACGCAGCAGCTGTCGTCGATGTCGAGAATCTGGGAAGGCTCGAGGGCGCCCTTGTCCACCGAGCTCGCCGTGATCGCCAGCCGCAACGGCTCGCGGCAGGTGACCACGCTGAAGTTGCCGCTCGTGCCGAGCACCCAACCGCGCGCGTGGAACCGCCGGCCGGCGGCGATGAGGCCATCGGCTGCCTGGGTATGGCTCATGCGCGCGTTAGGTCGACGGGCATCACTACCGTGGGAAGTTGGCGATCGAGACCTCAAGATACGCCCCTGGGGGGTTGCGAGCGAGGAAAACACCCCCGCAGTGTATTCCGTCGATACGAAAGCCGATCGGCTTGTGAACTCTTGCCACGACAAACGCGCCACGATGCGTTCGCTGGTCACGATGGCGACCGTTCTCGCGCTGGCGTGCGGACCAGACACCTCGGCACCGGTCGAGCAGCTCGGTGCCGACGCCGAGTCCTACTGGCCGGACGTGAGCTGGCGCACGGCGTCACCCGCCCAGGTCGGTGTCGACGAACGCGCGATAACGAACCTGGTAGCACAGCTCCGCGCCGGGTCGTTAGGCGCCGAGCACGCGCTCGTGATCGTGCGCAAGGGTTACGTGATCGCGGACGAGTACTTCGCCGGCTGGACCGCAGACTCGATCCACACCGAGCAGTCCGTGACCAAGAGCGTGACGTCGCTCGTCACCGGTATTGCCATCGCGCGCGGTGACCTACAAGGCGTCGACCAGCCATTGGTCGAGCTGTTCGATCGTTACGCGCCGATCGCGAACCTCGACGACCGCAAACAGGCCCTGGCGGTTCGGGACGTCCTCACCATGCGGACCGGCATGGATTGGAACGAGGACAGCTACGCGGGCTCACCGCTCGAGCAGCTCAATCAGCTACGGACGGACTGGCTGCGCTTCGTGATCGATTGGCCGATGCGCGAGCAGCCAGGCACGCGATGGCAGTACAACAGCGGCGGCGTCATCGCGCTTGGCGGCGCGATCGGGCTCGCCGCGGGAATGAACACGGCCGATTACGCCCGGACGTATTTGATGCGTCCCATTGGCATCACCGGGGACAAATGGGTTCGTGGGTTCCCGGATCTGCTGCCTCACACCGGGGGTGGGCTGTTCATGACCACGCGCGATCTTGCGCGCGTCGGGTATCTCGTGCTGCGTCGCGGAAAGTGGAACGGGACGGAGATCGTGCCGGATGCGTGGATCACGGAGTCGACCCGGCCACTCGTGACCCCCACCTACAGGTTGGGCGGCCGGACGTCGAGCTATGGCTATCTCTGGTGGCTGTACACGCTTGCCGGAGGTCAGCCTGACGCGAGCACGACCGACCTCGTCATCGCGGCGATCGGGGCGCAGGGCCAGTGGCTCTTCGTCGTCCCGAAGTACGACCTCGTCGTGGCGATCAACGCCGGCAATGCAAATCGGCCGGATCCGGGGCTCGACATGCTATTCGGGACGATTCTGCCAGCAATGCGCTAGAGCCCTCTATCTTGAGGATCGCGATCCCTCGCTTCGCTCGGGATGACTCAGACCAGGCGGGCGAGAAGGCTCAGCGCGTTAGGCGTTGCAGCGAACAGGGCCGTATTGTCGAAGATGCACCAGACCTCGCGCGCGCGTGCTGCATACGCGCGCATCCGCCCTGCCAACTGCTCCAGATACGGCTCGTCATACGTCGAGTAGTAGACGTGGGGTGAGCCATGGAGCCTCAGGTAGACGGTGTCCAACCAACCCGCCGGCTCGGCGGCTTCGGGCACGACCGCCGGATCCGCGGCGACCTGTCCGACGTGCTGGGCATAGAAGTGAGACGTCACCTCGGGCGTAAACCAGCTTGGATGCCGCGCCTCGACCACGAGGGCACCCGCATATCGCGTGCGGAATGCCTCGAGGAAACGCCGGACGGTTGGCGCGTCATACGTGAGGCTTGGTGGCAGTTGCACGAGGAGACAGCCGAGCTTCGAGCCGAGGCACCTCACCTCGGCCAGAAATGCATCGAGTACCGTGTCCGTGTCGATGAGTCGCTTCTTGTGGGTGATCGTCTTGGGGATTTTGGCAGCAAACCGAAAATCGTCCGGAACGCTCGCGGCCCATCGCGAGTACGTGGCCGGCCGATGCGCGTTGTAGAAGCTCGAGTTGATCTCGACGGTAGAAAACCGCGCGGCGTATCGTTGGAGGTGCGATCCGCTATCCGGAAACTCGGACCGCTGGGCTTTGGGGATGGACCATCCAGCGCAGCCAACTCGGTACTCGGGCATGGCTGCCTCCAGTGCAATGCACGCACCTGTCCGACCCCATCTTTACCGCCAGCCAGCGAGGATGACGCCCGCAATCACGAACGCGATCAGGTTGAACCCCGAGTCGATCAGCCACAGCGCCTTCGGCTTGCCGGAGAACAGCGCCGTTCCGAAGCTGGTCGCTCCGGCGAACCCGAGCCAGCAGAGAGCGCCAATCACGGCGCCATCCAACGCGGTCGCCGTCGCAAAATTTCCGACCACGAGCGCCATGATCCACGCCGTGACCAGCCCGCACAGAAACACGAACACGTAGCTCGCTGGAATGTTGCCCGCGTTCGCCCTGAGCTCCTCCGGCGTCTTGCCGATCAACGCGACCCAACGCTTGGCGAACAGCACGGGCGAATACCAAAGCCCGCCGAGCAGGAAGATCACGACGCCACTCACGAGGACAGCGACGTTGTTGACGACGGGGAAGGACATGGTGTGCTCCTGAAGGTTTGTCGACGCCATCGGGCACCGTGGGCCCGATAGTTTCCTGTGGAGCCAGACTGCTGCGTCCGACCGACCGTAACCCGATTCTGCTTATGTCACCTGTCCGCTACGCGGGCGGGATCCTGGATCGTGCGGCCAAGCTGCGCGAGGATGATGACTGGATTTCCGCCGCGCTCGTGAGCGACGCCGCGATGGCCGTCCTCATCCACAACGATCAGAACCTCGTGACCCGGGCCGACCGTCCCGAAAACGCCCGCGCCGCCGTTCTCCAGTTTGCAGCCGTGCGCGAACGTGTGATGACGACCAACGGCGGAAGCTGGGTGTTCCTCGGGCTCGACGGCGAAGTCCCGATGTTCGGCGTCGACGCGTCGACCGAGCTCATCGCGACGGTCCCCGAAATCCAGGACGCCGGCGAGTTCGCCGATCTTCGTCGCATCGGATCGCTCGTTCCGCCGGAGGAGGCCGCGATGCTGGCGTACGCGCGTGCAATGATCGCGTGGCACAAGCGTCACCGCTTCTGCACCGTCTGCGGATCATCCATGGAAAGCCAGCGCGCTGGTCACCTCCGGCGATGCATCAATCCCGAGTGCAAGGCCGAATCGTTTCCGCGGACGGACCCGGTCGTGATCATGCTCGTCACACGCCAGGCCTCCGGCGATCAGCCCGATCGCTGCCTCCTCGGTCGTCACACTCGCCTGCCGCGCGGCGCGTATTCGCTGCTGGCGGGGTTCGTGGAGCCAGGCGAGAGCCTCGAGGACGCGGTCGCTCGAGAAGTGTGGGAGGAGACTGGCGTCCGCGTCCACGACGTCCGCTACCAGGCGTCGCAGCCCTGGCCGTTCCCGTACTCGATGATGGTAGGCTTTCGCGCCGCTGCCGAGAGCGAAGAGATCGTCGTCGACGCGGACGAGCTGGAGGACGCGCGCTGGTTCACGGCTGCCCAGGTCTCTCGGTTCGGAGAGTGGGAAGATGACACCGCGACGTTCCGTGTTCCGCGACGGGACAGCATCGCCAGGTATCTGCTCGACCAGTGGATAGGCGAGCAACTCGGCTGAGGAACAAAACAGACACAGGTAATTGGTTACTGGGATGGGTTACAGGTAATAGAACCCTCGGGATGCTTATCTCGCCGAGCGAGGTGTCCCGAGGGTTCAAATGACCAATAACCAATTCCAGCAACCAGTAACCTGTGAAGTACTATCGCTTTGGCCAGAGTACTCCCTGGTTCCCTCGAGGTACGGAGCCGATGCCCTTGTACGCAAACTTCTGCACGCGTTTTCCCTCGTACGTCTCCGTCGTGTAGAGGTTGCCCTTCGAGTCCGTCGCGATGCTGTGCACCGCGAAGAATTGGCCCGGCTGACGGCCGCCATCGCCGAAGCTCGTCAGGATCTGCAGCGACTGCCGATCCATCACGTACACGCGCTCGTTCTTGCCGTCCGCGAGGAACAGGTACTTCTGTTGCGGGTCGCGTGAGAACGCGATGTCCCACACCGAGCCATCGCCGCGCGTCGCCGGGGCGATGCGCTGTTCCTTCACGAATGAGCCATCCTTCCGGAATACCTGGATGCGGTCGTTCGGCCGGTCGCACACATAGACCAGGCCGTCGAGCGCCGGCTCGGCGCAGTGCACCGGGTTGCGGAACTGCTTGTCGGGCGGAGCGGATGGGTCGTACGGCGGCAGCCGTGTGTCGTCGGGCTTTGCGCCATACGCGCCCCAGTAGCGTTTGAGCTTTCCGGTCGCCATGTCGATCACCGCGACGCGCTTGTTGCCGTAACCGTCGGCGATGAACGCTTCGCCAGCCTTCGTGTCGAAGGAGATCTTCGCTACGCGTCCGAAGTGCGACGAGTCGTTGCTGTTCGGCTCCCGCCCAGGTATACCGTACTGCGCGAGGAACTTGCCGTCGTGCGAGAACTTGATGATGTGTGAGTCGTGGTCCCCGTTTCCGCCGATCCAGACATTGTCCTTGTCGTCGATCGTGATGCCGTGATTCGAGCCCGGCCACGTGTAGCCTTCGCCGGGCCCACCCCACGCCTTCACGAGATTGCCGTCGGGGTCGAACTCCAGGATAGGCGGCGCGGAGCGACAGCACTCGCCTAACGGTGGCTTGGCATCCGCGCCGACCTCGGTCCGCTGATTCAGCGTCGAGTCGCCGCGATGGATGATGAAGATGTGGTCGCGGGAGTCTACGCCGACGCCGATCGTGGACCCGAGGACCCAGTGGTTAGGCAGCGGTTTGGGCCACATCGGGTCGACCTCGAACCGCGGAGCCTGGATGCTCTGGAGGCGGACCTTCGCCACCAGCGCGCGCTGGCCGAGGCCGAGCGCGGCGAAGGCCGCGACGAGGGTGCCACCAATGACGACGGTACGCCGACGGGTCATCGACTGCTCCGTTGGGGTTCACACACGCGTTGTCGGCGGATTCTATCGCGACCGCATCCCGGGCGTCCAGTCCCTCGCCCCGAACCGTTTCGCAGACGTATACTCGTCCGCATGAGACGAGCGATCGGATCCGGATGGTGGCCACGCACGTGGCGAGTCCTCGCCATGGTCTGTGGGCTGACGGTTGCACTCCCGTCGCGTCCGTTCGCGCACGAGATCCCGCCGTCGGTCATGGTCCTGGCGTATGTGAAGCCCGAACCGGGACGTCTCCGGCTCGTCGTCCGGGTTCCGCTGGAGTCGATCCGCGACTTCGAGCTCGTGCTCCGCGGCCCGGGCTACCTCGATCTCCCGAGCGTGAACCCTGAGCTCAAGAACGCTGGCCGAGTGTGGGTCGCTGACTACGTGGAGGTCTATGAGAACGATCGGCCGCTCGAGCGCCGCCAGGTGACTGCGGCGCGACTCTCGCTGCCGTCCGATCGATCGTTCACCTCCTACGCCACCGCGGTGGCCAACGTGCTCGGCCCGCCGCTCGCGGACTCGGTAGACCTGCCGTGGAAGCAGGCGATGCTCGACGTGATGATCGACTATTCCATCGCGTCCCCGACGTCGCGATTCTCCATCCGTCCCGCGCTCGCGCACCTCGGGATTCGAACCACGACGGTGCTCCACTTCGTGCCGCCTAACGGCACCGAGCGCGTGTTCGAGTACCTGGGCGATCCCGGGCTCGTGAGGCTGGACCCGCGGTGGCACCAGGCGGCGCTACGCTTCGTCGCGCTCGGCTTCCAGCACATTCTCGACGGTCTCGATCATCTGCTGTTCGTATTCTGCCTGGTGATCCCGTTCAGGCGACTGCGCCCGCTGATCGCGATCGTCACGTCATTCACGGTCGCGCATTCGATCACGCTCATCGCGTCGGCGAGCGGGCTCGCGCCTGATGCCCTCTGGTTCCCGCCGCTCATCGAGGTGCTGATCGCGCTGTCGATCGTGTACATGGCGGTCGAGAACATCGTCGGTGCGAAGGTCGAGCGGCGGTGGATCATCGCGTTCGCGTTCGGGCTCGTGCACGGGTTCGGATTCTCCTTCATCCTCCGGCAGTCGCTCCAGTTTGCCGGGTCTCACCTCGCGACGTCGCTCGTCGCATTCAACGTGGGGGTCGAGCTCGGGCAGATGTTCGTGCTCGCGATCGCCGTTCCGGCGCTGGCGCTGCTGTTCCGGTACGTCGTGGCAGAGCGGATGGGGACGATCCTGCTGTCGGCGCTCGTGGCGCACACGGCATGGCACTGGATGCTGGATCGAGGCGCGGCGCTGAGGCAGTACGAGTTCGAGTGGCCTACGATCGACGGGGTGTTTGCCGTGAGCGCGATGCGGGCGCTCATGCTCGTGCTGATCGTCATCGCGGCGGCGTGGGTCCTGTACGCACTGTATCGAAGGCTTCTTGGCGGACCTCGCGCGGAGAGGCGACCCTCGGATCGGGTCGAAATGACCCCATAGGGTCATTACAACCCTATCGACTGATCGGGTGTCAGACAGGGTGACCTGTCCGCCATCGGCTCGAAAATGTCAGGTAATACAGATCCCGCGCGCTTTCTGCCGCTTCGTCCCGTCGAGCTGCTCATCCTGACCGCGCTCGGCTCGGGAGACCGGCACGGCTACGCGATTCGCAAGGCGGTTCTGGAATCCACGCAGGGCAGGGTCTCGATCGAGGCCGGCAACCTGTACCGGTACATCCGGAGCCTCGAGGACGACGGCCTCGTCGTCGACGCGGCGACCCGTACCGCGGATGCCGACGAACGCCGGATTTACTACCGACTCACCTCACTGGGTCGACGGGTTCTCGCAGCAGAGCTCGAGCGCCTCCGCACCCTCGTGCGGTACGCCGAGGCCGAGGGGCTGATAGCGCGGTTGCGCACATGAGGGGCGACCGCGTCGTCCGGGCGCTGATCCGGCTGTACCCCCGGGAATTCCGAGAACGGTACGGCCGCGCGATGCTCGCCTTTCATGGCGAGCGCCTGCACGAAGGCGGGACGACGTGGTCCCGCATCGTCTCCGACCACCTGGGGTCGGCCCTTGCAGAGCGCGTCCGCTCGCTGTCGAAACGCCGGCGTGTGGACCCAACCGCGGATTCGGTTCCCATGCTCGGTCAGGACATTCGGTTCGCCCTGCGCACGCTCGCCCGGCGCCCGATCTTCGCGACGATCGTGATCGGGACGATTGCGTTAGGCATCGGCGCCAACTCAGCGATCTTCAGTGTGGTAAACGGGGTACTGCTGCGGCCGCTGCCGTATCCCGAGCCGGACCGAGTCGCGAGCTTCGGGCACGCGCCGCCGACGTTGCTCGTGTCGCCGCCGGAGTATTTCGACTATGCGCGCGATCTCCGGTCGTTCGAGGCGCTGGCGGCGTACACGCTCGGTGAAGGGAACCTGGCCACACCGGACGAGCCGGAGCGTGTCGGGCTTGCCGCGGTGTCGACGAATTTCTTCTCCGTCCTCGGTGTGCGGCCACTCGTGGGACGCACCTTTCTGCCTGACGAGGATCGCGTCATGCCGGCGACCGTCGCGGTGCTGAGTTACGGACTTTGGCAGCGCCGCTTCGGCGGCGACCGGACGATCGTCGGACGCACGATCCCGTTCAACGGCACCTCGCGGACCATCGTCGGCGTGATGCCGCAGTACTTCGACTATCCGACCGCCCACGTCGATGTCTGGCTTCCGATGGCGCGCTTCAAGTCCGACAGCCTCGGTGACCGAGCGAACCATTACCTGTTCCTGGTCGGGCGGCTTCGGCGGGACGTGCCGGTTGCCCGCGCCGAGCGTGAGGCCAGTACCGTTGCGCGGCGTCTCATGCGAGACTACCCCGGCAAATACGATCCGAACGCGCCGCTCGCCCCGGTGCTCACGCCGGTCAGCGAGGCGCTCGTTGGCGCAACCCGGCCGTACGTGTGGATGCTGTTCGGCGCAGTCGGGTTCGTGCTGCTCATTGTGTGCGCGAATGTCGCCAACCTGCTGCTCGCTCGCGGCGAAGGTCGGCGTCGCGAGATGGCGGTCCGGGCGGCCCTCGGAGCGTCACGGCGTCGAATGCTCGCGCAGCTCCTGACCGAATCGACGATCTTCGCCCTGGGAGGTGGCACGTTAGGTGTCCTGCTCGCCTGGAGTGGCACGCGGGCGCTCGTTGCGCTGGCTCCGCGGTCGATCCCGCGAGTCGAGCAGGTCGGGCTCGACTGGGTGGTCCTCGCATACGCGCTCGCAACGTCGCTGGTCGCTGGCATCCTGTTCGGACTCGTGCCCGCGCTGCGCGCGTCGCGTGAGGCGCCGGCCGAGACGCTCAAGGAAGGCGGGCGAGCCTCGAGCCAGGGCGCATCCGGTCGCGTGCGCCGCGCTCTCGTGGTCACGGAGGTGGCGCTCGCGGTCGTGATGCTGTGCGGTGCCGGCGTACTGCTGCGCAGCCTGTTGAAGCTCCAGTCTGCGGACCTTGGGTTCGATCCGCGGTCAGTGCTGACGGCAAGGGTGTCGCCCACCGCGACCACCTACGAGGAATCGCGCTTGATCGTCTTCTACACGCAGCTATTGGAGCGCGTGCGTGCGATTCCAGGAGTTTTGTCTGCCGGGGCGGCGGGATGGCTTCCCGTGGTCGACAACGGTGGAATGTGGGGTCTGCTGGCCGAAGGCCAGTCGTACGATCGCGTGCCACGCGGTCCGGTCGCGGTCCCGCAGCAGGCGACGGCGGGCTACTTCGAAGCGATGGGGCTCAAGGTCACCGTGGGACGTGGCTTTACCGACGCGGACCGCGAGTCCGGGCCGTACGTGGGGATCGTGAGCCGATCGCTGGCAACGCAGCTCTGGCCTAACGCCGATCCGATCGGCAAGCGGTTTCGGGTCGGCGCCGGTTCGACGTTCATGACGGTCGTGGGCGTGGTGGATGACATCCGCGGACGCGGCTTCGGCGGCGCCCTGGAGCCAGCGATGTACTTCGCGTACCCGCAGACGCGCGAGACGGCCTACTTCACGCCGCGAAGCATGAACCTCGTCATCCGCACCAAGGGCGATCCTCTGGGCATAGCGAATCAGGTGAAGGCGATCGTGCGGTCGCTCGACGCAATGGCGCCGGTATCGAACGTACGGTCCCTCGAGCAGATCGTCGGCATCTCGGTTGCCAACCGCCGGTTCAGCACGACACTGCTCGGTGCGTTCGCGGCGCTGGCGTTGGTGCTCGCCGGTGTCGGCATCTTCGGCGTGATCTCCTACGGCGTGTCGGAACGGCGCTTCGAGATCGGGGTGCGGATGGCGTTAGGTGCGGAGCGGTCGCGCGTGCTCGTGTCCGTGCTCGGGGAGGGTCTTCGAATGACCCTGGTGGGCGTGGCAATCGGCATCGTGGGTGCCGCGGGCGTGCTGCGAATACTTCGCTCGCTGCTCGTCGATGTTCCCGTCGTCGATGCGGTGACGTTCGCTGGGGTTGCGGCAGGCCTGGTCATCGTTGCCGTCGCGGCGTCGTTCGTCCCGGCACGACGCGCGACGGCCATCAGCGCGATGGACGCGCTCCGAGGCGGCTAAGTGTCAGCGCGTCCGCCGACGCATCAGTCCCTCCTGCGCGACCGATGCCACGAGCGTCCCGTCGCGCGTGTAGAAGCTTCCGCGTGAGAAGCCTCGTGCCCCTGCCGCGGCCGGCGAATCCATCGCGTAGAGCAGCCACTCGTCCGCGCGGAACGCCCGGTGCGCCCACAGGGCGTGATCGAGCGTCGCGAGCTGAATGGTTGGCGATCGGGGAGCGACGGCGTGCGGGAGCAGCGCCGTGCCTAACAATCCGTAGTCCGACGCGTACGCCAGCACCGCCTGGTGGATGATTGGCTCGTCAGGCAGCCGGTCGATCGCGCGGAGCCACATGTAGCGAACGGGCTCGCGGGCTTCGGGGTGAAACGGGTCGTTCGGCGAGACCGGCCGAAAGTCGATCGGCCGGTCCTGGGTGATGACCTCGCGCAGCGATTCGGGAATCTTGTCGGCGATGTTGCGGATCAGCTCGAGCTCGTTGGTGAGCTGCTCTGGCGGCGGCACGTCAGGCATTGGCGTCTGGTGCTCGTAGCCGCCCTCGGCGATCTGGAACGACGCGGAGAGGTTGAAGATCGCGCGGCCGTGCTGGATTGCGGTGACCTGGCGTGTGGAGAAGCTCGATCCATCCCTGAGGCGGTCGACGAAGTAGACGATTGGCGCGGCGAGATCGCCGGGCAGGATGAAGTACCCGTGGAGCGAATGGGCCTCACGCGGCTCGTCGACCGTGCGCCTCGCGGCGACGAGCGCCTGCGCGAGCACCTGCCCACCGAACACCCGGCCGGTCCCGATATCCCGGTTGCGACCACGGTAAATGTTGACCTCGAGCGGTTCGAGATCGAAAAGGTCGAGGAGATCGGCGAGAGGGATAGGCACGGAATCGGGAACCGGGAATCGGGAATCGGGAACCGGGAATCGGGAATCGGGAATCGGAACCGGGAACCGGAATACGGACGACGGATTACGCCGCCCTCGGCTAACG
>DATCGG010000131.1:0-5306 GCA_036509075.1 Gemmatimonadaceae bacterium
CAATCTTCTAATCAGCGATGCCAACATCACTTACGTCTTGACCGATGCAATCGCTCCGCGAGCTCCGCCGACTCTGTCTCGTTGGCCTGCCGGCCTCCGTGCTCTGGGCCGGTGACGGGCCATCGACCAGACCTGCTTCGCGTGGTCCCCATCGCGACGCTGCAGCGAGCATCGAAGGCCAGGTCGTAGTATCGCGCGCGCTTACGGCGCGCCGCCCTCGCTTTCGGATCTATGCGGAGCCCGGACCCGGTGCCGTGCCGCCGGAACCCGACTCCGCGGACGTCGACGAGCGGCGAAACATCATAGTCTACATCGAGCAGGTGCCCTCCGGCACGACCGAACCCACCAAGGGGGCGACCCTTCGCCAGCACGACGAGCGCTTTCTGCCCCACGTGCTACCCGTGGTGCGAGGTACGACCGTCGCGTTCCCTAACGATGACCCGCTGTTCCACAACGTCTTCTCGCTCTCGCGCGCGAAGTCGTTCGACCTTGGACGGTACCCACGGGGCGCGGCGCGCTCCGTGACGTTCGACCGCGCCGGCATCGTACAGGTGTTCTGTCACATCCACTCGGACATGAGCGCCGTTGCCCTCGTGCTCGACAACCCGTACTTCGCCGTGCCCGATGCGGAGGGGCGCTACACGATTCCCCGACTGCCGCCTGGCGACTACACGGTGGTCGCGTGGCACGAACGGATCCGGCCGATCACGCATCGGCTGCACCTCGAGCCCGACCAGGTCGCGCGGCTCGACTTCACCATTCCGCTTCCGCCCTCGGAAGCCGCTCGCTCGCAGTGAGCTCCGGAGGGGAGAGCCAGAGTTCCCTCCGTCAGTTCCGGAGGCGCGGCGCGCGCCTTGGCGTTAGGCTCGCCGCGCTGAGCGCCATGGTGACCGCGGTGGCGATCGCGGCGACATTCGCGGTGCTCAGCGTGAGGACGCGCGCGACGACCCGCTCGCTGATCACTGACGACGTCGGCCACGGACAGAACGCGATGCTGACGCTCCAGCGGCGGCAGGATCGCCAGTTCGTCGCCTCGGCCGCGTTGCTCGCGACGAACCCCAGCCTGCGCTCCGCCATGGCGACGGCGCGGCTCGAGGGAAGACCAGGCGATCCGGCGGCAGGTGCGAGCGGCCATCACCCCGACCTCGTGCGCACCGTTAGGCGCGAGCTGGAGCGGGTCGCGCCCGAGCTGGGGTCCGATCTCGTCGCGACGACGGACGAGCGGGGGCGCATCGTCGCCGCCTTCGTGGTACCAGACAGCAACGGGACGAGCCACGGTGCGCCGCCAACTGGCGCCGACCTGTCCCGTCTGGCGGCCCTTCGTCACGCGCTCGATCCGACCCTCGACGGAGGACCGAGCGAGCTCTATCTCTCGGTCCTTCGCGTCGACGACAGTCACTTCCACATCGCGGCCGCACCGATCGTCGTCGATGGGTTCACGATCGGTACGGTGATCCTCGGAGATCGACTGGACGCCGCGCACCTGCGATCGCTGGTGCAAAGCTTCGGCGGCGACCTCGTGATCACGTTCGGCGGACGGGTCATCGCGTCGACGCTCGTGCGGCGCCCTCCGGGCCTCGAAGGCGTGGTTTCGCCTGTGGATGCGCGGCCGCGCCTCGTCCGACTCGGCGATGTGGAGTACGTGGCCGCCTCCCTCGTGATGGGCGTCGCCGATCAGGACGTCCCGGCGCGCCTAACGCTGCTTCAGGCCGTCACGCCAACGCTTCGCCGAACGACACGCGCGCTGCTGATGGACTTCGTCGTGCTCGGCGTCGTGGCCGTCGGGCTCGCCGGAGCAGGTGCCGCGCTGCTGTCGCGCGCGATGATCGGGCCGCTCGAGTCGTTCGTGCGGCGGCTTCGCACGGCCGTGGGCGCCGTTGGAACGTTGGAGCGGATCGGCCGGTTGGACGACGACGCGTCGGCGGCCGTCGAGATCCGGTGGCTCCACTTGTCGTTCGCCCGGTTGATCGCCTCGCTCGCGCGCAAGCGCGTGCAGCTCGAGCAGCGGGGAGCAGATCTCGCTGCAGCGAACGCGGTCCTGACGGCGGAAATCCGCGAGCGAGAAGTGGCGGAGCAGGCGCTCCGTGAGAGTGAGGCGAAGCTGTCGCATCAGGCGTATCATGACCCGCTCACGGGGCTCGCGAACCGTGCGCGCTTTCGCGCGGAGGTCGATCGCGCTCTCGACCGCGGCGCCTCCGCGCCCGAGTCGATCGCCGTGCTGTTTCTCGACCTCGATAACTTCAAGAACGTCAACGACTCGCTCGGCCACGCCGTGGGTGACCGGCTGCTGATCGAAGTCTCGAGCCGGCTACTGAACGCCACGCGCGGGTGCGACACCGTCGCGCGGCTCGGCGGCGACGAGTTCGCCGTGCTCGTAGACCGCGTTCGGACGAGCTCCGACCTCATCACCGTGGTGGAGCGCGTTCAACGCGCGATGCGTTCGCCCATCTCGCTCCAGGGGGCCGAGGTCCCGGTCGGCGTGAGCATTGGTGTCGCGCGCGCGACGCGTGACGACGGCGCCGAGGAGCTCCTGCGTAACGCCGATGTGGCGATGTATCGGGCGAAACAGCTCGGCAAAGGACGGTACGAGTTATTCGCGCCGGCGATGCACGCGGCCGTCGTCGAGCGGATGGCGCTCGAGGCGGATCTTCGCCGCGCACTCGCCGAGCCTAACGGGGCGCTTCGCCTCGTGTATCAGCCGATCGTCGCGCTGGACACCGAGCGCATTGCGGGGCTCGAGGCGCTCTCCCGGTGGCACCATCCGACTCGCGGGCCGATGAGTCCCGACCGGTTCATCCCGCTCGCCGAGTCGACCGGGCTCGTGGTCCCGCTGGGCCGGTGGGTGCTGCACGCTGCCTGTCGGCATGCGGCACTGTGGTCGCGCGAGAGCCGCACGACGGATGCGGGGACGCACTTACCCTACGTCTCGGTCAATATCTCCGGGCGGCAGCTCGAGCACGCCACGCTGGTGGACGACGTGTCCGCCGCGGTCACGCAAGCGGGGATTCATCCGAGCCTGCTCCTGCTCGAGATCACGGAGAGCGTCCTCATGCAGCGCGCGGACGCGGCGCTCCGGACGCTGCACGAGCTCAAGGCGCTGGGAGTGCGTCTCGCGATCGACGATTTCGGCACCGGCTACTCGTCGCTCGCGTATCTCCATCGCTTCCCGGTCGACGTCCTCAAGATCGACAAGATCTTCATCGATCGCTTCACGCACGGCGGGTCGGATGCGGCCCTCGGCCGCGGGATTGTCGGGCTGGCGAACTCCCTCGGCTTACAGTGCGTGGCCGAGGGAATCGAGCATGCGCAGCAGGCGGCCCAGCTTCGTGCGGCGGGGTGCGGGTTCGGGCAGGGCTTCTACTTCGCCAAGCCGCTCGGTGCGGATGAAGCCGTCACCGTGGTGCAGGCGCAGGCGTCCGGCGCCGTGCCGCGCGTTGCGGTTGCGGGCTGACAGACATCCATGTTCGCCAAGCATCCAATCATCTATGTTCGCCAAGCCTTTTCAGGGAACAACGATGAAGCGGATCCGGCTGAAGCGACCGGATACTGCCTAACGCGTATGCATACTCGCGCCACGAGCCGGGATCCTTTGGTAAACAGCAACGGCGGAGCTCATGCGTCCCGAGGTCGTTCCCAAGAAATCCCGGCTCGTTGCGTGAGCCCGCGTGGATGCAAAGCCGGATCCGGCTGTTTCGGCGCAATCCGCTTCATGGTTGTTCCCGAAAGATGTTGCCCCGACACTGAAGTCGTACGGGGTGCCGGAAGCAATCCGCCCGATCGTTGTCCGCCTAACGAACGACGTCGAACGACTGCGACAGCTGCAGCGCCAGCGCGGTGCCGTTGCCGAGAAACGCGCGCATCTCCGGCGGAACGTCCCATCGGTCACTGCGGACCGACGCCTTGACCAGGGTGCGCGACGTGACGCGGAAGCCCAGGCCCGCCTCGCCGTCGTACATGTTCGTGGGGTTGGCGATCCAGGCGACGTCCGACAGCGGCTGAATGTACGGGTAGTCGTTACGCTCGAAGCGGCCGGCCGCGAACAGTCGCGGCGTCAGCGTGTACTTCGCCTCGGTGTAGTAGGTCAGCCCGCGCACCGTCCTCGAGCCGGTCTCACCCTCAGGCACCTCGTAGCTCGACTTCGCGAGCTCTCCTCGGAGCTCGAGGTAGCCGCGGCTCAGCTGCACATCGGCCGCGTAGATTCGCTCGCTGTACGCCCGCCATGAGCGACCCGCGAGCAGGGTGGGCGCGAGATCCTCGTTGAGATACGGACCCCACGTCGCCGACGCGCCGATGCGAGCACCCGTAGTCGGTGTGAATCCCGCGCCAAGTGCGGGGCGCGGCGCCGGCGTCGGATTGGGTGTGTACGCCTCGTGATACGTCGGCAGCGAGACGACGGCGGCTCGATAATCGAACCGGCCGCGCGTGCCCGAGGCTTGCACGCCGAGCGGATACTGCAGCGGGTAGCCGTCTGGCATCCCGATCAGCGGGTTTCGTGTGGAGTACCGCCGCGCCGCGAACGTTCCGATGACGGGCTGTATCTTGCCCGCGTCGATCACGAACGCATCCGACCGCGTGTACCGCACTCCGGCGAGCTCGGTGTACCACTCGGTGCCCGACTCATTACGCGCGTCGCCCGTTTCCGCAGTGCCGGCGGCATAGACGACGACGTGTCGACCGACCCCCGCGGCGCCCCAGAGATGCATGCGCCCGAGGAAAGACGGGCGCCCACCGTTACGCGTGAGGAGGATGGACCCCGAATCGGTCTTCCAGGCTTCGGCGTCGGCGATCCCCTGGACGAGGATGCCCTGTGCCTGCGCGGCGCGCGTCGTGGCGGCTGCTGCGACGGTGGCGACGGAGATGCCTAACAACGCCCGCCGACTCGCTGTGACTGCGAGCCGGCGTGGCCGGCCTAGCACGGCAAGAGTCAGCGGGCGACACGACATGAGAAGAGGACGACAGGCGTACCACTGGGTCACGTCCAGTGTCAGCTGGCGCTGAGCTTGAATGTGATCACGGACACGGAGCCCGCTGGGTGGTTAACCCCAAACTCGAGGCGTTGGGCGCCACGGGCGGCAGGACGCGAAGCGCCCGCGTATCCCAACCGAGGCCGAGTGCGTAGGACCAGGTATGGACCCCTCCGTTGACTCCACGCCCGTTGGCGTGTTCGAGGCACGCTACCTCGCGTTCCTCGAGACCATCCGCCATCTCCGTCCGAGCCTGCATCGATACTGCTCACGAATGGTTGGGTCCGTTCTCGACGGCGAGGACATCGCTCAGGAGGCGTTGTTCCTGGGATACCGAAAGCT
>DATCGG010000132.1:0-2948 GCA_036509075.1 Gemmatimonadaceae bacterium
AATGCCGCGGCCGCCGGCGTGGCGACGGTCGACGAGGCAGACGAGCTCGGGGCGCTGTTCGACCTCGCCGACCGGCTGTCGCTCGGAAGCTCCACCACCGGCGCGACCATCCTCGTCCTCGACGACGATCCGTCGATCCTCACGATCGTGCAGTTCCTGCTCGAGAGCGAGGGAGTCCGGAGCATGACGTGCGACACGCCTAACGAGCTACACCAGCAGCTTGCCGCGACGGCGCCATCGCTCCTCGTGATGGACGTCCGCATGGGGGACGTGTCCGGCATCGAGCTCGCCCGAGAGCTCCGGACCCTCCCGGCCTACCGGGATCTCCCGATCGTTCTGATCTCGGCGGATACGGAGGAGCGCACCCAGGAGCAGGCGCGGCGCGCCGGCGTGGACGACTTCATCGCGAAGCCGATCGCGGCGCCGGACCTCCGGGCCTGCATCGCGCGGCATCTCGAACGCCAGCGTATCGTGCGTCTGAGTGAAGGGCGTCACCCGGGCACCGGCCTCGCCCTGCCACCGCGGACCACGACCGACGTCGCGGAATTCGTCCGCACCGCAGCGGCTGGAGACAAGACGCTCGCCATGGTCGTGGTGCGTCCCGACGGCGACGACCTCGCGGGTGACGCGGCCATGGGCTGGCTCCGGGAAACGCAGCGCATCGCGAACGCCGTCGCCGGGTCGACGAGCGTCGTCGGCTATCACGAGGGTGTCTCGCTCATGGCGGTCATCGAGTGCGATGGCGAGATCGCCGAGTCGCTGTTCGAGGCCTTGGTGTTCGGCCGCGTGGACGGCGCGCCCGCCTGGCGATGCGGCATCGCGGACACGGAGGAAGTGCCAGCGGAGATCGGCGCCCTGCGCCGCGCCGCCGACGAAGCGATCGAGATCGCCCGTCAGGACCGCTCGGCGTTCGTTAGGCGGTGGCGCAGTCAGGAAGCGGGGCTCGCGCCGGACATCATCCTGATCGAGGACGACGCGGCGTTGTCGGACATGGTGCAATACGTGCTGCGCTCCGCGGGCCTCACCTTCCGCGCGTACGCCAACGGCGAAGCGGCGCTGGAAGCCCTGGTCTCGTTCCAGACCGATGGGCGTCGCCCGCTGGTGCTCCTGGATGTGGACCTCCCCGGCCTCGACGGTCACTCCGTGCACGAACGACTGCGCGCAGCACGACCGGGCGTGTACGCGGTGGTCTTCATCACCGGCCACGTTGGCGAGGGCGACCAGGTGCGCGCGCTGCGCGCCGGTGCGCTGGACTACGTCTCGAAGCCCGTCAGCTTCCGCACGCTCGCCGGCAAGATTCCGCTCTGGCGAGAGCGCGCAGCCGAGACCTGATGGCCGCTCCGGCGTAAACCAGTAAGCGATTAGGCGGGGATCGCGATCGCACGCCGCGGACGGCGCACGGCCAGCACAGCCTTCAGGCGGAGCACCAGATCCTGCTCGCGGTCCCTGGCCTTCACGAACGCGTGTGAAGGCGCGAGCGTAATCCCATCCAGCTCCTCGTCCGAAAACTCGCGCGCGGAGAACACGAGGACCGGCACATCCGTGTAGGCCGGGAGCTCGCGAAGTTGGACCACGAGCTCGACGCCTCGAGATCCGGGGGACGACGGGTCGATCACGATCGCGTCGTATTGGGTACTTGTTAGGGCGCGCCAGGCTTCCTCTGGCGAGCCGACCGCCGTAACGGCGCCCACCGTCTCGCAAAGCGACCGCAGGACGCTGAGCATGTCGCGGTCGTCGTCCACCAGGAGCAACTGATGGTCGGTCGGGCTGGTGGACGGCGCCAATGCGCTGGGCGCCGTGTACGGCAGCTCCGTGATGAACGTCGTCCCATGACCGGGTGCGCTGTCGAAACGAATCGAGCCGCCGTGGCGCTCCACGATCGCGCGCACGATGGCGAGTCCGAGCCCGGCACCGCCCGCTGCCCCCGCGGGATCTGCCTGCTGGAACTTCCCGAAAATGCGCTTCCGGAACTCGAGGGGAATTCCAGGCCCACGATCGGACACGAACACGACAACGCTCGTCGGCGTCGTACGCAGCGCGACGGTGACCGATTCACCGCGCGGTGAAAACCGCACCGCGTTCGAGATCAGGTTCGTGAAGACCTGCACGAGGCGGTCGGGGTCCCCAGTGACGACGGCGCTCTTCTCCGCTTCGATCACGAGCGATACCTGCGTCTCCATCGCGACGGTCCGCAGCGATTCAACGGTGGTCCGCAGAATCTCCGCCAGCTCACACGGCTCCCTCCGCACGAAGAGATGCCCCGACTCGATTCGCTCGACATCGAGGATATCGTTGATGAGCCGAATGAGACGCTCGGTATTCTGGAGTCCGATCTGAAGGAGGTCGCGGGTCTTGGATGCGATCGGTCCGGTCGTTCCGGCCAATACGAGTCCGAGTGCGCCGCGAATCGCCGTAAGCGGCGTGCGAAGCTCGTGACTGACGGTGGACACGAACTCGGTCTTCAGCCGCTCGACCTCCTTGAGCTGCCGAATATCGTCGCGGAGTCCGAGCTCGCGCTCGGCGACGGCTGCGGCGAGGGTACCGAACGCTTCGCCGAGGTGCCCGAGCTCACGGCTTCCGCCCGCAACCGAGCGTACCGCCGCGCGATGATCTCCTGCGGCGAGCGCGCGTGCGTCGAAGACGATCGCGTCGAGCGTGCTGGTTACCCGTCGCAGACTGGCTACCGTGGCCAGCACGATCATCGCGACGAGGAGGAGGCGAACGAGCAGCGACTCGCGGGAGTCGAGCTCGATCTGGTGGGCAGCCTCTTTCGCACGAAGTTCCGCCTGCGCGTGCGTGATTCGCTCCAGCACGCCCGTGGCGGCTCGAGCGCTGTCCATCAGCGTGATGACGGTGTGGGCCAGCGCGACGGCCGTGTCTTCCGGAACCTCCGACGACCGCGCGGCGAATTGGCGGGCGGCGGCTCGGCCCCAGGATAACGCGGCCCG
>DATCGG010000133.1:0-14866 GCA_036509075.1 Gemmatimonadaceae bacterium
CTAGCACGCGGCTGAACAAGGCACCTCGCTCACCCGACGTCGACCGTGTTCCGATTCCCTATTCCCGATTCCCGATTCCCGATTCCCGATGAGCGAGAAGCCTCCAAGTCCACACTCCGCGGTGAGCGCGGCCACTCCGACGCCCGCAACGCCGGTTCGCGCGGCCGAGCGACGGCGCCGTCAGATCGGGTGGCGAACGTCCGATGTCCTGCGTGCAGCCGCGGCGGTCGCCGCGATGTACCTCGCTCTTCGCCTCATTTGGCTCGCGCAAACGGTCTTTCTCACGGCCTTTCTTGGGGTCCTGTTCGGACTCGCGGTCTCGGCCGGGGTGGATTGGGTGCGGGCGCGCGTGCGTGCGCCTCGCGGCCTCATCGCCGCGCTGATCGTACTTGGTTCTGCAGGCGCGATCGTTGGATTTTTCGTCGTTTCCGGCCCCGTGCTGGCAACTCAGTCGCAGGAGTTGCAGACGAAGCTGCCCGAAGCGATCGACAAGATCGACCAGTGGGCTCAGAGCAAGGGGTTCCTGGGATCGCTGATCCGCGGGAGATCATCGACGACGGCGCCAGGACCCACTCCGCAGCCCGTGAAAGGCCCGGAGACGCCGGCCGAGCGTACGACCGGCGCCTCCCCTCGTCAGGTGCCGACGGACAGCGCCCTTGCCGCGACCGCGGGTGCATCGACCACGGCTCCACCCCAGACGCTCAAGCAGCGGATACTCGGCCAGCTCGCGGGACTCACGAGATACCTGTTCGGCTTCCTGTCATCGACCATCTCGGTGTTTGCCGGGCTGGTGCTGATTCTCGTCTTGTCGATCTACATCGGTGCGGACCCGGACACGTATCACGATGGACTGATGAAGCTCTTCGCGAAACCGTGGAGGAAGCGCGCCGGGGAGGTGCTGACCGCGATATCGATCGCACTTCGGAAATGGCTCGTGACGCAGCTCATCGCGATGGTGGTGATCGGCGTCGTTTCGACCATCGTGCTGCTCATCCTCGGCGTGAACGCCGCCGTGCCCTTGGGCGTCATCGCGGGGATTCTCGAATTCGTCCCCACCGTCGGGCCGATTCTGAGCGCGCTGCCCGCCGTTGCGATGGGCTTCGTCGATTCTCCGCAGAAAGCCCTCGCCGTGATCGTGGCGTACATCGCCATCCAGCAGATGGAGAACTATCTGCTGATTCCGTTTCTCATGCGTGAGGGTGTCGACCTGCCCCCGGCGCTCACGATTATCGCGCAGGCACTCATGGCCTTGATCTTCGGCTTCCTCGGCCTGCTGTGCGCGGTGCCGTTGTTGGCAGCAACCATGGTCGCGGTGAAGATGCTCTACGTGCAGGACGTGGTGGGAGAGCCGGTCGAAGTGTTCGAGGACCTCGAGGATGACTGACTCCGGGCCTCAAGGGCCCGGGGCACCCGAGTCACCCGCCGTCGCGCCATCCGACCGCGACGAGCCCATTCCGCTCGTCCGTCGCTTCCCTGCCCTCGCCGCGATCCCGCGCTCGCGGCTGGGTCGGTTTCCGACGCCCGTGGAGCACCTCGAAGGGTTTCGCGACGTCGACTCGCTATGGGTGAAACACGAAGACCTGTCGTCGGATGTGTTAGGCGGCAACAAGGTCCGGTCGCTGGAATTCCTCCTCGGACGAGTCGGACAGGGCGACACCGTGTTGACGCTCGGCGGCGTGGGATCGACGCACATCCTCGCGACGGCCGTTCACGCGGCGCGGCTGGGAGCGAAGACGATCGCGGTGCGCTGGCACCACGACATGCACCCGTCCGCGCACGAGGTGGCGGAGCGGACCGTGGCCGAATGTGCGGAGGTCATCACGGCGTCGAACTTCGTGACGGCGATCCCCCCGCTCATTCGTCTTCGACTCACGCGTCAGGCACACTACATCCCGCTCGGCGGCAGTAACCCGTTAGGCACGTTAGGCCATGTGAACGCGGCGCTCGAGCTGGCCGACCAGATCGAGGCGGGCGAGCTCCCGCCTCCGGCTCGACTGGTCGTGCCGCTCGGGAGCGGTGGCACGGCAGCGGGGCTCGCGCTCGGATTCGCGATCGCCGGAATGGACACCATCGTCGTCGGCGCGCGCGTGGGGCCGCGGATCGGGGCAAATCGCTGGCGCGTCCTTCGTCTGGCGGAGCGCACGCGGCAGCTCATCGGGCGGTATGCCGGCAACCCGCCGGCACCGGTGCGCGGTGACCGCGTCGCCGTCTCGCACGATCTCTACGCCGGGGCGTACGCTCGGCCGCATCCGACCGCCGAACACGCTGCGATTCTCGTGGACGAGCTTCGTGGATGGAGACTCGACGCGACCTACAGCGCGAAGGCCTTCGCGGTCGCGCTGGACATGGCGTCCCGGCACGGGACACCGACATTGTTCTGGATGACGTTCGACGCACGCTGGATGAAGAGCCTCGGCGTGGAGGAACCTGGGTCGTGATCGTGCTGTGTGATGGCGTCGAGATCGGCTACGACGATGTCGGCACCGGGATGCCGGTGGCATTCATCCACGGGTTTCCGCACAACCGGACGCTCTGGGCGCCGCAGGTCAGCGCGCTGGTGGATCGAGCGCGCTGCATTGCGCTCGACTTGCGCGGCTTCGGCGAGAGCTCGAAGAATGGTCCGTTCACCATCGACCAGTACGCCGACGACCTCGCCATGCTGCTTCGGATGCTCGGGATCGAACGCGCCGTCGTGGCCGGTCTGTCGATGGGCGGGTACATCGCGTTCGCGTTCTGGCGCCGCCACCGCGAGATGGTACGGGCCCTCGTGCTGGCGGACACCCGCGCGGGCGTCGACAATGAGGAGACGCGCGCGAAGCGTCTCGCGCTGATGGAGCTTGCGCGTGAGCGAGGCAGCGGCGCGGTGGCGGACGGTCAAGTCGTCGGGATGATCGGCAAGTCCACACGCGAGAAGCGCCCTGCGCTGATCGATGACGTCCACCGAATGATGGGCAGCGCATCGGTGGACGGGATCCGCGGGGCCCTCGAGGCAATGCTCGGCCGCGCCGACTCGACTCCCACGCTGGCTACGATCGACGTCCCGACACTGGTGGTCGTCGGCGCGGAGGATGTGCTCACTCCTGTCCGCGAGGCGGAAATCCTGCACGACGCCATTCGCGGAAGTCGCCTCGAGGTGATAAAGCACGCGGGCCACGTGAGCAACGTCGAGCGGCCGGCGGCGTTCAATCACGTACTCAGTGAGTTCCTAGCCGCTCTGGACTATGCCTGAGGGGGTTGTCATCCCGAGCGAAGCGAGGGATGACGACGGTTACCTCGTGGGCCTGCCTGGTGGGTTTTCACCCTTGAAGACTTCCCGGTTGATCTGCACATACTGCTTCATGTTCCCGGGCACGTCTTCTTCCGGGAAGATCGCCGTCACCGGGCATTCGGGCTCGCAGGCGCCGCAATCGATGCACTCGTCCGGGTGGATGTAGAGCTGCTGCTCGCCTTCGTAGATACAGTCCACCGGGCAAACGTCGACGCACGCCTTATCCTTCGTTCCGACGCAGGCTTCCGTGATGACGTATGGCATTGCGGGCTCTGAGGGTAGCGATGGAAGTCCTCCGGTTATGATATCCGACGCAGTGCCGGCGAGACAAGGGCGCGGGCAGGGCGCGTAAGTTATCATCCGCCATGCGCCTCACGGTCAACGGCCGGACCTGCCAGATCGACGTCGCTCCCAACGCCACGCTGCTCTCGGTCCTGCGGGACCAGCTTTATCTCACCGGCGCCAAGCCGTCCTGCGAGCGGGGCGAGTGCGGTGCGTGCACCGTTCTCGTCGCCGATCCCGACGGTAAGCCAGCGCCTGTCTACAGCTGTCTCGCGCTCGCGCTCGCGTACGAGAACGAATCGGTCACGACCATTGAAGGGCTCTCGACCAATTCGAGACCCCATCCGGTGCAGGCCGCGTTTGTCGAGCACGACGCGGTGCAATGCGGATTCTGCACACCGGGCCAGGTGCTTGCAGCGGTCGCGCTGCTCGCCCGCGATCGCGACCCTTCGGACGAGGCGATCGTGCAGGCCATGAGCGGCAACCTGTGTCGGTGTGGCACTTACCCGAAGATCGTTCGCGCAATCCACAGCGCCGCGTCGGCGATGCGAGGATCCAATGGCGATTGATACCCGGGACACGCGTGAGGCGGGCACGGTTCCTCGACGGTTCGTCACGACCACGGTCGAGGTGGAAGGCCGCGAAGAAACGAAAGTCGTCGAGCTGCCCGAGCACGAGCCGACGCCGTGGGATGAAAGCGCCGAGCTTCGCATCGTCGGACAGCGCGCGACTCGCGTAGATGCCCCGGAGAAAGTCGCCGGCCGAGCCCGGTACACGGCGGACCTAACGCGTCCCGGTCTGCTCCACGCCGCCATCCTTCGTTCGTCGATCTCGCGCGGGCGGGTGAGTCTGGACCTGGCGCCTGCCCGCGCCGTCGCCGGAGTTGTCGACGTCATCGGCAGCGCGGAGCTCGAGCGACGCATCCGACTGGCCAGCGGGCCGCTCTTCGACACCGCGATCACGTATGCGGGGCAGCCGCTCGCCGCCGTCTGTGCCGACACCGCGGACGCCGCGTGGCGAGGCGTGGAAGCCATCGTCGCACGGTACGAGGCGGAGCCGTACGTCGGCTCCTTCGACGCCGCCGTGGCCGAGGGTGCTCCGACTGTGCGCCGATCGTCGAAGAAGCCCACGTCGGACGACCCGACCAGGTCGCCAAACCTGGCGTTCGGATCGCCGGACGTCCTCGAGCGCGGCGACGTCACGCGTGGCCTGGCGGCCGCGGACGTTGTCGTTAGGCGCGTGTATCGCACTCCGGTGCAGGTGCACACGGCGCTCGAGCCGCACGGTGCGGTGGCGGAGTGGGACGGCGACCGGCTCACGATCTGGGAATCGACGCAGGCCGTCTTCCGCGTTCGCGAGCAGGTTGCGCTCGGGCTGGGAATCAGCCAGTCCTCGGTTCGGATCATCAAGGAACACATGGGCGGCGGCTTCGGCGCGAAGACGTCGGCTGGCGCGCACACGTTCGCCGCCGCGATCCTGGCCCGGCGGGCGGGCCGCGCGGTTCGGTGCGTCAACGACCGCGAGGCCGAGCAGACCGACACCGGCAATCGGCCCTGCACGACGCAGCGCGTCACGTTAGGCGCCCGGCGCGATGGCCGGCTCACCGCGATCGTCTGCGAGGCGGATGTTCCGCTCGGCATTGGCGGCTGGGATGGCGGCCCGGCGGGACTGTTTCACGAGATGTACTCGTGTCCCAACGTGCGGACTGTGGAGTCCTTCGCCTGGGTGAACACGCCCGCCATGATAGCGTTCCGCGCCCCGGGGCACGTCGAGGGCGCGTTCGCGCTCGAGAGCGCCATGGATGCGCTCGCCCGCGAGCTCGACTTGGATCCGCTGGAGCTGCGCCGGGTCAATTTCGCCGAGCGTGACGAGAAGAAGGATCGGCCGTTCTCGAGCAACCGGTTGCGCGAATGCTATGACCGTGGTGCCGCGCGGTTCGATTGGAGCGCGAAGCTGCCGTCCAGCGGCCGGTGGCGTCGTGGCAAGGGGATGGCCGCTCAGGTATGGCCCACGGGCGGAGGCCCGCCGGCGTACGCGATCGTCAAGATCAACGGCGACGGCTCGGCCGACGTGCTCACCGGGACGCAGGACCTCGGCACGGGATCGCGCACGATCCTCGCGCAGATCGCGGCCGAATCGTTAGGCGCGCGTCTCGAGGACGTGCGGATCGTGCTCGGCGACACCGAGCGCACACCGTACGCGGCCACATCGTGGGGCTCGATGACGACACCATCGGTGGGCCCCGCGGTTCGTGTAGCGGCGGAGGACGCGCTTCGCCAACTCATCGAGGCGGCCTCGGAGGTACTCGACGTCGAGCCATCGCGCCTGCGCGCGAGCGACAGCGTCATCGCGACGGAAGACCGCGCCGCCTCGATCACGTTCCGCTCGTTATGCGACCAGCTCGGTGACGTCATGATTCTCGGCCGGGGCGCGCGTGGCCCGAACCCGACCGGCGTGGGGCTGGCGAGCTTCGGGGCACAGTTCGCCGAGGTCGAGGTCGATGCCGAGACCGGCGTGATTCGGGTGGTCAGGATCGTCGCGGTGCACGACGCGGGTCGGATCATCAACCCGACGCTGGCCGAAGCGCAGGTCGAGGGCGGAATCATTCAGGGACTCGGCTACGGGCTGTTCGAGGAGCGCGTGCTCGACGCAGCCACCGGCCGGATGCTGAACGCCAACATGCACGACTACAAGATTCCGACGATCGGTGACGTGCCGCGAATCGAGGTCGAGCTGCTGGACGTCCCTGATCCGACGGCGAATCACACGGGCGCGCGCGGCCTCGCGGAACCGCCGATCATCCCGACGGCGCCGGCCATCGCGAACGCGGTGGCGAACGCGATCGGCGTCGAGGTGCTCGAGCTGCCTCTCACGCCGTGGCGTGTGTTAGGCGCTCTACGTAGTCATCCCGAGCGAAGCGAGGGATCGGCATCGTCCCGGTAGTGGGCCCTCGGTCCAGACGATCGCGATCCTTCGCCTGACGGCTCAGGATGACCTACGTCCGCCACGGCGGCGGATCGCCGCGTTTCCGCGGCAACTCCGGGTTCTCGCGGTAGAGCGTTGCGGTTTTTCCGATGACCTGGATGACGGTCGCGTCGGTCGCCGCGGCCAGTTCCGCCGCTGCATCCTTCGCGGCCACGTCCGCGTTCCGCCCGAGCTGTACCTTCACGAGCTCGTGAGTCCGCAGCGCGTCATCGAGCGACTGGATGACCGTCGGGCTCAGGCCGTACTGGCCGACGTGCACCAGCGGCGTTAGGTGATGCGCTTCGGCGCGCAGCGCAGCGCGATCTTTGCCGGTCAGCGGCATTGACGCGGTCAGTGGGAACCGGGAACAGGGAACCGGGAACAGAGGCTCCTTGGACGCACGGTTCCCTGTTCCCCGTTCCCGGTTCCCTTCACGCTATCCAGCGTAACAATACGTACACTTTCCCTTTTCCTGCGCGCGGTGCACGGCGAGCACGCCGGACGGAACGAGGGTAAAGCCGGGAATCAGTCCCTTCTCCCACTCCGCCTTCGCCGCGTCAGCGGTCATCCCTGCCTTCTGCCCCAGCATGCTGCTCAGGACCGTGTGGGCAATGTTGCAGACGACGAACGTGGTCCCGCGCGGCTGGAGCTTGTTCACCGCCATGTCGGGGAACATCAAGTCGCCTTCCTTCGGATTGTAGAAGATGTTCCGAGTGGCAGGCGCCTTCGTCGCCGGATCGGTGACCTGCGCGAACTCGCCAAGCTTGTATTTCGCCCAGATGTCATCCGTATAAGCGATCGGAATCGAGAAGTGGCGGAAGCCGACGACGGCGTTGACATCCTTGTCCGTCAGGTTGTAAGACGACTTCATCGTATCCATCCAGTTCATCGCGTATGCCAGCGCGAAACCCGAGTTCACGCTGGTGGCGTCGTAGTACTGGCGATACCTGCCCTTCAAGTTGTCGATCCACTTGTCATCCATGGGTGGGGCAGCAAGCAGCGACTCGGCGCCGAGCAGCGCGGGAGCACCGAGAAGGGCGATCGTACCCGCTCCGACCTGAGCGAGAAACGTGCGGCGAGGGCTGTCGTTGAGAGTGCCGGAGTCGTGGGCGCTCATGACGGAATCTCCATTCCGAGGGGTGCGGCCGACGCCCGGGCAGCTCCGCCCCGACGTTCGACCCACAGACACGATACCGCTTGGCGGGCTAGAATCAACAGCCCAGAGCTGCGGCGCGGCAAGCGGTCGGCTGCGACTGTGCGGCGATATTCTCCTGAGACGGGAAACCGTGCTGTTTCCGGCCAATGGGCTTCGACCAGCCACAGGGCGCTAAGTGGCACTCGGGATCGTTAGGGTACACGCAGCTCGTGAACCTGCCAGCAGAAAACATCGAGGTGCCACGTCGTCCCTGCCAGGCGTCGGCGTTGTCATTCTTAACTGAAATTTTGTGATGGAGGTCACACAGTCCGGCGCCATCGTTGCGAGAGCGAACCGAACGGGGGAGGAGGTGTACGATCCGGCTAAGAACCTTCGGCTGAGGCCCATGATATCCCTATTTCGTTCGACGCGTGCGCTCATCGGCAGCGCCTTGCTCCTCCCCGCGTTGGTTGCGTGCGACAGCATCACTGGCACTGACGACTTGAGCCGCGAGCAGTCGAGGCTCGACCGCAACTGGGACCGGTTCCAAGCATCGACCCCGCTCAGCTACAGCTACGTCGTCCGCGTCAACTGCCAGTGCCCGACGGACGTCACGCGTCCGGTCACGGTGTGGGTGGATCGCGGGTCGATCGAGTACCTCCTCTACGAGGACAACGGGCAGCCGGTCCCGCTTTCGTACGCGAGCTCGTTCCCGAGCGCCGAGCAGCTCTTCGACGCGATTCAGGACGGGATCGACCGACGGGCCGACGAGATCGAGGTCGACTACGACGCAACGTACGGGTATCCGACCAACGTCTATATCGACTACGATCGGAACAGGACCGGCGAAGAGCTCAGCCTAACGACTCACGGAATGCAGCCCTGGAATTAGGCGACAGGCGATAGGCGGCGGGCGGCGCCAGGCTGATCGATCAGACCACGGTGGAACCCGGGATGGCCGCTGTCACCACTAGTGGGCCGCTGGGGGTGGCCTCACTCGGACCACCGTGTAGCCACGGTTGGTATAGACTGGTTCCACTGGCGCTGGCGCAAAGCCCGAGGTCCGCTGGCGCCACGCCGTCGAGTCACGGAACACGATCACCAGCGGTAGCTCTCGCCACGCATCCGTAATCGCACCGGACTCGAAGAACCTCCCGATCTCTTCGTATCGCTGCATGTTCCGCGGCGTATTCACACGGTGGGAGAACCACGAGCGCAAAGGCGTGTAGGTGGTCAGCAAATAGCCCACGTCGTCGTCCTGGCTCACGACGACGCTGCCGCGATTTTCCGGGCGGTTCATCCAATCGAAAAGCGCGCGCTCGTCGGTGGACAGACCGTAGCCAAGCTTCACCGAATCCGGTGGCAGCGGCTTGCCGAGTTGGATGCCCATCGCCTGAGCCGTGGTGGCGCCTAACCACACCACGTTGTCGAGGACGAGGACGAGCCCGAAACCGGCCACCGCGAGCACCCTCCATCGCACATGGGTGTTCTCGCGCACGTGATCGATAGCGCTGATGAGCGCCGGAAGCCCAAGCAGAAAGAGCGCAATCCAGCTGTATCCCCGCGTGAAGTGTATCGGTTGAATGGCGCGTGGGAGAAACAGCTCGTGGTTCTCGAGGGCGAGACTCACGAACAACCACACAAGCAGCAGTCGATTGGGGAACTCGTTGAGCACCGTGCGCGGTCGTGCGGCCGGCCTGAGACGCGCCCAGGCGCAGCCGCCCACGATGCCGTAGGCGATGATCGTCTGCGCCACACTGATCGTCCAGCGGATCGTCCACTGTTCCTGTAGCTGCCGGTGCTCGGGGAAGCTGGGGAGGTAGACCAGGTAGTACCACACGTGCAGCGCGACGAGCACCGCGGAGCCGGCGACAAACCACCACGGGACGACGCGACTTCGGAGCACGACAAGCTCGAGCGCACTCCATGCCAGAGCGATTAGAAGGAATTGCAGGCCCGTGAACGGGTGGCTCGCGGCAAGCACGGCCATCACGCCTAACGCCGCCGCGAACCGCCGGCGAATGATCAGGAGAGCAGCGCCGAGAAACAGCGCGTGATAGACGGCTTCGGTAGCGTACACGAAGTTCCGCCCGAAGTTGAGAAACCACCATCCCGCCGCAGGATCGGCCAAGCCGGTGAACCACCAGTACCCGGAAAGGCTGGGTGGTTCGGCGAGCTTGGTCCCTGCTGGGCCGGGGAGAATCACGAACAGCATCCCCAGGAGCACGACGGCGCCACCGCCCCAGAAGAACACAACGAGCGCCAGCTTCCCCGAGGGCGTCGCTCGGCTCGCGAAACGGTCGAACAGCGCGATGCCGATCCGTACACACACAACGGCAGCGATCAACCCAACAAGCGCGAGCACAACGCCCGGGTCGGCTCCGGGCAAGCGGCCAAAGAGCCCGAGCAGAAGCGTCAGCGGCTGGAAGTAGATGCGTGGCGTGCCGTAGTCATACGTGAATGGGCTGCCGTACAGGAGCGAAAAGCCGCCGGCGTCGAAATGCTCCCGCGCGTTCGCCATGTAGTACGGCATGTCGTACGCGAGGAACCCCGTGGGGTGTAACCCCGCGCGGATGAACCCCACGTAGTGTCCCACCAGGGGTGCAAATGCAGGGAGGGCCAGCCCCAGGGCCATGACCCACACCCACGCTTGCCCGCGAGTGCGGGTGGGCCGATTGGTCAACGCGGGCGCTGCTTGCGGTGTGCTCACGGTGCGCTACTTCGGATTGGTCCAACTCATTGACGCACCAGTCGACCGGGCGCACCAGGATACGGTCGCGCCCGGAGTGGCGCCGTCCGTCGCGAAGTCGTCCAGAAGATATGGGTTGGGCGCCGCGAGAGGCGAGTTGCTTCCGCTGGCGTCGGTTACTATTGGAACGCATCGTCGGCCATGCCTGCCAAACCGTCTACGCAATCCCGAATCGGAGTCGCCCTCGCGATCGCCTTAGGCGTAGGGACGTTCGTGTATGCCCTACAGTCCCGGCATCCCGAGGTGCTGGCGTATGACTGGACCTTCCATTGGCGAGCGGCGCGAGCGGTGTTGGACGGGCTCAACCCATACCTCGTGGTCGTCCCAAGCGGGCCGTACCCGTTCTCGTATTACTGGTTCTACCCGCTGCCATCGGTGTTCATGGCGCTGCCGACCGCGCCGTTGCCGGCTGTTTGGTCATCCGCGATCACCGTCGGAGCAGCGAGCGGTCTCCTCGCGTTTGCCATCTCGCGCGACAACTTCTCCAGATTGCCGATCTTCCTGTCCGCACAGTTCATGATGGGCGCCGCAGCCGGCTCGGCGCCGATGATTCTCGTCACTGCGGCGATTGCGTGGCCGGCGCTGCAATGGCTCATCGTGATGAAGCCGAATCTCGGCCTCGCCGCGTTCGCCGCGCGCCCGACATGGCTCGCGGTCTGGGGCACGGCGGCGTTATGCGGCGCGGCCTTTTTTCTCGTGCACGACTGGCCGGTGTACTGGGTGCGGCAGGTCCTCTCCATGAAGGGAGGCGACACGCATAGAGTACTCGGGCACCTCTCCCCCGTCATGGTGCCGGGCGGCGTCGTGCTCGTGCTTGCACTGCTGCGCTGGCGACGTCCCGAAGCCCGCATGCTATTCGTGCTTTCGCTCGTGCCGCAAACGATGACGTTTCACGACGTCCTGCCGGTGATGCTCGTGCCCCAGACCTTCAGGCAGTCGCTCACGTTAGGTCTGCTCTCCCACGCGGCGTTTTTGCTCGCGCGCAGCGAGCTTGTCACGGAAACCGACGTCGGCACGATGTTCCACAACACGGCACCGCTCGCGCTCTGGCTCATGTACGTGCCGGCGCTCATCCTCGTACTCATGCGTCCGAACGTAGGCGCCGTGGGAAGCTGGCTGGAACGATTCACTCCGCGCTTGCCACGGTGGATGCGGGGCGCGCCAGAGGCGGCGACCAATGCATGATACCCTGAGCCGATAGTTCGATGCTCGACAACCTCGGCGCGGCCACTCTTTCCAAGTCCCCGGCGACACGCCGCGAGCTGGTGGTGCTGGCACCCGTCTACAACGATTGGTCGGCCGTTGGGCTACTGCTACCGGTACTCGACTCCGAGCTAGCTCGGCATGGGCTCAGAGCGCGCGTGGTATTGATCGACGACGCCTCGTTCGAGCCCAGGCCCGAGGGCCTGTTCCAACGCGAATTGGACGCGATTTCCGAGATCCGGGTGCTGACGCTCAGGCGAAATCTCGGTCATCAGCGCGCGCTCGCCGTCGGTCTCTCGTACGTACAGGAACGGATTCCATGCGACGCGGTAGTCGTGATGGACTCCGA
The DNA here is from genome assembly GCA_036509075.1 of Gemmatimonadaceae bacterium. Taxonomy (GTDB): domain Bacteria; phylum Gemmatimonadota; class Gemmatimonadetes; order Gemmatimonadales; family Gemmatimonadaceae; genus JAJKIV01. The sequence continues at coordinate 11,951 of DATCGG010000133.1, forward strand.
TGGCGAAGACAACCCAGCTGACGTACCGCGGCTCTTCGCTGAGCTGACCGCACACGAGGGACGCACGATCGTGTTTGCCCAGCGTATCCGGCGGTCGGAGGGGTTCATCTTCACGTTCCTCTACAAGCTCTACCGACTCGCCCATCGCGTGCTCACGGGCATTCCGGTGCAAGTCGGCAACTTCAGTATCGTACCGTGCGCGCTGCTGGACAGGCTCGTTGTCGTGTCGGACCTGTGGAACCATTACGCCGCGGCCGTTTTTCATTCCCGGCTCCCGTTCACGATGATTCCTACCGCGCGCGGCCGCCGACTCGCCGGGCGCTCCAGCATGAACCTGGTCTCGCTCGTCGGCCACGGTTTGAGCGCAATCGCGGTCTTCGCCGATCGCGTGGGTGTCCGCGTGCTCATCGCATCCATCGTAGCACTCCTCACCACGCTCCTGGTCGTGGGTGTGGCGTTAGGCCAGTGGGCGCTGACGGGGAAGGCGCCACCCGTGTGGCTTCCGATCGTTGCTGGAATAGCCGTCCTCGTCGTCGTACAAGCGGCGGCCGCGGCCAGCCTGTTCGTGCTCCACGTCCTGTTCACGCGGGCGGCATCCACGTTCATCCCCGCTCGTGACTACCGATTCTTCATCCATTCCGATGAACTCGTCGCAGGACGCGCTGGCGCACTCGTATAGTTACGTCGGGAATGAGCTCGAGCTGTTTGCCGAAGCAGTGCACTGGAAGCGCTACTTCCGGTCGGCGATTGCAGATCGGTTGGTGGGCGACGTCCTCGAGGTCGGCGCGGGGATCGGCGAGACGGCGCGTCATCTTCTCGACGGGCGCCAGCGATCGTGGCTCTGCCTCGAGCCCGACGAGCGCCTCGGGACAAGGCTGCGCGCGTGGGCAGAAGCTGGTGACGTCGCGCCGTTGCCCACCGTGCAGATCGGGACCACGGCCGACCTGGATCCGAGTTCGCGATTCGACACCATCCTCTACATCGACGTCCTCGAGCACATCGAAGACGACCGGGCGGAGATGGCTCGGGCCGCACAGCTGCTAGCGCCTCGCGGAGCCCTGATTGTGCTGTCGCCAGCATTTCAGCAGCTGTTCAGCGACTTTGATCGATCAGTGGGACACTTTCGGCGCTATACGCGCGCGTCGCTGGCCGAAGTCATGCCGCCATCTGTTCGCCAGGTTCGACTGAGATACCTGGACAGCGTGGGCTTCCTCGCATCGCTATCGAACCGCGCACTGCTGCGGCAGGCGCTGCCTACCCGGCGACAGATCGCTCTCTGGGATCGAGTGATGATCCCGGCATCTCGGGTTCTCGATCCGCTGCTCGCGCGAAGCTTCGGGAGGTCCGTCCTGGCCGTCTACGAGCGCATCTGATTCAGGGCTACCTGCTCTCCCAGGCGAACCCGGTAGCCATTCGCTCGAGACGCCGAGGGTCTTTGGGTTTCTTGCCGTCGACGATCCGCAAGACGCTCGTGCCGCCCAGAAACGGCCCGTACCCCCGCGTCGCGAGATCATCGATGCCGTCGCCGTCGCCGTCCAGGGCGTAGAGCGCCTCGTGACCGCGGAAGCGGTAATCGCGCAGCCGCAGGGGAGCGAGCGCTCCGGTCGAATCGACGAGAACGACCTGCTCGCGGACCCACTCGTACTCGCCCGCCCAGAGGGTCGCCACGACGATGGCGCGGCCACCGGGGAAGCACCCCGCCGCCATGGTCGTGCGTGACTTGAGTGACTTGAGGAGCCGCTCGTACTGCGGCTGCTCGCCCAACCGAAGCACCTGCTCGAGTGAGTCTCGCACGACCTTGATCCTTTCCTCGAGTGGCGGGGGCAGAGGGCCGCGCACGCAGGCGGTGTCTGTGAGCGCCTCGGACGCGGAGTCGACCAGCTGCGCCGTCGCCGGCAAGGGCTCGACCTTCTTTGCCAGTGAATCGACGCGGGGCGACGTGGCGACCGTTGCGACTATGCGCCCGTTCCATGTGTCGAAGCCGGTGATCGTGGCATCGTCGGCGCCCCAAGGGCCCCGGAGACGGAAGCGCGTTCCCGTTGGGAACGGTGTCCGCGCCTCCACGGCGAGCTTGTAGGCCGCGAGGCGAGCAGGATCTCGCCGGACCTCGGCATCGACCCGTCCGATGTCCACGAGCATGCGCTTCCCGCGCGCGGCGGCGAGGAACCAGCTCTGAGTAACCGGCGGGAACACCAACTTTTCGGCGATCGTGTCGGCGAGCGGTGGGAGAGTCTTCGGCCGGGCACGAGCGGCCGGCCGAATCCGCCGGGCGGTCGAGGCCAGGGCGCTATCGATGGAACCGCGCAGACTGCCGACCCCGACGCTCAAGGCAGTGTCGGACTGGGGACTTGGGACTGGGGACTGGGGACTGGGCTGGTCGACTGTGGAGTCGGTCGGTTCGGCTACCGAGCCCCTCGTCGTGTCGGTTGTTGCCGCTGCGCGCTCCGTGCAGGCCGCGGCGACCCCGACCAGCGCAACTCCAGCAAACCAGCGCGCTAGGCGATTGCCCCGACTCTGCGAACGACCCCTGACCAGGTTGTGGTGATGAAAACGCCCGTCTGACATACTTTGTGTGCCGAGTCCCCAGTCCCTAGTCCCCAGTCCCTGATGATACACCAGTTTGCGTACAGTCGCGCATCGTCTAGCGAAGACGCGGACCAGAAGCTTGCCGCTGTTGGTGCCGCCCCGCTGGGAGGCGGCACGGACCTCGTGGTATGCATTCGCGAGCACCTCGCCCGTCCGGAGGCGCTGGTCGACCTGACGCGCATCCCGGACGCGCAGGGCGTAACCGAGCGTTCGGACGGAGGGGCCCGGATCGGCGGATCGGCGCGCCTGGCTCAGCTGGCGCGCCACCCGCTGGTCCGCGACCGGTTTAGCGCCCTCGCAGAGGCCTGCGAGAGCGTCGGGACACCGGCC
>DATCGG010000134.1:0-10428 GCA_036509075.1 Gemmatimonadaceae bacterium
GCCTTTCGCATCGAGCTGTCGGACACGACCGATGCGATCGTCGGCGAGATGACGCTGGACCTGCGCTTCCTTGCGCCTAACGTCCGATCGGTGCGACTGGACCTCGCCAAAGCAGACGCCGCGCACGGCGGCAAGGGGATGCAGGTGTCGGCCGTCACGATGGACGGCGCGGGGGTGTCGTTCACGCATGCGAACGACGAGCTGCTGATTCCGCTGACGGCAGCCCCCGCGGTCCAGCAGCGCTCGCGCGTGGTCGTGCGCTACTCGGGGACGCCCGCTTCCGGCCTCGCCATCAAGAAGAACAGGTATGGTGATCGCACTTTCTTCAGTGACAACTGGCCTGACAAGGCGCGTCAGTGGCTGCCCACCATCGATCACCCGTACGACAAGGCCACGAGCGAGTTCATTGTCACCGCGCCGAGTCACTATCAGGTCGTGTCGAACGGGTTGCGGGTGGAGGTGACGGATTTGCCCGGCGAACGACGACTGACGCACTGGAGGAATTCCATCCCGATCGCACCCTGGCTCTTCACGCTCGGCGTCGCGCGCTTTGCCGTGCAGCGGGTGGCCACGTTCGATGGCAAGCCGATCGAGACGTGGGTGTATGCGCAGGATCGCGACGCCGGATTCGCCGACTTCGCGACGCCGACCCGGAGTGTGCTCGCCTTCTTCAGTGATTACGTCGGCCAGTTCGCGTACGAGAAACTCGCGAACGTCCAGTCGAGCACGGTGAGCGGCGGGATGGAGGCCGCGTCGGCGATCATGTACGACGAGAAGTCGGTGACAGGTACGCAGAGCGTCAGGTGGCGGAACGTGGTGATTCACGAGATCGCGCATCAGTGGTTCGGCAACGCCGTCACGGAGGCTGACTGGGATGACGTTTGGCTGAGCGAAGGGTTCGCGACGTACTTCACGCAGCTGTACATCGAGCACGCGTATGGCCGGGACGAGTTCGTGCGCGGGATGTTGAGTAGCCGTCAGACCGTGGCGACGTTCGCCGCGGCGCATCCGGACTACACGATCGTCCACAGGAATCTGAGCCGCATGGAGGACGTGACGAGCTCGCACACGTATCAGAAGGGGAGCTGGACGCTGCACATGTTGCGGGGCGTGATCGGCGACGAGGCGTTCCAGCGCGGTATTCGGTCGTACTACCAGCAGCACTTCAACGCGAACGCGACGACCGCGGATTTTCGGCGGGCGATGGAGGAGGCGTCCGGTCGGGATCTCGCCTGGTTCTTCGACGAGTGGCTATATAAGCCGGGGACGCTCAAGGTCGCCGGCCGGTGGACGTACGATGCGGGTGCGAAGCAGGTGCGCATCGCGCTCGATCAGGTGCAGACGGATGGGAGTGTGTTCAGGATGCCGGTGGAGGTGGCGGTGTACACGTCGGAGCAGGCGGCGCCGACGATTCATCGGGTAGAGATGAATGCGAAGGCGAATGTGTTTCGGATCGACGTGCCGTCGCAGCCTAACGATGTGCGGCTGGACCCGAATCTGTGGGTGCTGATGGACGCGACGTTCGAGCGGGCACGATAGGTCGTTGATGGATTACAATGGCCGAGAACCAGACCAAACCAACTGTTCTTCTCATTTCACGACATGACTCGACACCCCTCTCGCCGAGACCTTCTCAAGAGCGCCGCCGTCGCATCGGCGGGGATCGTTTTCGGTGCCAATGCCACCGCCGCCGATGCCGCAGATGCTGCAGCTGACGGAGCGACCGTCGACCGCTTCACCGGGCTTACGACGAACGCGGCGTCGATGGCCGGTGTCCCGTTCGAGCCACGGGAGACCGTACGGATCGCGATCGTCGGGACAGGGCTCCGCGGACGGTCGGTGCTGGGCGAGTGGATGGGCGTGCCTAACGTGCGAATCACCGCGCTCTGTGACACCGTGCCCGAGAAGGTGGAGCTCGCGGTGCAGCAGATGCGGAAGGCCGGGCATGACTACGAGCCGGCACGCTTTACCAACGGTCCCGAGGCGTATCGCGACCTCGTGCGACGCGACGACATCGACCTCGTGTACACGGCCACGCCGTGGGAATTCCACGTGCCGGTGGTGCTGGCGGCGATGGAATCGGGGAAGCACGCCGCCACCGAGGTTCCTGCCGCCTACACGCTCGAGGATTGCTCGAAGCTCGTCGACACGTCCGAGCGCACGCGGCGACACTGCCTGATGATGGAGAACTGCAACTACGGGTACAATGAGTTGCTCGTCCTCCAGATGGTGAAGAGCGGCGTGTTCGGGGAGCTGAAGCACGCCGGTGCTGCGTACAACCACGACCTGCGCTCGATTCTGTTCGAGACCAGGGATGAGGGGCTGTGGCGCCGCCGGCATCACACGCTACGCAACAGCAATCTGTATCCCACGCACGGACTCGGTCCCGTCGCGTTCATGCTCGGGATCAACCGCGGCGATGCCTTCGACTACATCGTGTCGATGAGCACACGCGAGCTCGGTCTCACCAAGTGGCGCAGGGACCATGAGCCGGCCGATTCTCCCAGGTGGAAGGAGCGGTACGTCACGGGGGACCTGAACACGTCGCTCATCAAGACGATGAAAGGGCGGACCATTCGGCTCGAGCATGATGTCTCGTCGCCGCGACCGTACTCGCGCATCAACTCGATCCAGGGGACCAACGGGATCTTCGAGGACTACCCGGCGCGCATCTATATCGAAGGCGAGGGTGAGGAGGATCGCTGGGCCTCGATCGACAGCTACAAGGCCAGGTACGAACACCCGCTCTGGCGCGAGTTGGGGGAGAAAGCGCGCAGTGGCGGTCACGGCGGGATGGACTACGTGATGGCCTTCCGACTGGTGCAATGCCTGCGAGAGGGACTCGTTCCGGACTTCGACGTCTACGACGCAGCCGCGTGGTCGGCGCCGGGACCGCTGAGCGAGATGTCGGTCGCGAAGGGAAGCGCGCCCGTGAAGTTCCCGGATTTTACGCGTGGAAAATGGAGAGAAGAGAGACCGTCGCTCTAGGTTAAGGGCGAACGCGCGATGGGTTCGACGCGCGCTGCGCCTCGTCGACGACGTAGGCCTGGATCAGTCGTACCTGTGCCGCGCTCAAGTCTTTCGCAAACGACGGCATGCCGAGCGCGCGTCGCGCACCTCCGATGACAATCGAGGCGAACGTCGCGTGCACGGCGGTCGTCGTGCGGCGCAGGTCGGGGACGGCGCCTCCCTTCACGAGGTTCGAGGTGAAGCTGTGGCAGCGGCTGCAGTAGGCAGCGAACAGCGCCCCTCCCTCTGCGAGCTCGGTCGTGGTCGCGGGAATCTTCACGTTCGGCGCGGGGATCGAATCACGCGGCGCCGGAGGCGGCGGCAGCTTGGCCGTGCCGCCGAGTGCGAATACGAGGACCCGGTTTGGACCCGTGCGTGAGGCTGCGTCGGAGAAGAGTGCCGGCGGACCACTGAGCACCGCGACGTACTGCGTATCGCCCACCGCGTAGGTCATCGGTCCGGCGGCGATGCCGACGCCGGCATCGAACTGCCAGAGTGCCTTCCCGTCTGTCGCGCGATAGGCGGCGAAGATGCCGTCGACGCGTCCCTGAAACACCAGGTTCCCCGCAGTGCTCAGCGTGCCTCCGCTCCTAACGACTGGATGCGGGACGCGCCATGCCTCGCGCCTGGCCACGGGGTCCCACGCGATCAACCGTCCCTTGGGATTCGCCGCAGCGATCTTCGCCTGCAGCGGCCCGTGATAGCGTGGGTCGCGTCCCAGGGTGAGATCGGTGGGACGCAACTCGAACTTTGGGTCGACGACGTGCAGGTCCTGCCCTTCGTCGACGACGGCGAGATAGGCGAAGCCCGTCGCCGGAGAAAACGACACGGGGTTCCAGTTGTGCGCGCCGAAGTTGGCCGGCGTCACGACGGTGCCCTGCGCCTTCGACGCGATCGCTGACTGCACGATGAGCGGGCGGCCCGCGCTATCGATCCCCGTCGCCCACGTCATGCTCGCGAACGGCGTCGCCGAGATGAGCTTGCCCGTCGCGCGATCGATCACGTAGAAGAACGCGTTCTTGTTCGCCTGCATCAAAACGCGACGCGGTGTACCACCAACGCTCAAGTTCGCGAGGACGATGGGTTGTGTGGCGTCGAAGTCCCAGGCGTCACCTGGCGTCGTCTGGTAATGCCACACGATTTCACCCGTGCGGGCGTTGAGCGCGACGATCGACGAGCCATACAGGTTGTCGCCGGCGACTGTGCCGCGCAGCTCGGGATACCATGGCGATGGGTTGGCCGTGCCCACGTAGATCAGGTCGAGGTCCGGGTCGTACACGATCGGATCCCACGGACTCGCACCACCACCACCCTTCCACCATTCGCCGGACCACGTTTTGGCCGCTCGGCGCAGCGCCTCGGACTCGAACGGCTTCGAGGGGTCGCCCGGCACCAAGTATGTGCGCCACGCGAGCGTGCCTGTCATGGCATCGTAGGCCGACACGTATCCGCGCACGACGTACTCCGAGCCTGCATTTCCGATGATGACCTTGCCGCCGGCGATGCGCGGCGCGCCGGTGATGGAGTACGCCGAATCCGCGGGTGTCGTCTGCACGCTCCACACGGGCTTACCCGTTTGCTCGTCGAGCGCGATCAGGCGTCCATCCATGGTCCCCACGTACACGCGACCGCGATAGAGCGCGACGCCGCGATTCACGACGCCGCAGCACATGAACTTGTCGTGGTCCCTCGATGCCTCGGGGTCGAATTTCCATTTCTGGGCGCCGGTGCGGGCGTCGAGAGCGTAGACAACGCTCCACGTGCCGGTGAGGTACATGACGCCATCCTTCACGAGCGGCGTGGCCTCGAGTCCGTGCAGCGTCTGCATGTCGACGGACCATGCGAGGCCCAGGCGCGCGATGGAGGTATCGTTGACCTGGTTCAGCGGGCTGTGGCGCTGCTCCGAGTACGTGCGGCCGTGCGTGAGCCAGTTGGCCGTGTCCGCGTCGGCCTGGCGGAGTCTCGCGTCGTCCACCTGTTGTGGAGGGCTGCTGCACGCGGCGATCGCGATCGCGGCGGTTGCGGCGAGAGACAAGGGGGGAACCGTTTGGAGCACTTTCCACATCGGCTGGACCCTTGGAAAGACTATTGTGCCGCCTAACGCCTCAAGGTGAGCTGCGGAGCGCCCTGGTTGCGGGCGCCGCGATAGCGAAAGGTCGCACCTACTCCCCAGGCAGACAATATGATGCCGGTCGCTCCGGCAGTTCCAACGAACGTTAGGCCGCGGGCGTGCCGCCGCTTGCTTATAGACCTCGTGCCACGATTGACAATGCTACGACCGGCGGGCGGACGGCAGGCTATCGCAGTTGCGCGAGGACTGCAATCGTCGAATCCCGTAGAGTCACTACGGAGCCCTCACCGACAGTCGCCCCCCGTGACAAAGGGTTACAAGCGTTGAGCCTAGACCGCGACGTGAACCTGTATATCACTGACGGCTCATCTTCCAGAACAATTCGCTCCGTGCCGGGAGAGATTGTTCCGCATGCGAGGTAGAGCCGCGACTGCTTGGCACAGGGGGAGACAAGCCTATTTCAAGGAACTCCCAGATTCGACACCGCGCCTAACGCGCAGCGCTCGTCACCATCGCTCGGGTCACCTCGGCGAGCACCGCCGTGGCCTGCTCAAGCTGACCGGCGGTGAGACCGCTGTGTTCCAGCGCGAGCAGCCCGACATCCCTGGCCGAGGCTTGCAGCATCGACCGGCCAGAGGCCGTGATCGCGACCATCGCGGGTCGTCTCGCCTCAGAGCGAACTTCGACCAGCTCGGCACGCACCAAATCGGCGATGACCGCTTGCGCGTACTGACTCGCCGCCAGCCATCCGAGCGGGAGCTCGACGATCGCCCGCGGACCCCGCTCGGCGAGATATCGGAGGACGCGCCGCTTATCGGACGCCCATCGGCCCAGGCTATCGGCGGGCCCCTGCGTCGTCGCGAGACGCGCGACAAGCACGCGCGCGGCAACGAGCAATCCACGAAGGGCGACTGGTCCCCGAGAAGGCAACCGTGAGCGAGGGCTGGAAGAGGCACGCGCCCTCCAAGTGTTCGTTTGGCGGTTCGACATGGTCCTGTCTCCCTGTATGAAGCGGTGACACACCTCGAAACGTTCCCGATCGTGTCGCCTTCAGAATCGGCAGATCGACACGTTCGCGGTATCGATCGTCCGTCCGAACGTCGCCCTCTCGATGGCTGGCCCCGGTCCTATCCTGCGACGGGTCCGTTGCTCGCGACGCCTGACTGCCGGACCCATCGCCAACAACCATCGTTCCGCTGCTGTGATGTCGGTGACCGGCAGATCCCGATGTGCGGCGAGGACCTCGAACCGGCGCTGCTCCTCGCGCGTGAACGTTGCCTGCTCGGGCCACAGTTGTCGGATCATCGCCTGCTCGTCCGGATTCGCCGTCGTCGCGAGCGTCCGATTCCTGAAACGGAGCGTCACCCGATAGTCGGCGCTCCATGCTCGCAGCCGCGATCGCGTCGTCGTTAACGGCGCTGCGTCGATCCTGCTGGATGGATCTCGTACACGCCGCCGGCCACCGTTTCGAACGTCACGACCCCGCGCGCCTGGCGCGTGAGCGGGACGTTCGTTCCGCCGCGAGCCACTCGCAGCACGCCGCCGTCCCGAATGGCAACTCGCCCTCCGCGCGACGAGCGCAGTACCCCACGCACGAGCCGCCCACCCTCCCACGCGATGTCCACCTCGAGTCCACCGCGCGCCCTCAACCCACGAACCGACCCACTCGACCAGTCTGCGGGAAGAGCGGGAAGGAGGTGGATGGTCCCGTCGTGCGACTGCAGCAACATCTCCGCGATGGCGGCGGTCGCGCCGAAGTTGCCGTCTACCTGGAACGCACGACCGCATAACGAGATCAGGTTTGGAAGCGACGACTTCCCCAGCATCGCGCGGAACTGCGCCCACGCGCTGTCGCCCTCGGCCAGCCTCGCCCGCAGCGCCATCTTCCACGCGTACGACCAGCCGCACCCGCCGGTCCCCCGTCGGTCGAGCGTGACCTCCGCGGCCTTCGCGAAGACGGGGGACGACTCGGGCGTGATCTCACGCCCGGGATACAGACCCCACAGCGGCGACAGGTGCCGGTGATGCGGCTCGATCTCATCCCAGTCGTCGAGCCATTCCTGCAGCTGCCCGTGCTTGCCCACCTGGTTAGGCGCGAGCCTCGCGCGCGCCGATCGCGCCTCGGTGGCGAGTGAGCTATCGGTGCCGAGGCGCGTGGACGCCTCGATGAATTCACGAAAGACCTCGCGGATGATCTGCATGTCCATCGTCGGGCCGGCCGTCATCGTGCGCGCCGTCAACTCGATCCCGCTGACCTCGTCGAAGAACGTCCCGTTGCCGGGCCACGCCGGGAAGTTCTCCGGCGAGTTGGACGGCGCGGTCACCAGCCAGTGCTTCTGCGGATGCTCCACGAGAATGTCGAGCAGAAAGCGTGTCTGGTCGCGGAGACGAGGGTAGATCGCACGCAGGTCGCGTTCGTCGCCCGAGAACCGATAGTGCTCGAAGAGATTCGTCATCAACCACGCCCCGCCCACGGGCCACGCTCCCCACGACGGACCATCCATTGGCGCCGTGGCGCGCCAGAGGTCCGTGTTCTGGTGCACGACCCATCCGCGCGCTCCCCAGTGCTCACGTGCGGTCTCCGTTCCCGCCTCCGCCAGGTCACTCACCAGGCGGTCGAGCGGTTCCACCAGCTCGCCGAGATTGCCACTCTCAGCGGGCCAGTAGTTCATGGGGAGGTTGATGTTGATCGTGTACTTCGAGTCCCACCATGGATTCGGATTGTCGTTCCAGATCCCCTGCAGGTTGGCCGGCTGCGTGCCCGGGCGCGAGCTCGAGATCAGCAGGTAGCGGCCGAACTGGTAGTAGAGTGCGGCGAGCGCGGGATCGGGGTGTTCGGCCACTCGCTTGATGCGTTCGTCAGTCGGGAGGGCGGTGACGTCCGGCGGCGTGCCACCTAACGATATACCCACGCGACGGAACCAGGCGCTGTACTCCGAGAGATGGTCGCGCTCGAGCGCGTCGAACGTCCGCGACCGCACACGTTCCAGCGTGGTGCGCACACGCTCGGCCGGATCGCCGCTGACATCGCGGTACGAAACGAAGTTCGTCGCGGCAGCGAAGAGCAGCACCACGGTGTCGGCGCCGGTGACCCGCAGCGTTCGATAGTCGACGTTCACGTGACCGCCAGAGGTGCGGGCGACGAGACGGGCCTCGTAACGGATGCGTCCGGGGATCCCCAGGTAGTCGGAGCTCTTGCCCGTTAGGCGCAGTTCATCGGGTGCGACGCCGTCCATCTGGAAGTAGTCCGTGCCGTAGTTCGAGTGGTCGGGGTTGCGGACGCCGTGCAGGACGGCGGAGAAGGTCACCGCCCCGGGGCGGTCTGCCGTCAGCCGCATAACGAGCACCTGGTCGGGAGCACTGACGAAGACTTCGCGCGTGTAGGTGACGCCGGCAGCGCGGTACGTCACACGGGTCATCGCACGGTCGAGGTCGAGCTCGCGCCGGTAGTCGGTTGCCCCGCCTGTCTTGGGGAAGTCGAGCAGCAGGTCGCCGAGCGGCTGGTACTTCATCTGCTCGTACGGCTTGCCCATCATGCGACGTCCGAACAGGTCGTGAGCCCTGGCGATGTCGCCCGCGAACAGCAGCCGGCGGATCTCCGGGAGCGCCGCGGCCGCTCCTTTCACAACGGGGTCGTACGGGCCGCCGCTCCAGAGCGTCTCTTCGTTGAGTTGGAGATGTTCCTGCTCGACGCCGCCGAAGACCATGGCGCCCAGCCGGCCGTTGCCGATAGGGAGGGCTTCGTTCCATGTGGTGGCCGGGGTACGGTACCAGAGCGTCAGCGGCGGCTGGTCGCGTGATTGAAAAATCGACTGGCCGGAGGCGGTCGCCGCCAGCAGGAGGGCGAGCGGCACGAACCGGCGCACGCGATAGCGCGCGGTCACACCCCGCATCTCGATCGAGGATTTGCTGGCGTGGTTAGGCAGCACCCTTAGTGGCGCTCAGGGACACCGATGACCGCGAGGCCCTTTGCAGTCTGTTTCTCAGGCAACGATGCATAAAACACGAGCCAGCGTCCATCGGGCGACCAGACCGGATGTCCAGCGTTCACCTCATGCTCTGTGAGCTGCACGGGAACTCCGCCCTCGCGAGCAACAATGAAGATGGCCGGTCGTCCTGCGCTGTCACCGCGAGTGCTGGTGAAGGCCAGCCACTTTCCGTCCGGCGACCAATCCGGTTGTCGACCTTGGCCTCGGCTAACCTCCCTTGGCGGACCGGATCTCGGCAGCAGCCAGATCTGGTTCTTCTGTTGGTCGTAAGGACGGCCGAGATTCTGTTGCCCGGCGAACGCAATCCACTCACCGTCGGGGGACACGGTCGGCATTCCTACGAGGAACTGCGCTGGTTGCGTGAGGGGGACAGTAACGCCCGTTGTCAGGTCGAGGCGGACGAGGGTGCTGCCCCCGGCCGCTCCGTAGTCCACTGCCACGACCGATTGGCCATCTGGTGTCCACGAGGGATACATCAGTCTCGGCGATACGTTGAGTGCGGCGATCCGAGTAACCTCCGTTCCCGTCGCGTTGCTCACCCACACAGCGGTCGTTTCGTCATTGCGGGTGCCGCCCGTGAACGCGAGACGATTGTGACGCCGTGACCATGAGCCACGCGTGGCGCTTACCACCGGCGGGTTCTGCAGGAACGGTCGCGCTACGCCGCCGGCCCTGTCGATCATCATCAGCTGCCACGTGGCGCCGCCATCGGTCGATCGCGAGAACGTGATGGTGTGACCGTCGGGGGCGACGTACGGCCACTGATCGAGGACGGCCGAGTCGCGCGTGATCCATTGCACTGGCTGTTGTGCGAGTGACTGGGAGCCTGCGCCGGTCGTGCCCAGGAGTGTCGCACCGAGCAAGACATTGAGGCAACGGTAACGGGACACGTGGCTCTCCTCACTCGTCGGTTGAGCTGCTGCCTAACGCCATTTGAATTATGCACTCCGACTGTCGATGCGCGCCGCGCGGCGCGCGCGGTCCTCCTCCCACTCGACGAATGGGCCATCGAAGTCCCTCAAGTGCGTGCCGTCGAAGGACCAGACGCGCGTCGCGACCTCGCGCAGGAACGCTCGATCGTGACTCACCAGCAGCACCGACCCCTCGTATTCCTCGAGCGCGTCCTCGAGCGCCTCGATGTTCTCGACGTCGAGATGGTTCGTCGGCTCGTCGAGGATGAGGAGATTGGCATGCTTGAGCGTCATGAGCGCGAGCGCAACGCGAGCCCGCTCGCCACCGCTCAAGGTGCCAATCTCGCGTTGCACTTCGTCGCCGCTGAACCCAAAGGCGCCGAGACAATTCTGCACCTGGCCTCGACTCCACAATGGCCGCTGATCCTGAATCGCATCGTACAACGAT
>DATCGG010000135.1:0-12109 GCA_036509075.1 Gemmatimonadaceae bacterium
GGCAGCGCGGCTCGTCCCTCCTGACGCCGAGCGCCGCGGCCCGCTCACCGCCCGCGCGCCACCCACGCCCCGCCAGCTCGGCTGATCCCGGCGCCCGCGATTCGCGGGCAGCCCTACGAGCGCCATGGCACCGCCGCACGACGAGCGGGCTGCCGCCGTACTCGTTAGGCCGAGCGACTCGAGACCCCGCGGTACTTCGACCCGATGTGGTGACGACACGTCATCGCGTCGGCTCCCTTCGGTCAACGGGCATCGGCATGGACCATCGGTTTCATTCATCTTCGTCGGGAAGACTCGGGCGTGCGCTGATCGGCGCGACGATCCTCTCGCTCGGTGCGAGCGTAACGGCCAGCGCGCAGCGGCGCGATACGACGACACAGGTTCTTCGAGTCACTCGCGACGAGGCGATCAAGCAGGCGCTCACGCGAAACCCGACGCTCGCGGTCGCTCGCGCGCAGGTGGCGCAGGCACAGGCTCGCGTGACGCAGGCGTACGCGCTTCCGGAGCCGTCGTTCGGCGCGAGCGTCGTCGGGCAGACAGGAGCGTTTAGTTGGCACTCGGGAAACGAAACCGACTACTCGCTCGGTATCACCGTGCCGTTTCCGACGAAGATCGCGCTGCAAGGGAGAGCGGCGAAGGGTGACCTGGGGAGCATCGATGAGTCGTACACGCTGCAAAAACAGCTCATCGTGTTCCAGACGAACCAGGCGTACGACTCGCTGCTCGTGTCGCTGAAGCACCGCCAGGATCTCGAGGAAGCACGCAAGCTGTCGCAGGAATTTCTCGACAAGACACAGGCGCGCTACAACGCCGGCACCGTAGCGAAGCTGGACGTGGTCAAGGCGCAGGTGGCCCTCGCGCAGTCGGAGAACGACCTGATCGCGAACGAGCGTGGCGTTGCCAACGCGCGCGCAGGGCTGAACCGGATGCTCGGCCGGGTGCTCGGCGCGTCGATCGAGGCGGCCGACAGTCTGACGATTCCATCGGCACCGCCGGAGTTCGAGGAGCTCGAGGCGCTCGCGATGCAGCGACGACCGGAGCTCCGCGGGCTCGCGAGCGAGCAAGCCGGTGCGCGCGCGTCGCAGAAGCTGGCGCAGCACTACCTGATTCCCGACGTCGACCTGAGCGTCACGCGAAGTCGGATAAACGGCGAGCCCTACGAGTATGAGACGGGCATCGGGTTCAGCCTGCCGATCTTTTTCTGGCAGCATCAGAGAGGCGAGGTGGCGGAGGCGCGGTATCGCGCGAACGAGCTGGACGCGCAATACCGCGACATGGCGGCGCAGGTCGGTGAAGACCTGCGGAACGCCTACGCGACGGCGTCCACATCGCTGCGGCAGGCGATCTACATCCGGGATCAGCTCGTGCCCTCGGCGCGCGAAGCGTACCGCATCGCGTCCACGAGCTACACGCTGGGCGGATCGTCGGCACTCGAGGTGATCGACGCGCAGCGCACGCTGCTCGACGCACAAACCCAGTATTCCGCGGCGTTGGCCGCGGTGAACGACGCGATGGCCGATCTCGAACGCGCGACCGGCGCGCCTTTCTCTTCAGCTTCCCGCGGAGGCTCCAATGCGCGGTAACACCATGGCGTGGGGCGTGGCCGCGGCGGTCACCGTGCTCACAACGACGTTAGGTGGGTGCACCAGCAAGGGCGCGGAGGCGGATGAAGCGCGGTCGAGCGCGTCGTCCGAATCGGCCGCCGCCGCGGCGCCAGCGGGCGACACCAGCGCCGCTCGTCCGGTGGTCGTTCCAGCCGAACAGCTCGAGCGCCTTCACGTCGAAGCGGTGACGCAGACGAACTTTCGTCCGACGATCCAGGTGACGGGCACGGCGCAGTTCAACGCCGACGTCTCGACCCAGGTGATCCCGCCGATCTCGGGCCCGGTGATGCGGATTCTCGAGGACGTCGGTGCGCAGGTGCACCGCGGTCAGGCGCTGGCGCTGGTGTCGTCGCCGGACTTCGCCACCACGATCGCCGATTTCCGGAAGGCACAGGCAGCGTACGTGCAGGCCAAGCGGGTGGCTGAGCAGGACGAGCAGCTGTGGAAGAACGACGCGATCGCGAAGCGCGATCTCGACCAGGCCGAGACGGATGCCGCGGCGGCCGCGGCGGACCGCGATGCGGCGCTGCAGCAGCTTCGCGCGTTAGGCGTGGATGAGACATCGATCGCCGCGCTGCGTGATGGGAAAGACATCCCCGAGCTTCAGGGCGCGATCCGCGCGCCGATCGACGGGACCGTCGTCGAACGCCTGATCAACCCGGGGCAGCTGCTCCAGGCCGGCTCCACGCCCGCCTTCACCGTCGCGGACCTCTCGTCGATGTGGGTGCAGGCCAACGTGTTCGAGTCCGACCTCGCCTCGGTGCAGAATGGCGATCGCGCGGAGGTGACGACGCCGGCCTCGCCGAACCCGTTCGTCGGCAAGGTCACCTACATCTCCGCCCTGGTGGACCCCGCCACGAAGGCAACGGCCGTTCGCGTGCTGGTGCCGAACACGCGACGACTCCTGAAGAAGGACATGTACGTCCAGGTCGCGATTCACGGGTCGCGCGAGCGGAATGGGTTGCTCATTCCCGTCACGTCCGTGCTCCGCGATGACGACAACCTCCCATTCGTGTACGTGCAGGCCGGGAACGGCACCAACACGTTCGGGCGTCGCCAGATCACGATCGGTTCACGCGTCGGCGACCGCTACGAGGTGACGGCGGGGCTCAAGGCGGGTGAACGGATCATCTCCGAGGGCGCGCTGTTCGTGCAGTTCGCGCAAAGGCAGTGAGCGAGCGATCCAGTCCACCTGTTGGCCGCCCGCCGCGCGACGATGATGGCGACGGCCTGCCGGACCGCGTGCGCTCGGACACGTGGGCGCACGAGGTAACGCACGCCGAGGCGGAGGCCACGCGTTCTCCATCGATCGTCAACCGCATTGTTGCCGCATCGCTCCGCCAGCGGCTGTTGGTAGTGCTCGCCGGCGTGGCGATGATCGGAATCGGGTTGTGGTCGTTCCGCCGCTTGCCGGTGGACGCGTATCCCGATCTCTCGCCGCCAATGGTGGAGATCA
Source organism: Gemmatimonadaceae bacterium (assembly GCA_036509075.1). Lineage (GTDB taxonomy): Bacteria > Gemmatimonadota > Gemmatimonadetes > Gemmatimonadales > Gemmatimonadaceae > JAJKIV01. The sequence goes on from DATCGG010000135.1 coordinate 3,061, forward strand.
TCACGCAGTGGCCGGGCCATGCCGCGGAGGAGGTCGAGCGGCTGATCACGGCCCCCGTCGAGCTGCAGATGAATGGCTTGGCCGGGCTCCGGGTGATGCGCTCGATCTCACTCTACGGGCTGTCAGATGTCACGCTCACGTTCGTCGACGGGACCGACAATTACTTCGCGCGCCAGCAGGTGTTCGAGCGCGTGCCCGACGTCGAGCTGCCACCCGGCGTGACCGCTGGCGTCTCGCCACTCTCGTCGCCGTCGGGGTTGGTGTATCGGTACGTGCTGCAGAGCCCCGACCGCTCGGCGCGCGACCTGCACATCCTGCAGGACTGGGTGATCGACCGCGCCTACAAGTCGGCGCCTGGCGTGGCCGACCTCGAGTCGTTAGGCGGCGAGACGATGCAGTACCAGGTGATGATCGACCCCAACAAGCTCGCCGGGGCGGGGCTCAGCGTGAGCGACGTCTCGACCGCGCTGGACGCGAACAACGGCAATGCCGGCGGCGGCTTTTACTCCGAGGGTGGCCAGTTCTACTACGTCCGCGGGCTCGGCCGCGTCGCGACGACCGAGGACATCGGGAACGTCGTGCTCGCGGTGCACAACGGGATCCCGGTTCTCGTGAAGGACATCGGGCAGGTCGTCATCGGTGCCGCACCGCGACTCGGTCGGTTCGGCTATCAGAACCAGAACGACGCGGTCGAAGGCGTGGTCAAGCTGCGCACCGGCGAGCAGGCGCAGACCGTGCTTCAGGGCATTCAGAAAAAGACCGAGGAGCTCAACAACCAGATCCTGCCGAAGGATGTGAAGGTCCTCCCGTTCTACGACCGCAGTGACCTCATCCACCTGACGACGCGGACAGTCGAAGACAATCTGCTCCGCGGGATCGTGCTCGTCATCATCGTCCTGATTTTCTTCCTGTACGACATCAGGTCGGGGCTCATCGTCGCGGTGACGATTCCGCTCTCGCTGCTGTTCGCGTTCATCTGCCTCGATCTGCGCGGTATTCCCGCGAACCTCCTGTCCATCGGCGCGATCGACTTTGGTATCCTCGTCGACGGCGCGGTCGTGATGGTCGAGAACATCTACCGCCGGCTGGCCGACCCCGAAGCCGAAGGGTTTGGTGTCGTGCACACGATCATTGCCGCGGCGGCCGAAGTGGACCGGCCGATCTTCTACGCGGTCGCGGTGATCATCGCCAGCTTCCTGCCGATCTACGTGCTGCGTGGGCCATCGGGCAAGTTGTTCGAGCCGATGGCGGATACGACGATCTTCGCGCTGGTTGGCGCGCTCATCGTGACGCTGACGCTGCTGCCCGTGCTCTGCGCGTGGTTCATGCGTCGCGGCGTGCGCGAGCGGCGCAATCCGGCGTACGAGTGGATCCGCGGCCTGTACGCGCGGACGCTGACGCGGGCGCTCGGCCGTCCGTGGTTGACCATCGGACTGTCGACGGCGGTGTTCGTGGTTTCGCTGCTCTTCATCCCGCACATCGGCGCCGAGTTCATGCCGAAGCTCGACGAGGGCGCACTGTGGGTGAGAGCGACGATGCCGTACACGATCTCGTTCGAGGAATCGTCGCGGATCGTGCCGCAGGTGACGAGCATTCTGCGTTCGTTCCCGGAGGTGACGATCGTGGCATCCGAGCACGGCCGCCCGGATGACGGTACCGATCCCACCGGCTTCTTCAACGCCGAGTTCTACGTCGGGCTCAAGCCGTACAGCGAGTGGCACGGCGCGTATCGGGACAAGGCGCAGCTCATTGATGCCGTAGCCGAGAGGCTCAAGGTGTTTCCGGGCATCACGTTCAACTATACGCAGCCGGCCGAGGACGCGGTCGACGAGGCCGAGACGGGCCTCAAGAGCTCACTCGACGTGAAGGTCTTCGGCAGCGACCTCGCTGTGCTCGAGCAGAAAGGACGCGCCGTGAAGCGCATTCTCGACCAGGTCGCGGGCGTGAAGCACGTGACCGTGGTTCAGGAGCTCGGTCAGCCGAGTCTGACGATCGACATTGACCGGACGAAGATCGCGCGCTACGGGATCAACGTCGCCGACATCAACGGGTTGATCGAGGCGGCGGTGGGTGGCTCGGCGGCAACGCAGGTGGCGCAGGGAGAGCGACTCTTCGACCTCGTCGTTAGGCTGCTCCCGCAATATCGCGAGACGCCGGAGCAGATCGGGAACGTGCTCGTCGCGACGGCGGACGGTCAGCGTGTGCCGCTGCGCGAGCTGGCGGACATCAAGCTGGCGAACGGTGCGTCGTTCATCTACCGCCAGGACAACTCTCGCTTCATTGGAGTCCAGTACTCCGTGGAGGGGCGCGACCTCGCGAGCGCGGTCCAGGAAGCACAGAAGAAGGTCGCCGCCGCTGTGCCGCTGCCGGCGGGGTATCGGATCGTGTGGGGCGGGGAGTACGAGGAGTACACGGCGTCGCGCGCGCAGCTGCAGCTCATCCTGCCAGTCACGCTCGCGCTGATTTTCGTGATCCTGTTCGCGCTCTACAACAACTTCAAGTTCCCGTTCATCACCGTCGCGGGCGTGGTACTTTCGGCGCCGATCGGTGGCTTGCTGGCATTGGAGCTTTCGGGGACGCCGTTCTCGGTGTCGTCGGGCATCGGATTCCTGGCGCTGTTCGGCGTCTCGGTGCAGACGGCGATCGTGTACATCTCCTACGTGAATGAGCTGCGGCGGACGGGGAAGCCTATCGATGAGGCGACGTTGGAGGCGGCGTTGCTGCGGTTGCGGCCGATCATGATGACGGCGCTCGTGGCCGCGTTAGGCCTGCTGCCGGCCGCGTTGTCGACGGGCGTGGGGTCGGACTCGCAGAGGCCGTTCGCGCTCGTGATCGTCGGCGGGTTGTTTTCCCGACTCCTGATCAGTGTCTACCTGATGCCGGCGCTGTATCTCGTGGCCGCGCGGGAAGGAGATAGGCTCGAGGTCTAGTCGACGAGACTGAACGACACGGCAGCCGCTGCGTGCAGCGCCGTCGTGTCGAACGCCGGCAGCGAGACATGCTCCGGTCGCAGCAGCAATCCGATCTCGGTGCACCCGAAGATCACCGCCTCCGCGCCGGCATCCTGGAGCCGCTCCGTCACCGCGACGTATTGCGCGCGTGAGTCGGCATCGATGCGTCCGACACACAGCTCGTCGAAGATGACGCGATGCACGAGCGCACGGTCGGCCTCGTCAGGCACCACGAGGTCGATGGCATAGCGCTCCCGCAATCGCTCGCGCCAGAACGGAAGCTCCATCGTGTAGCGAGTGCCGAGCAGGCCGGCGCGTCGCACCCCGTGGCGCGTGAGCGCCTCACCTGTGGGATCGACGATGTGAATGAGTGGAATGCCAACGGCGCGTTCGATGTCGGCGGCAACCTGATGCATGGTGTTCGTCGCCAGCACGATCGCCTCTGCGCCGATGCGTTCGAGTCCCGCGGCTGCCTCGCCGAGCGTAGCGCCGGCCGCGCGCCAGTTACCTGAGCGCTGCATCTCCGCGACCTCGGCGAAGTCCACGCTGTGCATCACCAGCCGCGCCGAGTGGAGGCCACCGAGTCGCTCGGCGATCCCACGGTTGATGAGACGATAGTACTCGGCCGTAGACTCCCAGCTCATGCCGCCAAGGATCCCGAGTGTACGCATGACTGATCGTCCTCATTCCGTCACAATGGCGCAAGGTATGATGGCTACGTTCCGCATCATGGCAGACGGACCAACCCTCGCGAAGAACGCGCCGGACGTTGCCGAGACGATTCAACATCCATCGCGACTGGCGCGATTCGTCGCGGCGCGACTCGATCCCAAAGCGTACCTCGGGCTGCACGTAACCGTGAGCCTCACCATCGCGGCGCTCGCGCTCTGGTTGTTCGGTACCGTGCTCGAGGAAGTGCTCGACAACGCGACCGTCGTGCGGGTCGACGTGGCGGCGCTGGACTGGATGGCGGCCCACACGAGCCCACTTGGCCTGCGCATCTTCACCGGCATCACCCACCTCGGCGACATCCCGGTGATTCCAACCATCGCTGTCGTGGGCGCCTGGGTGCTGTGGCGCCAGCGGCACCGATTGGTGTTCGTCTGTTGGCTGTCGGCGTACGTTGGCGGCGTGCTCGTGAACCGGTTGCTGAAGCTGCTGATTCACCGTTCTCGGCCGATACGAGTGCTGCACGAGAGCACGTTCAGCTTCCCGAGCGGCCACACGATGGCCGCGACGATCGGCTACGGGATGCTCGCGTATGTGGTGGCGACGTATTGGCGTCCGCCGGGGATGAAGCCACGCTTCCTGTATCTCGTCGCGGCCGTCCTCGCGCTCGCCGTCGGTGTGAGTCGCATCTACCTGGGCATGCACTTTCCGACCGACGTGATCGGCGGATTCGCCGCGGGAACTGCGTGGCTCGCCATCTGTGTGACCGGCACGCGGATCGCGCGTGAGACCCCCGCGGCGACACCGGCAGCGCGAGATGAGGAGCGCGTTGACGCACCTAACGCGAAACCCTCTGCGGTCCCAGGAGCCAGTCCACGGCGCGATGCGTCTCGAAGCCGGCCATCGTCAGCCCCTTGAGTGAATGGCCGGCCAGGAGCACCGAGAACCGCTCGATCCGGTCGCCGCCGGCCGCCATCAGTGCTGGATCCGAGCGCGTGAGCTTGTCTTTCGTGCCGCGGATGACGGCGATGCGCTCGTCGCCTGGAACCTCGCCGATCGCGTCCGCCACCGCGAAGCTTCCGGGTTCGGTTGGCTCGGGTCCATTCATGATGTCGCTCACCGAGACGCGGAGATGGCTTCGTGAGCCTGGTGACATCGCCAGGACACCCGCAACATCAGGCTCGCACGTATGCGCCGCGGTCCAGATCGCGACTTCTGCGCCGAGTGAGTGCCCGGCAATGATGAGCGGTGCGGAGTCGGCTCCGAGCTCGTGGCGCGACCGGGCGATGATGGGCTCGATGGCGGCGATGAAGGCGCTGTCCCGAATGGGGCCGCGGTCCGGAAGACTACGGAGGAGCGGCCGCATGTCGAAGCCCGCTACGGCGTACTGCGACTGCGCAAGCGAGGCGGCGAGCCGACGATGCGGTTGCCAGAAGCCGATGTCGTTGCCGAAGAAGAAAATCACGGCGCGCGGTGGCCGCGTCGTGTCGGCGGCGCCATAGAGGAAGACCGGCTGTGTGCGGAGCAGCGGGTCGCGTGTGACACGCGTGGGCCGGTCTGCGCCCCCGCATCCGGACACCGCGACCACAGCCACTGCTGCGAGAATCCTTCTCCTGATCTGCCCCAACGCAGCGCACCCGCGTAGCGTACTTGACCTGAGCCTGCCTGATGGCTCGAAGTTAGCGGTCCCAAGCTGTCGCCAGCATGACGGTCGCGCGTCTGCGCAATCACCCCGCATCGTCCGCTTACCCGTTGCCTAACAGGATTTTCATGCGAGCGAACTCCCGGTTGACCGCGGCGGTCGCGGCCTGGTGCCTCGTCGCCCTCCTCGTCACGCCGGCCATGGGCCAGGGCGGTGCACCGAGCCCGGCGGCGGATACGGCGAACGACGCCATTCGCACCATGATCGGCCGCCTCGACCTCGAGAAATACAAGGCAACGATCAAAGGGCTCACGCAGTTCGGCGATCGGCGCCAGGGAACCAAACGCAATCGCGATGCGGTGGACTGGATCGAGGCGCAGCTCAAGAGCTATGGTTGCACGAACACCGAGCGCATCACGTACGAGTACCAGCCGCCCGCACCAGCGCAGCCGCTGGACAGCGCGGCGATTGCGGCGCGTCGTGCGGCGGCAGCACGCAGCACCCAAGCGTCGGGTGGCGGACGCCTTCGCGGCAATCGTGGGCCCACGGGAGTGAACACCGATTCGCTCAAGCAGCCCGACCCCAGAATCCGCGCGCTTGACGCAGAGCCGACGACGCCGGGTGAGCGGCAGGAGGTGTACTGCACGAAGGTTGGTACGACGCACCCCGACGAGATGTACATCGTTGGCGGCCACATGGACGGTCACGGCTGGAACGAGGCGGCGAACGACGACGGCTCGGGAACGGCGGTCGTCATGGAGCTCGCGCGCATCTTCTCGAGCCCGGACGTGCAGACCGACCGCTCGATCCGATTCATCCTGTGGAACAACGAGGAGACCGGGTTGAACGGCGCCAGAGCGTACGTCGCGCAGCGTCAGGCGCTGCAGGGGAAGGAATCGCCAGCCGGGTCGAAGAAATACCCGGAGCCGAAGTGGCTTGGCATGATCCAGCACGACATGATGATGTGGGATCACGGGATGCCGCGTGCCGATGGGACGGTGAGTCCCGAGCAGCGTCCCGAGGCCGACGTGAACATCGAGTTCCAATCGAGCTCGAAGATGGCGGATGGCGCGCAGAAGCTTGCGTGGGTGTTCCACCGGGCGAACGAGCTGTATGCGACGGACTATCCGGCGCAGGTCGGGCCGCACATGACGAACACGGACAGTGCGCCGTTCCAGGACCTCGTCCCGGCCATCAGCCTGCGGGAGAACGAGCGTGGCCGCGAGATCGGTGCCGGCTGGGATCCCAACTGGCACCAGCCGACTGACGTCTACACGACGTACAGCGACAAGGATTTCAGGCTCGGTTTGAACGCGGCGCAGACGACACTTGGCGCGATTGCGCATCTGACTGGCGCGACGGTGAAGAAGTAGGGACTGGGGACTAGGGACTCGGCAGTCGCCAGTCGCCAGTCGCCAGCTCCGCTTTGATGTGAGGATCATGTGAGTCACAACGACGACATTTCGCGAAGGGATTTTCTGGCGCGCACTGGCGTGGCAGGGCTGGGGTTGACCGTGCTCGGCCCGGGGATCGCGCGCGCGCTTCCGATCCCGGCCAGCATCTCGGGCGACCGTATGGCGACGGCGGCCGACGAGCTCACGCCGCTGTTCTCCGGGCTCCGCTGGCGCATGCTCGGCCCCTTCCGCGGCGGCCGCGTGGACGCCGTGTGCGGGGTCGTCGGCCGACCTAACGAGTTCTATTTCGGGCACGTGAACGGCGGCGTGTGGAAGTCGATCGACGCCGGACGTGTGTGGGAGCCGATCTTCGACTCGCAGCCCGTAGCCTCCATCGGCGCGCTCGCCGTTGCGCCGTCGGCGCCCGACACGATCTACGTCGGAAGCGGCGAGTCCACGCTGCGCGATTCGGTCGGATACGGGAACGGCGTCTACAAGTCGACGGATGCCGGCAAGACCTGGACGCATCTCGGCCTCGACGACACCCAGCACATCGGCAAGATCGCCGTCGACCCGCGCAATGCGAACATCGTGTTCGTCGCCGCCATTGGCCATCTCTACGCGCCTAACGCCGATCGCGGCGTCTTCAAGTCCGTCGACGGCGGGAAGTCGTGGCGCAAGGTGCTGTTCAAGAACAATGACGTCGGCGCAGTCGATGTCGTGATCGATCCGACGAATTCCCGTGTCGTGTACGCCTGCCTCTGGAACACACGCCGCCCGCCCTGGTACACGTATGCCCCCACGAATGGCCCCGGCGGCGGGATCTTCAAGAGCACCGACGGCGGCGCCACCTGGAGGCAGCTCACGAACGGTCTGCCGAAGGAGGGCATCGGCCGGAGCGGGATCGTCGTCGCGCCGAGCAAACCGGGTCGTCTGTACGCGGTGGTCGACTGTCTCGTCGCAGACCCGAACGCTCCCCCACCGCCGCCCCCTCCGGCCGGTGCGGGGGGCAGGGCAGGCGCGCAGGCTCCGCAGGGTCAGGGTGGGTTCTTCCGCTCCGATGACGCCGGCGCAAGCTGGACGAAGATGTCCGGCGACCCCGCGCTCTGGGGCCGGGGCTGGTACTTCGAGAAGCTCGTCGTCGACCCGAAGGATGCCGACACCGTGTACGTGCCTAACGTGGCGGTGAGCCGGACCCGTGACGGCGGCAACACGTGGGTTGCGTTACGCGGATCGCCCGGCGGCGACGACTACCACCAGGCGTGGATCTCCCCGGACGACCCGAACACCATGATCGTCGCCAGCGACCAGGGTGCGATCATCACGCGGAACGCGCGGACGGACGACCCGCGCGAAGTCACCTGGAGCTCGTGGCTCAACCAGCCGACAGCACAGATCTACCACCTCTCGGTGGACGGTCGATTCCCGTACTGGGTGACGGGCGCGCAACAGGATTCGGGCGCGGTGGCGGTGCGTTCCCGTGGCAAGTTCGCCGAGATCTCGATGCGCGATTGGGAACCGATCGGCGCTGGTGGCGAGAGCGGAATGACGGCGGCCGACCCGCTCAACCCGGGCGTCATCTTTGGCGGCATCAGTACGCGCTGGAACCTCGAGACGAACACCGCCGTCCGCGGCACGACGGCACCGCAGTCGCCTGAACAGGCGCGCGCGGATTGGACGCAGCCGCTCGTGTTCTCGCCAGCAGATCAACACGCGCTCTACTACGCGAACCAGTTCCTGTTCAAGACAACTGACGCCGCCAAAACATGGACGCGGATCAGTGGCGACCTCACGCGACCCGACGCCGGCGTGCCGTCTACGCTCGACGCGGCCGCGGCCGCACAGGTCGACCGCAACGGGAAGCGCGGCGTCATCTATGCCGTCGCGCCCTCACCACTCCGCGCGCCGCTCCTCTGGATCGGCACCGACGACGGTCTGATCCAGGTCACGCAGGATGACGGCAAGACGTGGCAGAACGTGACGCCTAACGCCATTACGGTCTGGAGCCGCGTCACCATGGTGGAGGCGTCCCACTTCGATCCCAACGCGGCGTACGCGAGCGTCGATCGCCATCAGCTTCAGGACTTCGAGCCGTACATCTACCGCACGCGTGACCTGGGGCAGAGCTGGCAGAAGATCACCAATGGTCTCCCGGCTGGCGTGTACGTCCATTCGATCAAGGAAGACCCGCAGCGGCGCGGCCTCCTCGTCTGCGGCACGGAGCGTGGTGCGTTCCTGTCGTTCGACGATGGCGACAGCTGGCAACCGCTCCAGCTCAACCTTCCGGTCACGTCGGTTCGCGATTTCGCGTTCTACGAGAACGACCTCATCGTCGCAACGCACGGGCGAGGGTTCTGGGTGATCGACGACATCTCGGCGCTGCGCCAGGCGAC
>DATCGG010000136.1:0-8959 GCA_036509075.1 Gemmatimonadaceae bacterium
GATGTCCCGAGTCCCGATGTCCCGGCTTCACCCCGACCTCAAGGCCACCATCGGATCCGTTCTCGACGCGCGCAGCGCCGGCAGGAACCCCGCGAGCGCCGACACCGCGACCAGGACCGTTGCCGTAGCGGCGAACGACACCACGTCCGACGGGCCAACCCCGTACAGCAGCGACCGAATCAGACGCGCGGCGCCGAGCGATACGACCGCGCCCACAACGACGCCGGCGCCAGCGAGGAGCAGCGTTCGCACCACGACGCGCCGCCTAACGCTGCCCGCGGACTCGCCAAGCGCCATGCGAATTCCAATTTCACGAATCCGCTGGCTGACCGAGTACGACAGCACGGCGTAGATGCCGAGCGCCGCGAGGAGCAGCGCCGTACCGGCGAACGCACCGAGTACCATGAGAATGAACCGGCGCGGCGAGACCGAACGTTCCACGACGGAATCGAGCGTCTGATAATCCGCCACCGGCAGCATCGGATCCACCCCCCGCAGCGCCGCCTGCACGCGCGGCGTCAATGCCGTTGCCGGGACACGCGATCGAACCACCATCGCCAGCGTCCCGAAGTACGGGAACTGCGTGTACGGCAGGTACAGCTCGAATCCGGATTCCTTCTCGAGCGCCTGGTGCCGGACGTCTGACACGACGCCGACGACCCGAACCTCCTTGTCGAACAGGAGCAAGACCTGACCGAGCGGGTCCCTGCCGGAAAAGAGCTTGGCTGCCGCGGTCTGGTTAAGAATCGCGACCAGGTCCGAGCCGTCGCGGTCGTCGCGCGTGAACTGGCGGCCGGATATCAGTGGAACCTTCATCGCGCGCAGGTACTCCGCGTCGACGAGCCGGGGGAACACCGTTGGCAGCTCGCCTTTCTCGTACACAACACCCTTCGCGCGGATGCCCCAGCTTCGGTTGCGACCGAGCGGCGGCGTGTCCGTCAGCCCCACGACGTCCACGCCCGGCACCTCGCGCATCCGGCCAGCGAGGTTCTCGTAATACGCGAGTCGCACCGTGTCGTTCGGGAAGTCCCGGCCCGCGTCCAGCTGCCACATCATGGCCCCGTCCGGCCGGAACCCGAGGTTCACGTCGAGCAGGCCGACGAAGCTTCGCAGCAACAGCGCTCCTCCGACGAGCAAGACGAACGCGAGCGCCACCTCACCCACGACGAGCGCCTCACGCACGGCGTTGGTGCGGCGACCGCCGCTGGACCCGCGGCTTGCCTCGTTCAGGGTCGTCCATTCCCTGCCCTGCGACAGCTGCAGCGCCGGCGCGATCCCGACCACCAGTCCGGTGAGCAGCGTGGCGACGAGCGTGAAGCCTAACGCGGACGCGTCGACGGAGACGGCACGCAGCATCGGGATGCTCACTGCCGTCGTGCCCGATACCCATCTCGTGATCCAGAACGCGAGGCCCACCCCTAACGAGCCGCCGGCCGTCGCGAGGATGAGGCTCTCCGTCAATAGCTGCACGACGAGGCGGCGGCGTGTCGCGCCGAGCGCGCTTCGAACGCTCATCTCCTTCGCACGCTGCTGCGCGCGCACGAGGAGCAAATTCGACAGATTGCCACACGCGACGGCCAATACGAGTGCGGCCGCCACGGCAAGCACGAGGAACGGAGCGCGGAACGATCCCGCAAGATGGTCTCGCAATCCGCTGACGGTCGCGCGCAATCCCCAGCGCTGCGGGTCGGCCTCCTTCAACTGCTTGTTGACGCGATCGAGGTCGGCCTGGGCAGTTGCCACGGTGACGCCAGGCTTGAGCCGAGCGATCATCGAGAGCGTATTGCCCTGCCGGTCGGTCTCGGCGCTCACCGGGAACGTCGTCAGGAAGTCGACTCGCGACGATGGCGCAAACGTCGACGCGAAGTCGAACCACTTCGGCAGCACACCGATCACCTCGGTCGGTTCGCCATTCAGCGTGATCGACCGACCGACGATTGCGGGGTCTGCACCGAAGCGTCGAGTCCAGAAGCCGTGCGTCAGGATCGCCGCGTGGCGACCGTTCCAGACGCTTTCCTCATCCGTGAAGTTCCGCCCCAGCAGGAGCGGGACGCCAAGCACCGGGAGGAAGTCCTGCACGACACCAACGCCGACGAGGCGCTCGGGTGGCCCGTCGCCAACGAGATTGTAGCTGTCGTAGTCGAAGAACGCGTTGAAACCGGTGATCGCCTCGAACGATCGGTTGTAGGTGCGGTAATCGCGCAGGTTGAACACCCGTGAAGTGACGAGGGACAGTCCGCCGCTTGGCTCGCCCGCGACCCAAACAAGTCGCTCCTGATGCGCGAATGGCAGCGGCCGCAGCATGAGTGGACTCATCACGCTGAACACCGCCGTCACGGCGGCGACGCCGATGGCCATGATCGCCACCGCGAACGCGGCGAAGGCGGGTTCTCGTCGGATACGCCGCATCGCGTATCGAATGTCGTCGCGTGATGTGCCCATGCGAATGGTGACTGGAGATAGTGGATCGGGCGAAGAAGTATGGGCTTGGACAACTACCCGGGTCGAAAAGTTGGCGGCGAGCCTTGCGCCGACTCGAATCGTCGCCACGATTCCCCGACCCCTTCGCCAGCTCAGCCATGCGAACTCACGTGATTCCGCGCTGCTCAGCGATCCTCGCGCTTGTCCTCGCCATCACGCCGCAGCGCGCGAGCAGTCAAACCTCGCAAACTGCGCGCGTCAAAGCACTCGTCGGCGGAACGCTGATCGACGGGTACGGCGGAACGCCGCTCAGAAATAGTGTGATCATCATAGATGGCGAGCGCATTCGCGCCGTCGGGCAGGTGGGCACGCTGGCCGTGCCCGCTGGCGCCGAGCTGATCTCGACCGAGGGGATGAGCGTGCTGCCCGGGCTGTGGGACATGCACGTGCATCTCATGATCAACGGGCACGGCGACTACGCGCATTGGGACAAGACCTACCCGCCACTCCTGGAGTCGGTGATCATGCCGGCGTCGGCGAAGCAGCTGCTCCTCGCCGGCGTGACGAGCGCACGGGACCTTGGCGGCCCGTTAGGCGCGAGCATCGCGGTGCGCGATGCGATCAATGTCGGGAAGCTGCCGGGCCCGACGCTCTACGTGTCGGGGCCGTTCATCCAGCACGAGCCGTATCCGGGCACGGATTACTTCCGATGGGGTGTGAAAGGCGAGGCCGACGCGCGGGAGAAGGTGCGTCGCCTGGCCAAGGCCGGCGTGAACGTCATCAAGATGATCGATCAGGATCAGATGACGATGGAGGAAGTGCGGGCGGTCGTTGACGAAGCGCACAAAGCCAACCTCATGGTCGTCGCGCACGCGCATCGTCCCGAAGAGATTCGCCGAGGCCTCGCGGCCGGGGTGGACGACTTCGAGCACACGGGACTCGCGACGGCTCCGGAGTATCCGGACGACATCATGTCCGCCCTGCGCGAGCGAACAGCTCGAGGTGCAGCGGGCCCGTTCTTCTGGACACCAACCATCGACGTGCTGTTCAACTACGAGTATCTACGTGACCATCCGGAGAAGGTGGACGACCCCGCATGGCATGTAGGGTTGCCGGATTCGATCATCGCCGACATCAAGCAGTCGTTGGCGCATCCCGACCAGCTCGCGTACTTCTCGATGGTCCCGAGCCGCCGGCCAACGCTCGCGCGGAAGTTCAAGCAGCTGCAGGAGTCGGGCGTGGTGCTGCTCATCGGCACCGACTCGGGCGTGCCAATGAATTTCCATTGCTGCTCGACGTGGAACGAGCTGGCCACGTGGGTGAATCGCCTTGGCGTCGACCCGATGGTCGCGATCCGCGCGGCAACGTACTGGCCGGCGGTGGCGATGAAGGCGGACCGTGACGTCGGCACGGTGAGCGCTGGCAAGTACGCGGACGTCATCGCGGTGCGCGGAGATGTGCTGCGCTACATCGACCTCTTGCAGCGTGTGGACGTCGTGGTGAAGCACGGCGTCCGGTACAAGTAGACGAGAAACCAGACACGCGCGATCAAGGTCGACTGCGCGCGTCCCGCATCTCGACCCGGGAAGTGGAACAACAACGAACGCAGAATACGTAGACCGCCCGCGTCAGCGGGCGGCCGCAGAAGGACGCTGAAGCCTCCTCCGCCCTTACGGCTGATCGCACCCGAGCCTTTTGAAAGGGGAACTGCCCCCGTCTGAGCTCCCGAGGCAGTTCCATTCAAAATCTCGGCTCGTTGTGTGAGGAGACCGCCCGAGCGCGGAGCCTTCTGCGGCCCTCTGCGCCCGGCGCGAAGCGCCGGTCTGCGTATTCTGCGTTCGTTGTTGACTCCAGGGTGACGGTTGCAATGGCTACGCGCCGCTGCTCACGTCATCACCTAACGATGCTGACCACAGTCGAACCGACCCGGTCGCGGAGTGACGCCGAGTACTCGCTCTGCTGCCGCCGCTTCACGCTGTCGGGCTCGAGGCGAACACCCGCCGCGGTGAGCGCGTCACCGAGGCCGCGTAACTGCGTCGAGTCGCGCAGCAGAAACACGCGCATGTGGGTCCACGGCACGGTCGTGTCGGATGCCTGATACGTCGTGACCGAGATGAATGCTCCCGATCGGCGCGCCTCGGCATCGATCGGCTCCGCGCGCTCGCGGATGTATCGCGTGTACTCATCGATTTTCCCGGGCTTCGCCCGCCAGAAATAGATCTGGGCGAGGGCGGCACCTGATGCGTCGCCGGTCGCGGGCAGCGCCCCGGTGTTGTGGCTCACACCGCTACGCGCACAGCCAGATAGCGCCAACGCCAGCGCGAGCCCTCCCACGCGCGAGCGAATCATCGACACCCTCCTGGTCGTCTCGGGAACGGGCAAGGATACCGTCAGGCCGCTCGGGCCGCGAGCCCACACGTATCCAATAGCGCATAGAATTCGAAATGCGATCGGGAGCATCCTCATGAAGACGCGGACGAAGATCCTTCTCGGCGCAGGAACGGTGATCGTCGTCCTGTTCGTCCTGCTGGCGACGCTGCCATTTCTGTTCAGTGACCGCATCGCCGCGCGAGTGAAGACCGAGGTCAACTCGGCACTCGAGGCGCGGGTGGACTGGCACGGCGCCGGCCTCTCGCTATTCGGCGACTTTCCAAATCTGACGCTCAGGCTCGATGACCTGAGCATCGCGGGCAAGCGGCTCTTTGCCGGCGATACGCTGGCGAGGATCCACCGACTCGGTGTCGTGCTCGACATCGGCAGCGTGCTGCGGAACTATCGTGCAGGCGACGCGATCGTCGTTCGCTCCATCGAGCTCGAGCGACCCGTGATCGCGCTCAAGGTCCTCGAGGACGGGAGCGCCAACTGGGACATCACGAAGAAGACCGCGCCCACGACGCAGAAGGCGCCGAGTCCGTTCAAGGTGAGCCTCCGCAAGCTCGACATCAGCAACGCCACGATCTCGCTCGATGACCGCAAGTCGCGGCTCTTCGCATCGCTCGTGGGATACCGGCAGTCGCTCAGCGGCGACTTCGCTACCGACCTTTTCACGCTCGCAACGCGGGCGCACGGGGAATCCGTGACGGTTCGGTTCGCGGGGATTCCCTACCTCAATCACGTCGCGCTGGACCTCGCAGCCGACGTGAACGCGGACATGCGAAACAAGAAGTTCACGCTCGCGAAGAACGAGATCCGGTTGAACGACCTGCGCCTCGCGCTCACGGGATCCGCCGCGATGCGCGGCGACGACGTCGCGCTCGACCTGTCGTTCAACACGCCGCGCACCGACTTCCGGCACATCCTGTCGCTGGTGCCGGCGATCTACATGCGCGACTTCCAGAAGCTCAAGACTGCCGGCGTGCTGACACTCTCGGGGCAGGTCAAGGGAGACTACGGCGACAAGGCGTTCCCATCGTTCTCGGTGAACGCAAACGTGGCGAACGGCGCGTTTCAGTACCCTGACCTGCCGCTGCCCGCCCGGGACATCGCGCTCGACCTCAAGCTGCGGAATCCGGGCGGCGACGTGGACAGCACAATGGTTCGCCTCGACCGCTTTCACGCCGCGATCGGAGGCCAGCCGATCGATGGCGCTCTCGTCCTGCGGACACCGATCTCCGACCCCGACGTCGACCTCCGCCTAACGGGCAAGCTCGATCTCGCCAATCTGCGCAAGACCGTGAAGCTCGCCAGCGTGAAAGAGCTGACCGGCAAGATCGACGCGGATGTCGCGGTGCGCACCCGCATGTCGTACGTAGACCGCAAACAGTACGACCGCATTGCGGCACGCGGCAATCTCGGCGTGCGCGATCTCACGCTCAAGAGCGCCGATCTGCCGCGAGATGTGGCGGTAACGGAAGCCTCGCTACAGATCTCGCCGCAGCGCGCAGACCTTCGCTCGTTCTCGGCGCAGATCGGCAGCAGCGATGTGCAGCTCTCGGGCTACGTCGAGAACCTCCTGCCGTTCGCGCTGCGCGGCGATCCGTTGCGCGGGAACGCAACCTTCGTGAGCCAGCGCTTCAACCTCGATGAATGGAAGTCGGACGACAGCCTCACGATCATCCAGGTTCCGGGGAACATCGACTTCGGCCTCCAGGCGACCGTCGGCGAGCTGATTTACGGAAAGCTCAAAATGACGAACGCGCGCGGCGCCCTGCGCGTGAAAGACAAGCGTGCCACGCTCGACAATTTCACCATGAATACGCTGGGCGGCTCGATCGGCGTGAGCGGTTTTTACGAGACGGTCGATTCCGTGCGACCGACGTTCGACACGCAAGTACAACTCAAGAGCGTCGACATTCCGAGCGCGTTCTCCGCCCTCACGACGGTACAGATGCTGGCGCCGGTTGCGAAATTCGCACGCGGCAACGTGTCGACCGACCTGCATCTCGCCGGCGCGCTCGGGAAGGACATGCTGCCGCTGTTCAACGTGCTCGACGGAAAGGGTGCGCTGAAGACGTCCGATCTCGTGATCCAGGGCCTGCCGCTGTTAGGCAAGATCGCGGACGCGATAAAGCTCGAGCAATTGAGGAACCCAACGCTGGACAGCCTTCGCGCCTCGGTTCAGATCAAGGCCGGACGGGTACAGGTCAATCCGTTCACCGTGCGCGCCGGCCGATCCGCGCTACAGGTCGCGGGCTCTCACGGATTCGATCAGTCCCTGCAGTACACGTTAGGTCTCCGCGTTGCGCGCGCCGACCTCGGTGCCGCGGCCAACCAGGCGATCGCCAGTCTGATCTCCCGCGCTGGGCGCACGGGTCTCAACCTACAGGCGGCTGACACGGTCGTGCTCGGCATCAAGGTCGGTGGAACCATAACGAGTCCAACCGTTCAGACCAACCTTGCGGACCTCGTAGCGTCAACGGGCCAAAGCGTCAAGCAGGCGGCGCAGCAAGCAGTCGCCCAGCAGGTCGACTCGCTGAAGGAGAAGGCCGATTCCGCCGCCGATGAGGCGCGAAAGAAAGCGCAGGCGCAGGCCGAGCAGATGATCGCTCAGGCCGAGCAGCAGGCAGCGGCGATTCGCGCGGAAGCACAGAAGCTCGCGGACACCGTTAGGTTCGAGGCGAACACGCGGGCGGATTCGTTGGTCGCGCGTACCACAAACCCGATCGCGAAAGCCGCCGCCCAGGCCGCGGCGAATCGAATGAAGAAGGAAGCCAGCGATCGAGCGGATGCTATGATCCGGGAGGCGGACAAGCGCGCCAACGATGTCGTCGCGGAGGCACGAAAGAAGGCAGCGCAGATCAGCCCGAGCTGAGGTCCCGTGCAGCTCATGGTGGTCCTCGTGCCGTTCGTATCATAACGCGGATCAGGTTAGGGGTATTCGACCGCTCAGGGGTTATCACTCAGACCGCACAACGACCCCGGAGACCAGAATGCTTTTCCTGAACTTTCGCCGCGATGATCACCACGACGACGACCATGACGACAAGGGTGGTCTGCATCGCGACTTGCTCGAAACGGGCGTGGCCATGGGCCGGCGCAGGATGTTGCGCACCACGGCCCGGTTAGGCGTTGCGCTCGGCGCCATTCCGCTGCTCGGCTGTGCCGGCGACGCCAACTCGATCACCGGATCGGACACGAATGGCACCACCGGCACCGACACGACGGGCGGCTCGGCGAATTGCGTGGCCAAAATTCCCGAGGAGACGGCCGGCCCTTTCCCTGGTGACGGCTCGAATGGACCGAACGCCCTGAGGACGACGGGCGTCGTGCGCAACGACATCCGCTCGAGCTTCGGCGGCTTGAGTGGAAGCGCCAGCGGGGTGCTGCTCAACCTCGAGCTCACGATCGTGTCGGCCGCGAGCTGTTCGCCGCTCTCGGACTACGCCGTGTACCTCTGGCACTGCGACGCCGCCGGAAATTATTCACTCTACTCGAGCGGCTTCACGAACCAGAACTTCCTACGCGGTGTGCAGGCGGCTGACGGGAACGGCAAGGTGAAGTTCACGTCGATCTTCCCGGGCTGCTACTCGGGACGCTGGCCGCACATCCACTTCGAGGTGTACCAGAACCTCACCGCGGCGCAATCGGTGTCGAACAAGATCGCGACGTCGCAGATCGCGTTGCCGAAGGCGTCGTGCGATGTGGTGTACGCGACGTCGGGCTATGCGTCAAGCGTGCGCAATCTCTCTCGGATCTCGCTGGCGACCGACAACGTGTTCAGCGACGGGGCATCGCTCGAGCTCGCGACGGTGACGGGTGATGTCACAAACGGCATGACGGCCGCGCTGACCGTCGCTGTGTAACCACTACGACGGATGCTGTTTAACGGGAGCAACGTCGGGAAGCGTGATATGAACGTCCCGACGCTGTTCCCAGGAAATCACGGCTCGTTGCGAGTGGAGTTCTCCGCTACGTGGAGCGATCCGCAAAATCTGTTTGGTTCCGGCCGTTTCCGTTTCCCCCTTTCCGAGTATTGCGTGGCATCGTAGTCGGCCCCAACGGCGACCCATCGTGAACAAACCGATTCAGGGCTCGTCGCCACTCGGGCCGTAGATCTGCGGTACCGTCGATCCCATCGGGCGCAGGTAGGTCGAGATCT